>JAXHNT010000098.1:0-20240 GCA_034520165.1 Ideonella sp.
GCCTCACCCGATAGACAGGAATCTACCATGAGCATCATTCAGAGCCGCACCAAGACCTACGCCGGCATCGACCACGAAGAACACAACGGCATGACCATGACCGGGCGCATCATCCGCGACGCCTGGGTGTTCGGTATCTTGACCGAAGGCGATGGTTTTGCCGGTAAGGGTGTGGGCGATCTGCAAAACCTTTTCGAGGCGGTGCACAAGGCCTGGGAGCCTTATGGCCAACTGCCTAGCCGCCTCCCCCCCGATGTGGCTCAGCGCCATACCCGTATCCATGCCCAGGCGGTCCAGCGTGCGAAGGCCATGGGGTGGAATGCCGAGCTGGATGATGACGATTGAAGGCCGATGGCCGACACTGCGGGCGCCAGCAGCGCTTGGCGCAATGGGTGTTCAGGTGTTCAAGATCTGGATGGCGATCAACACGGTCACCACCGTCAATGCCAGCCAGCCAAGCCCCTGAATGAAGCTGTTCTGGAGTGCCATGACCGTGGGGTTGTTGCTCTCTGGCAGCTCCAGCCAAGTGGCCAGTTCGTCACCGAAGAACGCGAACCCCCAACCCGACACCACCATGGCGGGCAGCGTCAAAGATTTGTAGCCTAGGCTGATAGCGCCGTGGGCGACGAGATAGCTCATCAGGGCGGCAGCCAAGAGCGATGCAAGGAGTCTAGAGCGGGTCATGTGCCAGCATTCTGCATGGGGCGCTGCGGCTTGGCGCGGGCGAATGTCACACCCCCATGCGGACCGTCTGCCCAAGAGCCTTTAGGTCGGCAGTTTGAACTGCCCCACGGCCGCACTGAGCACCTGCGCTTGCTGTCGCATCTCCTCGCTGGCGGTGGCGCTGTGCTGCACCAGCGCGGCATTTTGCTGTGTGGCTTGGTCCATGGCAGACACGGCCTCACCCACCTGTGCCACGCCACGCGCTTGGTCTTGGCTGGCCTTGTTGATGTCTTCCACAATATGGCTGACCTTGCGAATGGCTTGGACCACTTCATTCATGGTCGCCCCGGCTTGGTCGGCTTGTCGCGTGCCGCTCTCAACGCGCTCCACGCTGGATTGAATCAAGGTCTTGATCTCGCGCGCAGCGCCCGCTGAGCGCTGAGCCAGGCTGCGCACCTCAGAGGCCACAACTGCAAAGCCTCGACCTTGTTCTCCGGCGCGTGCTGCTTCGACGGCTGCGTTGAGTGCCAAGATGTTGGTCTGGAACGCGATGCCGTCAATCACGCCGATGATGTCGGCGATCTTGCGTGAGCTGTCTTGGATCTCGCGCATGGTGCCCACCATCTGGGAGACAGAGTCTCCGCCACGTGTGGCCACATCGGAGGCACTCATGGCGCGGCTGGTGGCCTCCTGCGCATGGTGCGCGTTCTGTCGCACCGTCTGCGCCAACTGCTCGGAAGAGGCGGCCGTTTGCTGCAGGTTCTGCGAGGTTTGTTCGGTCCGTTGGCTTAAATCACTGTTGCCTGCGGCCACTTCGACCGAGGCGTGAGAGATGCTGTCTGCCGCTGAACGTACTTGCTGGAGCGCCTGCAAAAAGCTGGCGCGCATGGTGTGCAAGCGCTGCAGCAACTCGCCAATCTCATCTCTGCCATCGACCTGGATGTTGGCCGTCAAGTCGCCGCCAGCAATGGTGGAGGTTGCGGCGTTTGCTTGGGCGAACCCCTGGGTGATGCGGCGCAAAATCAGGGTGCAGATCACGGCCCCTGGGGCGCCAAAGAAGACGGCCAAAAAGATGAAGCCCCAACCGATGCGTTTTTGTAAGGTGAGTGCTTCGTCAATCGCCAGCCCACTTTGCTGGTTATGGTGTGCCCGAAGCTTCTCTAAGGCATCGATCATCGCCTTGCCTTGCTGCCGTGTGGAGACCAGGAAGGCCGACATCACCTCAGGGCTGAAGTTACCTTTGGCAAAGGCGGAGGTCACCGCCTGGATGCTCGGAGCCAAGGCCGCACGGGTCGTCAGGGCTTGTTCCACCAGGGCCTTCTCCGCGCTCGAGGCTTGGTCACTCTTCAGCGACTGCCATAGGCTATCACTCTGGGCTTGCCGCTCCGCCATGGATTTGAAGTGGTTGTCGATGGGGTGATCGTGCGTTTTGCTCAGTTCGCTGGAAGGATCATGCTGTGCTGTTCTCAAGATCTCTAGCCGGTCTTGCTCCACCAAGAGCTGGATCTTGGTCAGGGTTTCGATCTTCACGGCGCGGTATTGCTGAACCTCTGCCAATACATCTGCAGACTTGCTCATGCCCCACCATGCAGTGCCTACCAGCGCCAAAAAGGCGATCCAAAAGGCGGTGAGGGCTACGAACACAAAGTGGTAGAGCTTGATGTTTTTGAACATGAGCCGGTCTCGTTGGGGGGAGCTGCAAAGGCATAGGGCGTAGGCGTAGGCCGACGCGATAGGAGCAGCTTAGTCAAAAGAGCGCGACTCAAACCCCGGAGAACGGCCCGCAGGAGGGGGCAAATCAGTGCTTTCGCGTCCGACTGGGGTGATTCCTGCGGTGTGGCTCAGTGCGGCGGGCTGGTGGCCGCAGGCAGCCATTGCAAGCTGCGTTGCCACAAATCGTGGGCCAAAGCCGGGTCTTGGGCCACTGGGCTGATGGGCCTCAGCCTGGTGCGGTCATAGTAGCCACCAGGTTCTAGATGGCTGGTGGGAGCGGTGGCGCACAAGAGCGTGCTGCGGGCGCCTTCTTCGGGCGTGATCATGCCGAACATGCGCTTGAGCAATGGCCGCACCAACGCAGGCACATGGCGCCAAACCTCGGTGGCCACCACGCCGGGGTGCACCACATAGCTGTCTACGCCGGTGCCCGCCAAGCGCCGCGCCAATTCGGTGGCGAACAGCACATTGGCCAACTTGGAAGCGTTGTATTCGGGCACCCCCGTCAGGCTGGCGGTGGGCCGCTGCAGTGCGCCCCAATCTAGACCTTTGGCCCGAAAGTGCATCTTGCTGGCCACGGTGATCACCCGCGCCGGTGCGGCGGCCTGCAAGCAGGGCAGCAGCGCTTGGGTCAAGGCAAAGTGGCCCAGGTGGTTGACGCCAAACGCCATCTCGAAACCCGAGGCTGTGCGGCCACGCAAGCCGGCCAGCCCCGCATTCAAGATCAAGGTATGGAGTGGCCACCCCAAGGCCAGAAAGGCTTGAGCGCAGGCGGCCACCGAAGCCAGATCGCCCAAGTCCAGAGACAGCCAGCGGGCCTCTGGGCTGCCAGGCAGGGCGGCGATGTCATCCAGCACGGGTTGGTGCTTGCGGGCGCCCCGGCCCGCCAGCACCAGGCGGTGGCCAGCACGAGCCAATTCCAGGGCGGTCACACGGCCAATGCCGCTGCTGGCGCCGGTGATGAGGGTGACGGGGGCGGTGGGTGAGGTGGTGCTCATGGGTTCATCATGACAGTTGTTGGGCCGCATGCCGCTGCACACAAGCGCTGAGATCATCCAGCACCGGCACCTCCAGCGTCACGACCTGCCAATACAGCGGTACATCCAAGGGTTTGTCGGGCAGCAATTCCATCAGCGCGCCGCTGGCCAACAAGGGCGCCACCAAGGGCAGCGGATTCATGCCCCAGCCCATGTCGGCCAAGGCCGCGCGCACAAAGGCATCTGAGGACGGCAGGCGGTGGGCGGGCAAAGGCAGGCTGCGGCGCAGCAGGCGCTTGACCCAGCGCTCTTGCAGGCGGTCGTCTTGGTTAAAGACCAGCGAAGGCGCCACGCTCAGTGACTCGGCGTTGACGCCTTGCCCAAACCAGCGTGCCATGAAGCGCGGGCTGGCCGTGGCCACATAGCGCAGCGCACCCAAGCGGCGACTGCGGCAACCCGGCACGGCCTGGGCTTGCGAGGTGACGGCAGCCAACACTTGGCCGCGCCGCAGGCCCTCGGCAGTTTGGTCTTGATCGGCCACGGTCACGTCCAGCCACGCGCTGCCCGCCTGGGCCAGCTCGGCCAGTGCGGGCAAGAACCAGGTGGCCAGACTGTCGGCATTGACGGCCAGGCGCAAGCTGGTCTGGGCCGTGCTGGCGCTGGGCGCCGTGCTGGGCAGTTGGCGGCGCAGCTCGTCTTCGAGCAGGCCGACCATGTCGGCATGACGGCAAAGCTTGGCGCCGGCCTCGGTGGCTGTGCAGGGCAGGCCGCGCAGCACCAGCGCTGTGCCCAGACGGTCCTCCAGCAGGCGAACTCGCTGGGACACGGCGGACGGGGTGAGGTGCAGACGCTGTGCGGCACGCTCGAAGCTGCCCTCGCGCACCACCTCCGCCACGGTGAGAAGCAGGTGGGTGTCAATCATGGTGATGTCGATGAAGCATGGCTTCATTCACCTTAGCAGATTTCGTTCAAGAAGCCGCCGCACTCAGCGACACTGAGCGCATGTTGATCACTGCTCAAACTTGGCCGGTGCTGCTCACGGGCTTCACCCTCAGTGCCTCGCTCATTGTCGCGATTGGTGCCCAGAACACCCTGGTGCTGCAGCAAGGCATCAAGCGCGAGCATGTCGGCGCCGTGGTGGCCACCTGTGCCACGCTCGATGTGGTGCTGATGACGCTGGGTGTCAGTGGCCTGGCGGTCAGTCTGGGCCGGCACCCGGCCGCCTTGCAAGCGCTGGCCTTGGGTGGTGCGCTGCTGTTGGCCTGGTATGCCGTGTCAGCGTTTCGACGCATGGGTCAGGCCGAGGCGCTGCGGGCGGATGCCTGCGGCGCTACACGGCCGGTGACCGCCGTGCTGGCGCACACACTGACGCTGAGCCTGCTGAACCCCCATGTCTACCTGGACACTGTGGTGCTGGTTGGGGCTGTCGGTGCGCGTCAGCCTGCGGGCACGCAGGCCGCGTTCTTGCTGGGCGCCGGAGGGGCCAGCGTGCTGTGGTTTGTGCTCTTGGGCTATGGTGCGCGGGCTTTAGCCCCGCTGTTTGCCAAGCCCCTGGCCTGGCGCGTGCTGGACGGCGTGGTCGGCCTGACCATGAGCGTGTTGGCGATCAGCCTGGCCAAGCAGGCGCTGTCTGTCTGAGAAATGCGATGTTCACCACCACCTTCACCTTCCTGCCCGGCGACTACGACGAGGCCTTCCATGCGCTGGATGAGCGCATCGCCCTAGCTGCCCGCGCGCTGCCAGGCTACATCTGTGAAGAAAGTTGGGAATCGGCCGCGACCGGCCAAGTCTGCAATGTCTACTACTGGCGGGATTGGGATTCAGTGCAGGCACTGATGGCCTTGCCTGAGCACCGCGAGGCCAAGGCCTTGCAGGCGCGCTGGCTCAAGGGCTATCAGGTGGTGATCGCCGAAGTGCTGCGCCACCATGGCGATGGGCGGCCACCGCACCCGCTGAGCGAGGCCTAAACCACCACCGTGCTTATGCTGCGACCATGGGCTGTAACCACGGCGCATCATGGGCCGCCAGGTATTTTTCGCCCTCTTCAAGAATGAAGTAGCGAAAGGCCTCGGCGGCGGGGGAGAGCACCCGGCTTTGCAGATGCACCACGTTCCAGAGTCGCATTACGGGCGTGTCCTCCACATGCACGATTTCCAGCTCGCGGGTTCTCAACTCTAGGCCCAGGGTGTGCAGGCTCAGAAAGCTCATGCCCATGCCGGCCATCACGGCTTGCTTGATGGTTTCGTTGCTGGGCATTTCCATCGCAATGCGGGGCTCAACCCGGTGGTCTCGAAAGAACCGATCCATCAGGGCGCGGGTGCCTGAGGCGGGCTCACGCACGATCATCGGAAAGGCCGCCAAGGCGGATACAGGTGGGTGCCCGCTGCGAAAGAGGGGGTGCCCTGGTTGTGCCACAAACACGTGCGGGTTGGCGGCAAAGGGTTCGCAGCGGGCGGCCAGATCGCGAGGAGGGCGGCCCATGATCGCCAAGTCCACCTCGCCGTTTGCCAAGTGCGTGACCAGCTGCTCGCGGTTGGCGCAAACGGTCAGCTTCACTTCGACACCCTGGTGCTCTTGGCGAAACTGGACCAGGAGGCGCGGCACAAAGTACTTGGCCGTGCTGACCAGCCCCACCGTCAACAAGCCTGTCTCCAATTTGCGAAAGCGCGCCATGGCGCCCTCCGCATCTTTGAGCGTGGACAGCAGTCGCTTGGCATAGACCAAGAAGTACTCACCCGCTGTCGTCAGCGCCACTTTGCGGCCTTGCCGATCAAACAACGGCAGCTCGATGGCGCCCTCCAACTCCTTGATCTGCATGGTCACGGCCGGCGGGGTGAGGTGCAGGCTCTCGGCCGCCCGCACAAAGCTCAGGTGGCGTGCAACCTCCGTGAAAACCCTTAACTGCCGGAAGGTGACGGTTTTCATTAAGTTTTTCTGAACTCAAAGCCAAGGATGAATGAATTTACCTTAAATGATTGGGTCTCTACATTGGGTCACCGGCCCTTTCGCCTGTTCTGACTGCGCTAAACCATGACGTTCCGTATCGCCCCCAGCATTCTGTCCGCCGACTTTGCCCGCCTTGGGGTGGAGGTTCGGGCGGTGGCTGCTGCCGGAGCCGACTGGATTCACTTTGATGTGATGGACAACCACTATGTACCCAACCTAACGATAGGCCCCGCGGTGGCCCAGGCGATCAAGCCGCACTGCGTGCGGCCCGATGGCTCGACTCTGCCGCTGGATGTGCACCTGATGGTGCAACCGGTGGATGAGCTGGCTTTGGCCTTTGCCAAGGCGGGGGCTGATCTGATCAGCTTTCACCCTGATGCCTCGACGCATGTGGACCGCACGCTGCAGTTGATCAAGGCGCGGGCTGCAAGGCGGGCTTGGTGTTCAACCCCGCCACCCCCTTGGACGTGCTGGACTGGGTGATCGACAAGGTGGACCTGGTGCTGATCATGAGCGTGAACCCTGGCTTTGGGGGTCAGGGCTTCATCGACAGCGCTTTGCGCAAAACAGAGGCTGCGCGGCGGCGCATTGAGGCCAGCGGCCGCGACATTCGCCTAGAGGTGGATGGCGGCATCAAGATCGACAACATTCGCCGCGTGGCCGACGCGGGTGCAGACACTTTTGTGGCTGGCAGCGCCATTTTTGGCCGCCCCGACTATGCCGCAGTGATCGCCGCCATGCGCGCTGAGTTGTCGCGCTGAACAGCCCGCAGGGGTGCCGATCCGAATTCCATGCTTTGAGGAGTCTTTCATGCCTTTGTCCAACCGGTCCACGTTGACCCAGTATTTGATCGAGCAGCGCAGGCGCTTTCCGGACGCCAGTGGTGAGCTCAATGCCCTGTTGCTCGATGTCTCATTGGCCTGCAAGGCGATCGCCCGAGCCGTGGCGCTGGGTGAGCTTGGGGGGGCCGCCGGAGACGCTGCCGTGACGGGCGGTGCTATCAATGTGCAGGGCGAAGTCCAGAAGAAGTTGGATGTGCTCTCCAATGAGGTTTTCATTCGGCGCAATGAGTGGTCGGGTCACTTGGCAGGCCTGGCCTCTGAGGAGATGGCTGAGCCTTATCAAATTCCGGCCAGCTACCCGCGTGGCAAGTACCTGCTGGTGTTTGACCCGTTGGATGGCTCCTCCAACATAGATGTCAATGTCTCGGTCGGCAGCATCTTCTCGATCTTGCGCGCCCCCCAGGCGGTAGTCCAAAGCGGGCGCGATGTCACCGAGGCAGATTTCTTCCAGCCGGGCAGCACACAGGTCGCCGCAGGCTACGCTTTGTACGGCCCCACCACCATGCTGATGCTCAGCGTGGGCAACGGGGTGGCGGGCTTCACCCTGGACCCAAACCTGGGTGAGTTCATGCTGACCCACCCTCAGGTGCAGGTGCCCGTAGACTGCCAAGAGTTCGCCATCAACGCCAGCAACAGCCGATTTTGGGAGGCCCCCATCAAGCGCTATGTGGATGAGTGCCTGGCCGGTGCGACCGGGCCACGTGGCAAGGACTTCAATATGCGTTGGATCGCCTCCATGGTTGCCGAGGCTCACCGCATCTTGATGCGCGGAGGTGTGTTCATGTATCCCCGGGATACCAAAGACCCCAGCAAGCCCGGCCGCTTGAGGCTGCTGTACGAGGCCAATCCGGTGGGCTTTCTGATGGAGCAGGCGGGGGGACGTGCCTCCACTGGCCGCCAACCGGTCCTGGGTGTGACCCCGACCGAGCTGCACCAACGCATCGGTCTGGTGTTCGGCTCCAAGAACGAGGTGGAGCGCATCGAGCGCTACCACCAGCAACCCGCGCCCCGCGACGAGGTGGCCCCCCTGTTCACCGAGCGTAGCCTGTTCCGAGACTGACCGATTTCTGCGCCCTGCTTGCCGCAGGGTGACGCCGCCGCATTGCTAATTTTTGGAGACCGCCCATGTCTGAGAAGCACCCCATCATCGCCATCACCGGTTCGTCCGGTGCAGGCACATCGTCGGTGACCCGCACCTTCGAGAACATCTTCCGCCGTGAAAAGGTCAGCGCCGCCATCATCGAGGGCGACAGCTTTCACCGCTTTGACCGCCTGGAGATGCGCAAGCGCCAGGCCGAGGCCGAGAAAGCGGGTGACAAGAACTTCAGCCACTTCGGGCCAGAGAACAACCTCTTCCCTGAGTTGGAGCAACTGTTTCGCAGCTACGGCGAGTGTGGCAACGGCCAGCGCCGCAAGTACCTGCATGACCCGGTGGAAGCTGCGCCCTATAAGCAAGACCCCGGCACCTTCACGCCCTGGGAGGCGCTGCCCGAGAAGACCGACCTGTTGTTCTACGAGGGCCTGCATGGCGGCGTCGTCACGCCCGAGGTGAATATTGCGCGTCACCCCGACCTGCTGATTGGTGTGGTGCCGGTCATCAACCTGGAGTGGATCCAGAAGCTCTACCGTGACAAGAACGTACGGGGCTACAGCGCTGAGGCCGTGACGGACACCATCCTGCGCCGCATGCCCGATTACGTGAACTACATCTGCCCGCAGTTCGCCCACACCCATGTCAACTTCCAGCGCGTGCCGGTGGTGGACACCTCCAACCCCTTCATCGCGCGCGACATCCCGAGTGCCGACGAGAGCCTGTGCGTGATCCGCTTTGCCAACCCCAAGGGCATCGACTTTCCTTACCTGCTGAACATGATCAACGACAGCTTCATGTCCCGGGCCAACACGGTGGTGGTGCCCGGCGGCAAGATGGAGCTGGCCATGCAACTCATCTTCACGCCCTTTGTTTGGCGAATGATGGAGCGCAAGAAGCGCGCTCTGGGTGCTCTTTAAGCCGAGGCTTTGCGATGGCATCAACATCTTCAGACCGGGTCGTTCGCCCGGATAACGGTCAACGTCATCCCCTGGCTAATGCGCTGCGCGCCTTGGCCTTGGACGCTGTGCAGCAAGCCAACTCCGGACACCCTGGTGCGCCCATGGGCATGGCCGAGATGGCCGAGGCGCTGTGGACACGTCACCTCAAGCACAACCCCACCGACCCGCAGTGGTGGGGCCGCGACCGCTTTGTGCTGAGCAACGGCCATGCCTCCATGCTGCTGTATGCGCTGCTGCACTTGACGGGCTACGACCTGCCCATGGCGGAGCTGAAGAACTTTCGCCAGCGCGGCAGCCGCACACCAGGCCACCCAGAAGTCGGCCACACCCCAGGGGTTGAAACCACCACTGGCCCGCTGGGACAAGGCTTGACCAATGCCGTGGGCATGGCGCTGGCTGAGAAGCTCTTGGCCGACGAGTTCAACCGCCCCGGCCACACCGTGGTGAACCACCGCACCTGGGTTTTCTTGGGTGACGGCTGCTTGATGGAAGGCATCAGCCAAGAGGCCATTTCGCTGGCGGGTGCTTGGAAGTTGGGCAAACTTTGTGCGCTGTATGACGACAACGGCATCAGCATTGATGGCGCGGTCACGCCCTGGTTTGTCGACAACACCGCAGCTCGTTTCGAAGCTTCTGGTTGGCGCGTGATCGGCCCGGTCGATGGGCATGACGTGGACGCGCTGGACGCTGCTTTGCAGCAGGCTCGCGCCCAGCAGGATCAGCCGACGCTGGTCATTTGCCGCACCACCATCGGCAAAGGCAGCCCAGCGCGCGAGGGCACGGCCAAGGCTCATGGAGAGCCCTTGGGCGTCGCAGAGATTGAGGCCACCAAGGCTGCGCTGGACTGGACCGCCGCGCCATTTACCGTGCCTGTTGATGTGGCTGCCCGCTGGGATGCGAGGGAAGCTGGTGGCCGCGCCCAAGGTGAATGGCGTCAGCGCTGGGCAGCCTATGGGCAAGCATTTCCCCAAGAGGCGGCAGAGCTGGCGCGCCGCATGGCGGGCCAATTGCCCAAGGGCTTTGAGGCCGAATGGATTGCCCAACTGGCGACGGTGCAGCAGCGTGCCCAGACAGTGGCTTCGCGCAAGGCCTCGCACAACGCGATCGCGGTGTTGGCCAAGCGGTTGCCTGAATTCTTGGGCGGATCGGCTGACCTGACCGGCTCCAACCTCACCGACTGGCCGGGTGCGCAAGCGTTGCGTGGCGGCGAGCCGGGGGGCCGCTACATCAACTACGGCGTGCGTGAGTTTGGCATGGCCGCCATCATGAATGGTGTGGCCTTGCATGGCGGCTTGATTCCTTCTGGGGGCACCTTCCTGACCTTCAGTGACTACAGCCGCAACGCCATCCGCATGGCGGCGCTGATGCGCCAGCGCGTGGTGCATGTGTTCACGCACGACAGCATTGGCCTGGGCGAAGACGGCCCGACCCACCAGCCGGTAGAGCATGCGGCCTCTTTGCGTTTGATCCCCAACGTGGATGTTTGGCGCCCGGGCGACGAGACCGAGACCTTCGCAGCCTGGGGCATGGCGCTTACTCAAACAGACCGACCCTCGGCGCTGATCCTGTCACGCCAGAACCTGGCGGCCCAGCCGCGCGACCCCGAGCAAGTCTTGGCGATTCGCCGAGGCGGCTATGTGCTGAGTGATCGGCCCAATGCCCGTGCAGTGATCATTGCGACGGGCTCGGAGCTGGCGCTGGCCATGGTCGCACAAGCTGAGTTGGATGCGCGCGGCCTGCCGGTGCGCGTGGTTTCAATGCCCTCCACCTCCGTGTTTGACCGCCAGCCTGCCGACTACCAGCGCAACGTGCTGATGAGTGAGCGGCCCCGCGTGGCCGTCGAAGCCGGCGTTACCCGCCTTTGGGCCGCCTATGGCTGCAGCGCGGTGGTGGGCATGGATCAATTTGGCGAGTCCGCCCCAGGGCCGGCCCTGATGCAGGCCTATGGCTTCACCCCGGAGCACCTGTGCCAAGTGGTTGCCGATGAGGTGGAACGTGCCGAAGGGCATTTGCTGCGATCTTCCAACTGAAGGCTTGAGGACACTTCACCATGCGCTATAGCGTCATCACCTTTGACCTCGACGGCACGCTCGTCGATACCGCCTCGGAGATCGCTGAGGCCGCCAACCGCACCTTGGTCGAGTGCGGCTTGCCCCGCCAGCCTGTGGAGGCTGTGGCCCAGTTCATTGGGGCTGGTACACGCCAAATGATGCAGGGGCTGCTGGCCCATGTGTTGGGGCAGTTTCCAGACCATCGCCTCAAGCTCAATGAGGCCGATATGCTGAATCGCCTGGAGCATCACTACAGCTGCACGGCTGGCATGGACCCTCGGCCCTACCCAGGGTGCATAGAGAGCCTGCAACGCCTGCGTGCAGCGGGGGTTCGCTTGGCTTGCCTGACCAACAAGGAGCACCGCTTCGCGGTCAAGGTGTTGCACGCGGCAGGCCTCTCCCCAATGTTTGAGCTTGTGATTGGGGGTGATTCTCTTGCGCAGCGCAAGCCGGACCCACTGACCGTGTTCCACATTCTCAATGTGTTGGGGGGGCAGGTGCAACGATCTGCCCATGTGGGCGATTCGCGCACTGACGTACAGACCGCGAAGGCTGCAGGTGTCGCGGCTTGGGCGGTGCCCTGGGGCTACAACGCGGGTGAGCCCATCGAAGCCACCCAGCCGGAGCGCATCTTCAACAGCTTGGCAGAGATCGCCGAACACGTGGTGGCGGCCAACCGCGCCCACGACCTTCACTCATCGTCACTGTAAGGAGCCTGATATGGCCTTGATTGCCCTGCGACAACTGCTGGACCACGCCGCTGAGCGTGGCTATGGCGTGCCCGCCTTCAATGTGAACAACCTGGAGCAGATCCAAGCCATCCTGCAGGCCGCTCAGGCCACAGACAGCCCCGTGATCCTTCAAGCCAGTGCAGGCGCGCGCAAGTACGCTGGCGAGGCCTACCTGCGCCACATGGTGCTGGCCGCCATAGAGACCCACCCTGACATTCCCGTCTGTTTGCATCAAGACCACGGCGCATCGGCGGCGGTGTGCATCCAGGCCATTCGTTCGGGCTTCTCTAGCGTGATGATGGACGGCTCTTTGATGGAAGACGCCAAGACGCCCGCCAGCTACGACTACAACGTGGCCGTCACGGCGGATGTCTGCCGCATGGCGCATGCGGTGGGGGTATCGGTGGAGGGTGAGTTGGGCTGCCTGGGCTCCTTAGAAACCGGCGAGGCCGGCGAGGAAGATGGCGTCGGCGCGGCAGGAAAACTCAGCCACGACCAAATGCTGACCGACCCGACCGAGGCCAAAGACTTTGTCGCGCGCACCGGCGTGGATGCCTTGGCCATTGCCATCGGTACCAGCCATGGCGCCTATAAGTTCACCCGTCCGCCCACCGGCGAGGTGCTGGCCATCGACCGCATCGCCCAGATCCATGCGGCCATTCCCAACACCCATTTGGTGATGCATGGCAGCTCCAGCGTGCCGCAAGAATGGCTGGCCCTCATACGCCAGTACGGCGGCGACATCAAAGAGACTTATGGTGTGCCGGTCGAGGAGATTGTGCGCGGCATCGCCAGCGGCGTGCGCAAGGTGAACATCGACACCGACATCCGCCTGGCCATGACGGGCGCCATGCGCCAGTTGTTCGCCCAGCAAGCGGCTGAGTTTGACCCCCGCAAAGCTTTTGCTGCCGCGACCAAGGCTGCCCAAGGCATTTGCGAGCAACGCTTTGAGGCTTTTGGCTGCGCCGGACAAGCCAGCAAGATCAAGCCACTGTCGCTGGATGCCATGATCAAGCGCTATGTCTGATTGGCAGTGCTTGTTGTGGGATGTCGACGGCACCATCGCTGAGACAGAACGCGATGGGCATCGGGTCGCTTTCAATTTGGCCTTTGCGCAAGCAGGGCTGGATTGGGGTTGGGACGAGCGGCGCTATGGGGAGTTGCTGCAGGTCACCGGAGGGCGGGAGCGCATTCTTGCCGACATGGATAGCCGCCAGGATGCGCCTCGCGACCCCTCCGTGCGAGAGGACCTGGCGCTGCGGGTGCATCGTCTCAAAAACAAGCTCTACGCCGCTTTGCTGGACGATGGGCATGTCCAGGCCCGGCCCGGTGTGCTGGGCTTGATGCGGGAGGCCCGTGCCGCTGGCGTTCGGCAGGGCATTGTCACGACCACGAGTCGCAGCAATGTCCAGGCCTTGCTGTGTCGCATGCTCGGGGCGCAGTGGGAGGCTTGGTTTGAGGTGGTGGTGTGCGGTGAGGATGTGCAGCGCAAAAAGCCAGATCCCGAGGCCTACCTGCTGGCGTTGCAAAAACTGGGGCTGAAGCCTTGTCAGGCACTTGCGGTCGAAGACTCCACGCCGGGCGTGACGTCGGCCTTGGCGGCGGGGACTCAGGTGTGGTGGCGACCGAGCCTCTACTTTCCAGATTTACCCGCAGCGTTGAGCAATTCGCCCAAGGTCATTCATTGGGCAGAGCGCGTGCCCGGCTACTGCCAGGGTGCTCGTGTGTTGTCCCGCGCTATTGCCAAGACGCCCTGAAATCGAGAGAGACAGAAGGGTAATTTCTATATATCATTGCAAATGAATATAAGGAGTCATCCAGATGAAGCAGCTTCGCGCAATGGCTTGGGGGGTGTTGACGGCCTGTGCTGCCTTGGGCAATGCCTGGGCGGTGGACGCCGCTTCCCTGCCGGAGGCCAAGCGGACCAAAGCGGGTCAGTATCTTGAAGCCAAAGAAGTGCCCTCTGCTATGGCGGCGGCGGGCGGGCATACCAAGGTCTTGTTTGTGGATTTGCGGACCCGTGCGGAGGCCATGTATGTCGGTATGGCTGAGGGGGTAGATGCCTTAGTGCCCTTCGTCGAGCATCAAGAATTGATGACGGATTGGGACGACAAACGTAGCATATACAAGTTAGAGCCGCTGCAGGACTTTGTCCCGGAGATGCTCCGGCGCCTTCAAACCAAAGGTCTGACCAAAGACAGCACGGTTATTCTGATTTGTCGCTCGGGAGACCGCTCCAGCAAGGGCGCAGATCGTTTGGCTGTGGAGGGCTTCACGAAGGTGTACTCAGTGGTAGACGGGTTTGAAGGTGATATGTCTAAAGATGGACGGCGTAGCCTCAATGGCTGGAAGAATGCAGGCCTGGCTTGGAGCTACAAGCTGGACAAATCGAAGATGTACTTTCCCCGGTAATGCCCTGAAAAATTCCTCAGGGATGTTGTTCAACACTTTGGAGACGTGAATATGATGAAGACGAAGCAGGTCGTTGCAGCCTTGGCTGTGGGGCTGTTGGCAGCACCAGCGGCCTGGGCGAATCTGGACTTGGCGAAGAAAAACGCCTGCATGGCCTGCCATGCCGTGGACAAGAAGCTGGTAGGCCCAAGCTACCAAGACATTGCCAAGAAGTACGCAGGCGACAAAGACGCCGTGGCCAAGTTGACGGAGTCCATCAAGAAGGGTGGCAGCGGCAAGTGGGGCCCTGTGACCATGCCCGCTCAGCCCAATCTGTCTGATGCCGATGCCAAGACTTTGGCGGCATGGGTTGCCGGCGGCGCCAAGTAAACGTACGCCTGAGCGTTAAACCCAAAGGGCACCCAGGCGACTGGGTGTCCTTTGTTGTTTCTGCCCTCAGCGTGGGCTGTAAACCGGGGCAGAGGCCCCGGCCAGGGGTGGGGTGCCCGCTGGCGCGCGGGTGACGCGGATCTTGTTGCCCGTGGTCACAATGATGACCTGTTCTCCGGCTTGCAGGCTTTCTGTGCCCTTGGCCTGCACGATGGCGCGACGATCACCGTTCTTGAGTTGAACCAGCAACTCCACGGCCTCTTCCTGGGTGCTGGCGCGCTCAATGGCATTGCCAACCACAGCGCCGGCCACGGCCCCCAGCACGCCCACAACGACCGACTCGCGCTTGCCCCCCACCGAAGAGCCCGCCACCCCGCCGATCACCCCACCCGCAATGCCGCCAATGCCACTTTGGGTGCCATCGACCTTCACGGTACGGATGGACAGCAAGACCCCATCCTGAATGGTGGACATGCGCTGAGCATCTTCCCGCTTGATCACATCGGGACTGGTGGTGGAGCAAGCGCCCAGAGAGGCCAGCACCATCAAGCTAAGAGCGAGTTTCTTCATGAGATTGTCCTTAAGTCAGACTTTGACGATGCAAGACGAACGGTACGTTGGGCGTGGCCGTTGACCGCTAGAGTCTGAAGTATGGGGCCCTCAGGTAAAGAAGCATGTCTGCTCGGTTCAGGGTTTGGTGCCGAATCGGTAGTGATCGCGATTCAGCACCGCTGCAACGGCGGTGACTTCTTCGGGAAAGAGTTGCAAGTTCAGTTGGGTGGCACACATGTCCACCATGCCGCGCAAGGCACTGGGGGTGTTGATCCGACCCTTGGGGTTGTAGGTGTCATCTCCAGGGCCATTCATGAGTCGCCCATGACAGGCTGAACAGTTGTGCGTTCGAATCAGGGACTCCCCGAGCTTCAGGTCGGCCCCCTCAAACAGCGGCACCGTTTGGGCCTGCGCTCCTAGGGCGAGAGCCCATGACCCAAGGGCAATGGCAAGCCAAGACTTCATCGCTTCTCTCCTTTAGAGGCCCAGCGGGCCAAGCCAAGAATATCTTCTTCGGACATCTCACCTGGTATGCGCTCTTTGAACGTGCCATCCGGAGCGATCACAGTGGTGAAGGGAATGACGCTGCGCGGGGTGACACGTTCACGCAAGGAGCGGGCGTCGGGAGCGATAGAAAACCTCAGCCCTTGGGTCTCACGGTAGCGGCGCAAACTGTCGCGGTCACTGTCCAGTGCGGCCCCAATGACGCGCAACTTGCCGCTGTGTTGGAGCGAGAGCGTGCTGAGGCGCCGATTGTGGCGGCGGCAATACGGGCAGTCGATGCTGAAAAACACCAGCACGGTGGTCATGGTCCTGAAGCTCTCGCCACGGAGCGAGGCTTCGTCCAGCAAATCCAGTCGGTCTGGCCATTGCATGTGGGCGGGTGTCGCCGGGCTGGCCATGACCTGCTCTAGGGTGACACTCCCGCCGATCCAGGCGGCACATGCTTTGGCCCAAAACCTGCGGTTGATAAAAGCGGCGGGCATGCGCTGGGTGGGCATTGTTCGAGGCGTTATGAAAAGAGTGCGATGACTGTATGGGTACTAGGGATAACACTGCATCAGCATCCAGTGATATTTGGCCACACTTCAGGCAGCCGATACAAGTCGGCAACCATTTAGCCACCTCGCGAAAGACCTGGATGATGAGAACACCTATCCACGCAAGCCCGATCCGCCGGTTTGGCGCTCCCACTTTGGCCTTGGCCATGTCAATGCTGGCTGGCAATGCCGCTGCCGCGGATGCCAACACCTTGCGCATCCGAGCGCTTGCGGCCACCTGTGCGCAGTGTCACGGCACCGAAGGCGCGGCGATGGACGGGCAGGCCATGGTCCGATTGGCCGGTATGCCTGAAGACTACATGCTGAGCCAGTTGATGGCGTTTCGAAATGGTCAACGCCAAGCCACCATCATGCACCAGATCACCAAGGGCTATTCGCAAGAGCAGCTGGAATCACTGGCCAAGTACTTTGGCAGCAAGAAGTAAGGACTCATCATGATGCAACGCAGAACAATCTTGGCCGGTCTGGCTGCCAGTGGTGCTCTGGGGCTGGGGGGCTGTGCCTCTATGGGGGGCAGCGACAACAGCCGCGCCAAAGTTCTGGTGGTGGGCGGTGGCTACGGTGGTGCTACGGTGTCCAAGTACATTCGTTTGCTGTCGGACTACAGCATCGACGTGATGATGGTGGAGCCCAACAAGGCCTTTGTATCCTGCCCGATCTCCAATTTGGTGATTGCCAGCATGAAGACCATGAAGGACATCACCACGCCCTACTCGGGCCTGAGCAGCAAGCATGGTGTGCGCATCGTTCACGACACCGTGACCCGCATTGACCCCGCCAAGAAGGTTGCCGTTTTGGCCAGCGGTGGCGAAGTTCGCTATGACAAGCTGGTGATGTCGCCCGGCATTGACTTCATGTGGGATCAAACTGAAGGCCTGAAGGCCGCCCACGATGCCGGCCAAATTCTGCACGCCTGGAAGGCTGGGCCCGAAACGCTGGCGCTGCAAAAGCAGTTGCAAGACATGCGCGATGGGGGTGTCTATGCCATCACCATTCCAGAGGCCCCTTATCGTTGCCCCCCTGGCCCTTACGAGCGGGCCAGTGTTGTGGCCGACTACTTCAAGAAGCATAAGCCCAAGTCCAAAGTGTTAATCTTGGACGGCAACCAAGACGTGACTTCCAAAGGCCCCTTGTTCAAGAAGGCCTGGAAAGAGCTGTACGGCGACATGGTGGAGTACCGGCCGCAGCACAAGGCGGTGGCGGTCGACGGCAAGACTCGCACGGTCAAGTTTGAGGTGCAGGACGACGTCAAGGCTGACGTCCTGAATGTGCTGCCCGTGATGCGTGCTGGCGCCATTGCCGTGAAGACCGGCTTGGCGAACGCCAATGGGCGTTGGTGCCACACCAACTTCCTGAACTTTGAATCGACGGCCGCCAAGGACATCCATGTGCTGGGAGACTCCATCCAGGTCGCCCAAGGCATGCCCAAGTCCGGCCATATGGCCAACTCGCATGCCAAGGTCACGGCGGCGGCCATCGTGGCAGAGCTGAACGGCTGGGAGATCAACCCCCACCCCATGTTGACGAACGTTTGCATGAGCTATGTCGACGCCACCCACGTGATTCATGTGGCCAGCGTCCACGAGTACCAGGCACCCAAGAAGAGCTTCTTCACGATTGGGGGCTCTGGCGGTGTATCCGACGTGCGCTCTGATTTGGAAGGCCGCTACGCTGAAGCCTGGGCTGCCAATATCTGGGCTGACACGCTGAAGTAAGCTCGCGGCATCAGGCGCTGCAGCGGGAGCCGCTGCGCCTGATGTAGGTCAAGACCCGCAAGCGGGCTCAGTGAGACCATTCGTGAATGCGAATGGAATGAAAGACCACTGTCATGGGACTGGAATCACTGATGAGCCGGTGGGGGGAGGTGTGGACCATCACCCTCACAGGCGGCCTGATTGGCTTGCTGTTTGGCTTCTTTGCGCACCGCTCACGCTTTTGTTTGCGGTCCGCTGCCATTGAGTTTTCGCGCGGTACGCGCGAGGGCAAGCTTACGGTGTGGCTGTTTGCCTTTGCGACGGCGGTGCTGCTGACCCAAGTCTTCATCCTGCTGGGATGGTTGGATGTGCGTGAGGCCCGTCAGCTCTCTGCGCGGGGCAGTCTTTCGGGGGCCGTGATCGGCGGGGCCATGTTCGGTGTCGGCATGATCTTGGCGCGCGGATGCTCCAGTCGCCTGCTGGTTTTGGCTGCGCAGGGCAACCTACGCGCCTTGCTGTCGGGCTTGGTGTTTGCGGTCACGGCGCAGGCTGCGCTGACCGGCATGTTGTCTCCGCTTCGTCAGACCATGGCAGGCTGGTGGACGGTGGAGGGCGGTACGGCACGCGACATCATTGCGATGACGGGCATCGGCCATGTCGGTGGCGCCATTTTTGGGGGCATCTGGCTGCTCGCCGCATTGTGGTGGGCCAAGCGGCAGGGCGTGCGTTTCTGGGGCTGGTTTGGGGCCGTTGGCGTCGGTGCGATGGTGGCGCTGGCTTGGCTGCTGACGTATCAAGAGAGCCGTTTGGCTTTTGACACCATCATTCCAATTCAAGCCTTGTCCTTCACCGGCCCCTCGGCCGATGTCTTGATGCTGGTTTTGAGCCCACCGGGCCAACCCCTTAAGTTTGACTTAGGCCTGGTGCCGGGGGTGTTTCTGGGCTCCTTCATCTCCGCTTTTCTGTGGCGCGAGCTGAAGCTGGAGGGTTTTCAAGGTGGGCAGGCTATGCGCCGCTACATTGCTGGGGCCATGTTGATGGGCTTCGGCGGCATGCTGGCGGGTGGCTGCGCGGTGGGGGCCGGTGTCTCAGGTGCGGCGGTCTTTACGGTCACGTCCTGGGTCACCTTGGCTGCGATCTGGGCCGCCGCGTCGATCACGGACTATCTGGTCGATCGTCGCACAGAAGAGGCTAAGCCCACCAGCAAGACCTTCATGGAACCGGGCTACGTCAGCCCTTGAGAGGGCCGTGCTGGACTGGCCACTGGCCGGATAGCCGACCACAGAGAAGAGGCACTGAGGGGAAGCGGTCAGGCGCTATGCCGCTGGCCCTCTGAACCGAAAGGTCTGCGTGTCTCTGTGGCGGTCTTCCCACTAGACCCTTAAGCGGCAATACCTGGGTTGCCCTGCACGCCCACCAACTTGGGTGTATTGATGGTGCGCGGTTTGACGCGGCCGCCTTGCGACTTGAACCAGGTCTCCATCACGTCCCAAATCGGTTTGACACCGGGCATGGTCTTGGCTTCCTCGGCCACCGGGGCCCATCCTGCAACCTTGTACTTTTTGTCGGCTTCCAAGACCTTGCCTTTGAGGCGCATGTCCGAGATGCGGCTGCCCATTTTTTCGCCCGGTGTGCAGGTGTAAGCCAGGCCGCCGACGCGCACCATGTCGCCGCCTTGCTGGTAGTACGGGTCGGGATTGAACAGGTTGTCGCCCACATCTTCCAAGATGGTCTTGATCTGGGTGCCTGTCATCTCTGTCAACGTTGCATAGGGGTAGGTGATGGCGATCTGGTCCATCATCAACTCGCGGGTGATCACATCGCCCGGCAGGAGTGACGTTCCCCAACGGAAGCCCGGCGAAAACGCAATGTCGGCACCTTGAACATCCATCATGGCGTCGCAGATGAGTTGATCCCAACTGCCGTTGAAGTTGCCGCGACGATAGAGCAAGCCATCGGTGACGGCCAGCTTTTCGGCCAGCTTGGCTTCATAAGGCTTTCGCACCTTGGTGATCAGGGCGTCCATTTCTGGGTCGGCCTTGAGCTGATTGGCAAACACGGGCAAGAGCTTGTAGCGGAAGTCCACCACCTTACCGTCCTTCACCTCGAAGTCCATCACGCCCAAGAACTTGCCGTTCGAGCCGGCATTGGTCACCAGGGTCTTGCCGCCCGCATTG
>JAXHNT010000116.1:0-28689 GCA_034520165.1 Ideonella sp.
ACCAGGCGGTGGCTCAGGCTGGGCTTGCGCAGCAGACGCACTTCGCGCGCATTGCGCAGGCCTTCCAAGAACAAGTCACCACCGGCTTGGCCCACGGTGAGCTGCGAGGGCAGGTCGCGGTTGGTGGCCTTGACCTCGATGGAAAGTGTGTCGGTCTGGATTTCAGCCGGGTCGAAGTTGATGTCGACGATGGAGATCTCGGTCTCGTAGCCGGGGCTGCGTGCGGCCAGGGTGTCGTCTCGGTGAGCCACCCAGTAACGCGCGGCAGACTCGCCGCTGCTCAGCAGCGCGTCGTGCTGCAGGGCAAAGAAGGGGCGGAACTCCTGTACTTCGTCACCTTGCGGCGTCTGGTGTACACGAAACACCTTGTCAATCGAATAGACCTCGTGGCCGTGGGCGCGGCGGCCATCGGGCAGCACCGGGTAGCGGTCGCTGGTGTGGGTGATGCGGATCGGGTCAGCCCGCTGGCCAAAGAGGTTGACCACCGGCGTGCAGCCCGTCAGCAGGTTGCGGGCGGTGATAGTCTCTAGGAGCCGGGCTTCGTCGGATTCGCCGCGAATGCCGGCCATCGCAAAGTGCAGGGTGACTTGGCGCGCTTTGCTCTGCGCCAAAGCCTTGGGCCAGGGCAGGTCGATGAAGTTGAACTTTTCGGGGAAGGCGAAGTATTCAGTCAGCAGACGGTAGGCGGCGTGGGAGCGGGCGTCGAAGTCAATCAGAGACTCCTCTTCTGCAAAGCCCACGGCGCGTGGCAGAGCTTCGGGGGCCGCTTGCCAAGGGCCGGTGGCTTGGGTTTGCAGCAGGCTGCCCACCACGCGGCCACACAAGGCCTCGCGCAGCACGGTGACTTGCGAGGTATCGCCCGAGAGATGCAGGCGCAGGTTGTCGGTGCCCAATTGGTCCCACTGCGCTTGTGGGGAGACTAACTCCAAGGTGAGGGACAGCACCGAGGTGGCTTGGCGCGGCAATGGCGTGCCGTCTGGCGCATTGAGCACCGAGCGGAAGCTGGCGCTGCTCAAGCGCAAGGGCAGCAAGTGCACGTCAAAAGCCGTGCGGAACTTGCAAGTCACGCCGCGCACCGGCCGGGTGTTGAGCACGGTGCCGCGCTCCACCACACTGCCTTGGGTCATCTGCGTGGCCCCAGCCCCGACATCGAACTGGGCAATGGAGCAAGACGGGAAGGGCCGCAGATAGTGCGGGTAGAGGACTTCGATCAGCGATTCGGTGAAGAGCGGAAAGTCGTCGTCCAGCCGCTTTTGAATGCGGGCTGAGAGCAGCGCAAAGCTTTGGATCAGCCGCTCAACATGCGGGTCCGAGGAGTCGCCCGCCATGTGCAACTGGCCGGCCACGCGCGGGTACATCGCCGAGAAGTCTTTTGCGGCCGCGTGCAAAAACGCGAGTTCACGCTCGTAGTGCGGAAGGAGCTTTTCCATGACTCAGGCGTGAACCAATCTTGAAGGCTTAAAGGCGGGCCACATCCACATGTTGGGTCACCGGATGCAAGGTGGCGTTGAAGTTGATGGGCTCGCGCAGTTCTTCCACGGCCAACACGGCATGGATGCGAAAGCACAGCTTCTTGCTGCCGAAGGATTCAGGCGTCAGTTCGACCCGGACTTGACGCAGGCGCGGCTCGTGGTGGTTGACAGTGCGTTCCAGGGAGCGGCAGATGTCGGCGCGGTCTTCGGGTTTGACCAAGCTCATCGACGAAAAATCGGTCAGCCCAAACCCCAAGACCGAGTCTCGGCTGCGAGGGAAATCGGCCAGGATGTCGTTGCTCAGCCCCCGGCGGGTGTTGAGCAAGGCTTCGAGGTCGCGCGCGACATGCTCACGCACGGCCTCCAGGCTGAGCCCGTGGTCGCTGCTGCGCTGGCCGGAGGTGTCTGTCAGCCTGTCGAGAAAGCTGGCTGAAAATCGTTTCATGCATGAAAAAAGCGGCGGCTGTGACACCGCCGCTTTTCAAGACAAACCTTGTGATCAGCCGAAAGTGGCGGTGTTGGTGGCCAGGTTCCAGGCCCCGGTGCCGGTGACGGCGGCTTGGCTGCCGTCCAGCTTGGAAGCCATATAGCTCCACTCCACAGCCGAGTACTTCAGGCCGAAAGCTTCCTTGGGCAAGCCTTCTTCGGTGACCGAAGGAGCCACATGCGAGACCAGTACGTTCTTCAGCTTGATTTCCAGGTACTTCACGCGGGCGTTGGCGGTGCCGTTGTTGAAGGAGCCGGTCTGGCCGCTGGCGCGGTAGAAGGTGATCACGACTTCAGGGGTGATCAGGCCTTGCGAGGCGGCTTGCCACAGCTTGGGGCTGGAGGAGTCGATGTCCTTGACGAACACCATCTCGCCGTGCTCGGTACGCTCAGCCGTGTGGCCGCCCGAGGTGGACGATGATGCCGACTTGGGCTGGCGAATCACATGCGCCCACGAATCAACTTCGATGGTGGGTTTGGAGTTCTGGCCCGTCGCATTCGCGCTGCCGTGCACGCTGTCGCGAACGTCGCCCTTGATGGCGGAGTTCTTAAACTCGACGTAGATGTCTTTCATTCCTAGCTTTCCCTTTAGATTAGTACTGCACGGTCAAATTAGCCTGCCGACCCTGGCAACTCAGCGACTAGGCGCAGAGACACCGAGAGTTCATCAAGCTGAAAATGCGGTCGCACAAAGGCCACCGCGCGATAGGCTCCCGGCTTCCCAGGAACCTCCTTCACTTCCACCGAGGCCTCACGCAGCGGATACTTAGCCTTGGCTTCTTGCGAAGCGCTGTCGTCTGCCAGCACATACTGCCCAATCCAACTGTTGAGATAAGTCTCCACGTTGGACGCTGCCGCAAAGCTGCCGATCTTGTCGCGCATCATGGCCTTCAGGTAGTGGGCGATGCGGCAGACCGAGAAGATGTACTGCAACTGGGCCGACAGCGCCGAGTTGGCGTTGGCGGCGTCAGAGTCGTACTTCAACGGCTTTTGAGCAGACTGCGTGGCAAAGAATGCCGCGTAGTCGGTGTTCTTGCAATGCACCAGCGGAATGAAACCCAGGTCGCTGAGTTCTTTTTCACGCCGATCGGTAATTGCGATCTCCGTCGGGCACTTCAAGGCCACCTCACCGTCATCGGTGCGGAAGGTGTGGGTGGGCAGGTCTTCGACCAAACCACCGCCTTCAACGCCACGAATGGCAGCGCACCAGCCGTAGCTTTCAAACGCGGCTGTCAGGCGAGCGCCGAGTGCGAACGCCGAGTTGACCCACAAATAACGCGAGTGATCGGTGCCGTCCACGTCTTCCACGAAGTTGAAGCCTTCGGTGGTGATGCCGTCTTTGGGGTTGTAGGGCAGGCGACCCAGGAAGCGCGGCAGGGCCATGCCCACATAACGTGCATCTTCAGACTCGCGGAAAGACTTCCACTTGGCGTACTCCACCGTGTCGAAAACCTTGGACAGATCACGCGGCTTGCCCAGGTCGGAGAAGCTCTCCAGGCCAAACAGCTCAGGTGAGGCGGCGGTCAGGAAGGGCGCATGTGCGGCGGCTGCCACGTGCGACATCTGCTCGACAAAGTACATGTCTTCGGGCTGACGGGTCAGTTCGAAATCGCCGATCAGGGCGCCGAAGGGCGCGCCACCAAAGGTGCCAAACTCTTCTTCGTAGACTTTCTTGAACAAGGCGCTCTGATCGAAGTCGATGGAGGTCTTGAAGTCGCGGATCAGGTCTTTTTTGTTGGCGTTGAAGACTTGGATCTTCATCATGGCGCCGGTTGACGTGTGCTTGCACAAGTAGTGCAGGCCGCGCCAAGTGGATTCCAGTTGTTGAAACTGGGGCGCATGCATCACTTCAGAAAGCTGCGCAGAGATGAGGCGATCCAACTCGGCCACGCGGGCGTCCAGCGTGGCGCTGAGGTTGTCGGACACCACCACGGTGCCCTGCAACACTTCTTGCACCAACTCGGAGATGATGTCTTTGGCGCGGTGGTGCTCGGTATCCGAGCGGGCGACCCGGCTTTGCGTGACGATGCTGTCCAGCAAGCTGCCTTCGGTGGTTGTGGTTTGCGCTTGCGCGGATGCGGCGGTTTGGGACATGCGCATTACTCCTTGGGGCCGCGGGTTTCGGCTTCGAGCTTCTTGAGCTGCTCGGTGCTGCTGAGAACCTCACCGAGGATGTCCTCCAGTTTGTCGTTGCCGGCCAGCTTATTGCGCAGGTCGGCCAGTTTGGTGCGGGCCTCCAGCAGCTTGCGCAGGGGCTCCACCTGGTGCACCACGGCTTCAGGCTGGAAATCTTCCATGCTGTTGAAGCCCAGGTTGACGGCGAACTCGCCGCCGTCAGCGCTCAGGGTGTTCTTGACGCGGAAGGAGGCCTTGGGCGCCATGCCGGCCATGACTTCGTCGAAATTGTCGAGGTCGACATTGACGAACTTGCGGTCTTTCAGCTTGGGCAGGGGCTTGTCAGGGTCCGGCTGGCCGGTGAAGTCGCCCAGCACGCCCACCACAAAGGGCAGTTCGCGCTGCTCAATCGCGTCGCCAATTTCGACGTCATAGGTGAGTTGAACGCGAGGAGGGCGCACTTTCTCAAGCCGCTTTTGAACGCTGTCTTTCTTGGCCATGGTGTTCTCGATGAAGGGGTTGAGCAGGCGATGAGGTTACTTCAGCTTGTCAAACGGACTGGCAGGCTTGGCAGGGGGTTTGGCTGGGGTGGTCGGTGCGGCTGCAGGCGCCTCAGCGGTCGGGGCGGCAGCCTTGGCGGGACGACGGGCCGGCGCAGCAGGGCGGCGCGCTGGCGTCGGTGCCGGGTTGGCGTTGTCGTTCTTGGGCACCAGCACGGGCTCGCCCAGCACCTCACGCAGTTGCTTGGCCACGCCCTCGGCTTGGCTGCGGGTGTCTGCACCCAAGCTGTTTTGCTTGCGTAAAGCGGCCAGTGCTGTATTGGCCACACGCAAGCCGCTCACAGCCAACATGCTGGTGGCGACTTGGTCGACTGCATCGCGATGCAACACTTCTTGAGCCGCCAAGATGGTGTTGCCGTAGTCAGCGTCTTCAAAATAACCCTCAGCCAGCTTCAGCCAAGGCTGCTTGCTGGTGGGGTAGGCCGCTGCCGCTGCACGGTAGGCATCGCGCTCTTTGTTGCGGGTGCCTTCTTGGCGGGCCTTCGCGCCCGCATCTAAGAAGGACTGTAGCGTCGGAGTGGCTGGCACCGAAGCTGCCGCCGATGGCGCCTCTGGTGTGGCGCAGCCTGTCAGTGCCGCAGCCAGCAAGGCCGCTGACAGGAGCTTGCCCCCGGAGGGCAGGAATGTGGGTAGCCCGTTAGAGGCTTCGCAACGACGGATCAAGGGGAGTAATTCTCGAATTTTCATTATTTGTGATGACCGAGCGACTGCCACCGGTGATGGCCTCGCCCGCATCCCTTAAGTGGACGGTTGGACTATAGACGCTGCGAAGTTATACCTGCAATCCCCCCTTCTTCGGGGTGCAGGCTCCCTCTTTAGCAGTGTATCGACGACGTTATGATTGGCTGCGCTCAATAGCAGCGTTGTTTGCGCTGCCCGGCGTCAGGGTGCAACGCAAAGCTGCGCCAACCAAGCTCAGCAGCTATTCTCCTACTTTCAGCATCAGGCTTATTCATGTTGTCGCGCTATTGTTCTGTGAACCGAATCACGCACTTAATCGCTGTGCTGCTGTCCGTCTCTCTGGCGGGTTGCGGCACCATTGGCAGCGGTGGCATGGTGGATAAGTCTCTTGAAGCCGTTGGTCTGAAAAAGCCTGAAGCGCCTGCGGCCAACGCGATCCCATTGGCACCCGTGGAGTACAAGGTGCCCTTGCGGATTCATGCGGCGGAGCAACTTAACTCCGACCCACAAGGGCGCTCCTTGTCGGTGGTGGTGCGGGTGTATCGGCTTAAGGAACCGAACGCTGTGTCGTTGGCGCCCTACGATGCGTTCAAGAGTCCAGAGGCAGAGAAGCTGGCCTTTGGTGGTGATGTGGTGAGCGTTCGAGAGATCGTGTTGACACCCGGCCAACAGAATGAGGTGGTGGAGACCCTCACGCCGGCGGCGCCCTATCTGGCGGTGGTGGCCTTGTTTCGATCACCTGCCCAAGGCCGTTGGCGCTTTATCTTCGACGGCAAAGCCGCTCAGCAAAAAGGCGTTACCCTTGGCGTTCACGGCTGCGCGCTGAGTGTGGCAGTCGGTGACCCTTTGAATGCGCCACCCGAGACGCTGCGTTTAGCGGGTGTGCGGTGTCGGTAAGATTTTTATGGAAACGGGTGCTACAGCGTCCCGTCTAAACCGTTGATTCAGACATCCAAAGTCCTCTGGGGTGAGGGCCTGTTTCTCAGGCCTCAACACTTTCAGCAGCAAGACGCTTATCACGAGTGGCGCACGGCCGAGGCCATGCGCGCAGCACATCCCCATTTGTGGGGGGTTCGGCATTGTCGGGTCGATACGGACGCATTGCAGAGTGGCGTGCTGCGCATCACTGAGTTGCAACTGATATTCCCCGACGGCGATTTGTACAACGCACCGGCTGACGATGATCTGCCGCCACCGGTCAATCTCAGTAACCTAGCCTCGGCCACGGTGGATCAAGTCTTCCACATTGCGATGGCGCCGCTGCGCACCAACGCCACCAATTTCGCGGGCACCGAGTTGGTCAGCGACATGGCGGTGCGCTATCGCCAGCAAGACGCTGCTGCGCCGGACTTGTTCACCCAGGCGGCAACTGCTGACATTGCCACGCTGCGCCGCTGTGCCCGCTTGGTGGCCGATCAAGAGCCCCATGATCATCTCGTGAGCATGCCGCTGTGCCGCTTGCGCCGCAATGCGACAGGTGTTTTTGAGTTGGATCGGCGCTTTGTGCCGCCAGTGCTGAGTGTTCAGGCAGCACCCGCCCTGCAAATGATGCTGCGGCGGCTGATTGACGTGCTTCAGGCCAAGGTCGAGGCGCTCTATGGCTCGCATCGCGAGCCTTCCAAGCATGTGATCGAGTTTCGCTCGGGCGACATCGCGTCCTTCTGGTTGCTGCACACCGCCAGCTCTGCTTGTGCTGGGCTGATGCATTTGCACCATCACCAAGGTCTGCACCCGGAACGGCTGTATGCACGCATGTTGGAGTTGGCGGGTTCTTTGATGACCTTTTCCAAGGCGTATGCCTTGGCCGACTTGCCCATGTACAAACATGCCGAGCCGGGGCGGTCTTTCGCCAAGTTGGACAACATCATTCGTGAACTGCTAGAGACCGTGATCTCGACGCGTTATTTCTCCATCGCGTTGACCGAGACCAAGCCCGCCTTCCACTTGGGTCGGTTGGAGTCCGAGAAGATTTCACCGACCACAGCCTTCTACTTGGGCATCAGTGCTGCCATGCCGCCCACGGAATTGGTCGAGGTCATCCCCATGCGCGCCAAAGTGGGTGCGCCGGACGATGTCGAAAAACTGGTGCTGTCAGCCATGAGCGGCGTGCGTCTGACCCATGCGCCCCAAGTGCCTTCCGCCATCCCGGTGCGGCCCGGCGCCTATTACTTTGCGCTGGAGGGGCGTGGTCCCCTGTACGAGCGCATGCTGCAGTCACAGTCCATCATGATCTACGTGCCCAACGGCATTGCGGATCTCCAGGTGGAACTGTTTGCCCTGAACCAATGATGAGTTGCCGACATGAGTGAACCTCAAGCCCCTTCGCTATTGGCCGGCCTGAAGCCCGGCGCCCCTTCACGCCCTGCCATGGCCACTCCAGAGGCTAAGACTTTGCTCGATCTGATGGCTGACGGCTTCTACATGCTGTTTTTGCTGAAGAACCGCTTCAGCCCGACGTCTGCAGAGGAGTTTCGGAACCGTCTCAAAGACTTCTTGATCAGCTTCGAGCGGGGGAGTCGTCGCATCGATGCTCCAACCGAAGACGTTTACTTGGCCAAGTATGCTTTTTGCGCCTTGGTCGATGAAACGGTGATGCTGTCGCCAGCATTGAGAGATACCTGGGAGCGCACCCCACTTCAGCTCGAATTGTTTGGTGACCAATTGGCGGGCGAGAACTTCTTCTCTCGCCTTGAAGAGGCGCGTCAAAAAGGTGCCAGCAAGCTGCAGGTGTTGGAGGTGTTCCACATGTGCTTGTTGGTGGGCTTTCAGGGCAAGTACTTGCTGGAGGGCAGCGAAAAACTCGGCTACCTGACCTCAAGACTCGGGGATGAGATCGCTCACCTCAAGGGCAAGCGTGCTGCGTTTGCTCCTCATGCCTTGGCACCCGATCAAATTTTGCACAAGCTGCGCACCGAGGTTCCGCTATGGATCATCGGATCTGTGTTTGCGTTGGCGGGACTGTTGGCCTTCGTGGGCATACGCTGGACCTTAGACCGGCAAACTCAATCCGACCTGAAGCCCTATGCGGAACTGGTGAAATTGCCCGCCCAAGCGGCCCATGTCACCATCACGCTGCCCTAGGATGGCCTGAGCAAGGCCCAGAGCAGACCTCAGGTCTTGCCTTCCTCGCTGGCTGGACGAGCTTTCTTCTTCTTTGGCTTGGCAGGCTTGGCTGCGGCCTTGGCTGTGCTGCTGCTTTTGGGCGCGAGTCGTTTGGGACAAGCCTCTGCTTTGCCCCAGTAACCGTCACATAAGCGTTGCCGACAGGCCTTGGCCTCACTGCCCCCCAAGCGCTTGCAACGCGCCACCATGCTTGCGATCGAGGTGCCGGTGCTTGCTTCGTCGTCCGTACTGCGGCCTCCGGCAGGGGCTTCTCCGTGGCGCATGACGGCGGCAATGAGGTCGACATCAGGGTCGGTACTGGCGCTGGAGGACAAGCCTGCAGCCTGAGCTCGGCCAGGGCTTGCTCGCGGCGCCTTCTTCGCCCCTGCGACCTCCTGATCTGCCTTGGCTTTGCTGCGCTTGATGGGCTTCTTCGGCGCGCTGGCTGCAGTAGCCGACTGCGCCGCTAAAGCTGTGGCGGCCGCTGCACCGGCTGCGGCTGCGCCACCGGCCACCATCAGGCTGGTGCTGTCTGGGTTAGCGATAGATTCAGACGCGCTGGCTGGCGCATCGCTAGGCACAGGGCCGGATGCGACATGGACTTCGATGATCGCAGGGGATGCAGAGGCTGCGGTGACGATAACGGGCACGCTGGCCGTAGGCGAGGCGCTGCTGACTTGGCTGGCTGCAGCCAGACTGGCTTGCAATACAGGCGGCTCGTGCAGAGTCTTTTGGGATTGAGCCAGCCAAATCAAGCCCAGTGCTGCCAGTGCGCCCCCACCTAACCACGGCCAAAGCTGGCGTTGGCTCAGCTTGGGGCGTGCTGCGGTGGCCGGTGCGTCTAGGGCCGAGAGAATGGAGACCTGACTTTGGTTCTCGTCTTGCGCTGCTCCGCCGTCAGTGAACAGGGAAGGTCTGCTACCTGACGGTTGGGCTGAAGGGTGGGGTGTCCCCGAATCTGGCGTCGTGGGCAACGCAGGCTCCCAAGAGGGTGAGTAATCGTTAAAGCAGATCGCAAGTCTGCCCTGAGGGTTGACACTGCTGCACAGCCAAGGGGCATCTCCGCCGGGGGATTCTAGAGCCTGACATGGGTTTGTGAGTGGGGGGACCGCAGTCGGTGTCGCTTCCCCCAAAAGAGGCAGTCCTGCACGCCTTTGCTCCTACTATGATGCTAGGTTGTCTCACAGATCGTATCGGGCCCCTGTCACGTGCTGATTCTCAGTGTTGTCGCTTATTTTTTGCTGGTGTGTGCGGTGTTGGCCTTGGTCTTCTTGCCGAGCTTGCGCGAGCGCGTCTGGGAGTCGTCCCTGCGTTGGCAACGTCAGGGGCGGGCGAGCCTGCATGCGTGGGGGCTACGGCGCGAGCAAAGGCTGCGCAACACTTCCGAAGGTGTGGGGGATGTGGTGCATCGGCTGATTCGTTTCACAGTGGCCCACTGGATGTGGCTACTGGGAGGCGCAGCGGTGTTGTTGGCGGCCCCCTTGCTATCCAGTTGGGTGCGTCTTGGGCATGCCTTCGAAGGCTACGACCACACAGCCAGCCGTGAGATGGATCCGCAGGTCGCTGCTCTTTTGGCGGGCGAACAACTGGTGCCGCCTCCGCCATTGCCGCCTGAGTTGTTTCTGACCAAAGAGGTGGAAAAGGTCTACCCCATGGCGGCGAGGGCCAGCCGCCAGTGGGAATTACTCGATGCCGAGTTTCAACAAAAGCTCTTGGTGGTCTTTCGCCTGATGCAAGAACAGCATGGCTATGAGATGGTCCTCATTGAAGGCTACCGCAGCCCTGAGCGGCAAAACCAGTTGGCGGCCATGGGCGGGCATGTCACCCGGGCGGGCGGTGGGCAGAGTTATCACCAATATGGGCTGGCGGCAGATTGTGCATTTTTGCGCAATGGCAAGGTGGTCATCTCCGAGGCTGACCCGTGGGCGGCCAAGGGCTATGAGTTGTATGGTCAGATGGCGCAGTCCGTGGGCATGGTGTGGGGCGGCAGTTGGCGCAGCATCAAAGACCTGGGCCACGTTGAGTTGAGGCGGCCTGGCGTCATCAAGCCAGGTTGAGGGGCAGCAGCGCAAAGCCTGCTTGCGCCTGCGACAATCCAGGGCGCAGCATCGGTGCAAATAATATGGGGAGCAGATCGTGGGGAAGCCCTTTATCGTGGTTGGGGACAAGACAGACCATGGTGGCGTCGTGATCAGCGGCGCGCCGACGACGGATATCAACGGCAAGATGATTGCCCGCGTGGGCGATCAGGTCACCTGCCCTAAACGCGGGCATGGCGGCACCACCGTCATCGTGTCGGGCGACCCGACGTGCATCATTGAGGGGCAGCCCGCTGCCCGGCATGGTGACAAGACGGCTTGCGGCGCAACGCTGCTCTCTTCTCAAGTGCAGGCCACCGATTGACGACCTAGGCTCCCCTGAGGGGCCCCATCACCTCTTCCTCATGCGTCAATGGCTCAAGGGCTTGGCCCTCCTCCTTGCAATCACCTGCCTGGTGTGGGTGGGCGTGCTGTGGTACTGGCAAGCCACCAGCCGCGACATGTCACCCGAAGACATCGTGCTGTATCTCGGGTTGTTGCCCTTGGTGGTGTTTGGTTTGGTGCTGTTAGCACGCTGGGCTTTGCGTGCTGCAGTGGCCAGCGCGATGGCCAAAGAGTCCGCAGCCGCCCAAGCCCCAACCAGCGAGTCGTCCACCGCCTCTTCAGCCGGTCAACCAGCGCGTCATGCCCCTTTCAAGCTGCTGGCCTCGGGCCTGAGTTGTGCGGCCGGTCACTCGGCCCGAGAGGTGGCTGGGGCTTTGACCGCGGGCGCACCGCGCCCCGCACCAGACAAGGCACTGCGCGATGACGAAGGTCTACCTGTGCTGTGTGCCCGCATTGAGGCGCTGGACACGGCGACCCTGCAGGAAGCCTGGGAGGGGCTGTGCGCTGCCGCCAGGGCTGACCTCCAAGTTGCTGACGCGGAGCCCGTCTCGGTCGATGAAGCGGTGCAACGCGCCCTGGCTGCGTTGCAAGCGCCCCTGCAGCAGTGCCTCTCCCAACTGGCGGCGTGGTCTGAGCGCTTTGCGATGCCGGATGCCGATGGGCCGCATGCAGCCTCCCCCGCAGTGCCCGCCGGCCTGCGCATCTTCAGCGCTTGGCCCGCTCATTGGTCGCCCGTCGAGCGCGCTGTGGCGCGGGCCTGGGTCAAGCACTGCTTGAGGCAAGGCACGGCAGACTGGCTGGCGCCCTCGCAGCTGCGCCTCATGTCTAGCACCCCCGGTAGCGGTGTGGCTCTGTGGTTGGAAGCGGACCGGGCGTTGCGTGCGGCCCAGCGCGAAGGCTTGCGCGAAGTGGTCGTGGTGCTGTCCTGTCAGTCTGACTTGAGCGACGCACGTCTGGGCCACTTGCAGCGCGAAGCTGCGCTGTTCACCCACACCACCCCCAAGGCTGGTGTGGCCGCCGAGTCGGCGGTGGTGTTGGCTTTGGCTGATGAAACCTGGCCCGATTTATCAGATGCTGCTGCTGCACCTGTGCTCTTGCATCGCGCGGCCGCGATCCAGCGCGACAAGCCCATTGATGCGGCGGGGCGCGTGAGCGCGCAGGTGGCCGAGCAGGTCGTGCAGCAGGCCGCCGCAGCGGCTGAACTGCCCTTGGCCGATGTCTCAGCCCTGGTCAGCGATGCGGACCAGCATTCCCCTCGCGGTGCAGAGCTTTTTTCCGTGTTGGTGTCCCAATTGGCCCAGCTCGACGCCGCCGAAGACACTGTGGTGGCAGGCACTTTGTGGGGCCGCACCGGTCCGACAGCGCCTTTGATGTTGGTGGCCCTGGCGGCCCACCGCACCGAAATGAATCAACAACCTTGCCTGGCCTTGAGCGTGGACGACCCCGTCGCGCGCATGGCTCTGGTGCTCAGACCGCCCGCTGCCGCGGACGCTGAACCGACGAAGACCGCATCATGAATCGTTTCTGGACCATTGTGTTGGACCCTCGGGTCTTGGTGGTGATCGGCTTGGCAGCGCTCGCTGCCTTCTTGTTCATCGGCGCCGACGTGTTGGCCGTTGCTGGCTTCTGGGCAGCGCTGGGTTTGACGCTGATCTTGCTGGTGTGGCTTGTCGTGTGGGTCGTTAAGCGTGTACGCGCCAAGCGGGCCGCCAAGGCGCTGGAGCAAGCCATCGACCAGCAAGGTGCATCAGGCACCGCAGGTGCAGAAGACAAGGCCCAGTTGGCCGTGTTGCGTGAGCGCATGCAAGAGGCGGTGAAGACGGTGAAGTCCTCTCGCCTGGGTGAGTTGAAGGGCGCTGCGGCCCTGTATGAGCTGCCCTGGTACATGGTGATCGGCAACCCTGCGGCCGGCAAGAGTACGGCGGTGGTGAAGTCGGGCCTCAAGTTCCCGTTTGCGGATGCCAGCGGCAGCATCATCCAAGGCATTGGTGGCACCCGCAATTGCGACTGGTTCTTCACCAGCGAAGGCATCTTGCTGGACACGGCCGGCCGCTACTCGGTGCATGAAGAAGATCGTTCAGAGTGGCTGGGCTTCTTGTCGCTGCTCAAGAAGAACCGTCCCAAGGCACCCATCAATGGCATCGTCATTGCGGCCAGCTTGGCCGAGTTGGCCACGGGTCGGCCCGAACAAGCCATTCAGTTGGCCAAGAGCTTGCGCCAGCGGGTGCAAGAGGTGACCGAGCACCTGGAGGTGTTTGCGCCGGTCTATTTGGTGTTCACCAAGGCCGATTTGATTTCAGGCTTTGCCGAGTTTTTTGAGGATCAAGAACGTGAAGAGCGCGAGCGCGTCTGGGGGGCCACTCTGCCCTATGACCAAGCCAAGCGCAAAGAGGCCATTGCCGCCTTCGACAAGCATTTCGATGAACTGCATGACGGCCTGAAAGAGCTGTCCATCGCGCGCATGTCGCTGCAGCGCGGCCAGGCGCTACCACCGGGTGTGTTGACTTTTCCCTTGGAGTTTGCTGCCCTTAAGCCCGCTTTGCACGCGTTTGTGGTGACGCTGTTTGAAGAAAACCCCTACCAGTACCAGCCGGTGTTTCGGGGCTTTTACTTCACCAGCGCGGTGCAAGAAGGCAGCTCGACCAGCCGCGCCAGCGACCGCGTGGCCAAGCAGTTTTCGCTCTCATCCCGGGCGGAATACACGACGGCCATGGTGGTGGCCGATAACGGTTTCTTCTTGAAGGACTTGTTTTCCAAGGTCATCTTTGGCGACAAGGGTCTGGTGCAGCAATATGCCAGCCGCCGCAAACTGCGCCTGCGCGCCTGGAGCTTTGGCCTGGGTGTGGTGGTGCTGGCCGCAGCCTTGGCGGGCTGGAGCTGGTCTTACCTGGGCAATCGGCAGTTGATGGCGCAGGTGCAGGCCGACCTCAGCAAGGTCAGCAAGATGCAGCAGGAGCGCCCGGATCTGGCCTCGCGCTTGGAGGCGCTGGAGTTGCTGCAAGATCGCATTGAGCAACTGCAACGCTACCGGGAGGACAAGCCTTGGGGCATCAGCCTGGGTCTGTACCAAGGCGAAGCGATCGAGCAAAAGCTGCGCGCGGAATACTTTGCGGGCATCAAGGAGGTGATGCTGACGCCGGTGTCCCAGGCCATTGAGGCCTACCTCATCGAAGTCAATGCCAATCCTGCGCGGCTCAAGCCTATGGTCGCTGCGCCGGAGTCTGCCGCCACCCCTGCCAACCAAGGGGCCAACAAGTCGGCGGCAGGGGGAACACGCTATGTGGACGCCAGCGTCGAAGACGCCGCCGATGCCTACAACGCGCTCAAGACCTACTTGATGTTGGCCGACGCCAAGGTCTTGGAAGCCAGCCACATGACGGACCAGCTTACCCGCTTTTGGCGCGGCTGGCTGGACAACAACCGCGGCGCCATGCCGCGCGAGAAGATGATCCGCAGCGCTGAGCGCTTGATCTCCTTCACCACCAGTCAGTTGGCCGATCCGGCCTTCCCGCAGTTGCAAAACAAGCTGGCCTTGGTGGACCAGACCCGCGAGAACCTGCGCGAGCTGGTCAAGGGCATGAAGGGCATTGACCGCGTCTACTCGGACATCAAGGCCCGCGCGTCCACGCGCTTTGCACCGGTCACGGTCAAGGGCTTGATCAGCGACCGCGATCGGGATTTGGTGGCGGGCAGCCACGCGGTGCCCGGCGCCTTCACCCGCGAAGCCTGGGATGACTACGTGGAGCAGGCCTTCAAAGACGCGGCCAGCAAAGAGCTGCAAAGCGCGGATTGGGTGCTGAAGACGGCAGCCCGCAACGACTTGACCTTAGAGGGCAGCCCCGACCAGATCCGCAAGCAACTGACCGAGCTCTACAAGACTGAGTACGTCAAAGAGTGGCAGCAGTTCATGCAGGGCATCACGGTGACGGAGTTTGTGAGCTTTGAAGTGGCCGTCGAGCGCATGAACCGATTTGGAGACACGGCTGAGTCGCCGATTCGCAAGCTGATGACCACGCTGTTTGACCAAACCAGTTGGGACAACCCGTCGCTCATCAACGAGCGCTTGGGCAAGGCGCAAGGCGGCGTGATGGACTGGATCAAACAGTCCATCTTGCGCATGAAGCCGGGCCGGGTGGAGGTGGACGTGAAGGTCGGCAGCGACAAGAGCGCTGCCATTCCCATGGGCCCGGTGGGCCGCGAGTTTGCGGCGCTGTCGCGCATCATGATGTCCCGCGACAGCAACCCGGCATTGATCCAAGGCTACTTGCAACAGCTCTCCAAGCTGCGCACGCGTTTCAACGAAATCAAGAACCAAGGTGACCCGGGGCCGGGTGCTCGCGCCTTGATGGTCTCTACCCTATCCGGCAATGGCTCGGAGCTGGCCGACGCACTGCGTTTTGTGGACGAGCAAATGCTCAACGGCATGACGGACTCTGCCCGTGCCACCTTGCGCCCTCTGTTGGTGCGGCCGCTGATGCAGGCCATGGCCGTGACGGTGCCACCCGCTGAGACCGAATTGAATCGGGTTTGGTCGGCCCAGGTGTTGGAGCCCTTCCAGAAGACCTTGGCAAGCAAGTATCCTTTTGACAAGCAGTCACGTTTGGAGGCCGGGCCGCAAGAGATCGCCAAAGTTTTCGGGCCTGAGGGTGCCATTTCTAAGTTCGGTGCTGACGCCCTGGGGCCGATGGTGGTGCGCCGTGGCGACACGGTGGTGGCCAAGACCTGGGCCGACATTGGCTTGCGCCTGCGTCCTGAGTTCAGCGAGGGCTTCCCCGGCTGGATTGCCATGATTGATGGTGCGACCAGTGGTGGCGGTGGAGCGGCCGGTGCCGGGGGGGGGGCGCAGGCACCTTCAGATCAAGGCATGTTCCAACTGCTGCCTCAGGGCTCGCCGGGCATTGCCGAGTACAGCGTCGTGATTGACGGACAAACCCTGCGCTATCGCAACACCACGGCCGAGTGGGTGAGCATGGTGTGGCCGAATCCTGCCGGGGTGGCGGGCGCACGCGTCAGTGCCATCACCAATGAAGGCAAGACGATTGACTTGCTCAACGAGCCGGGTCGCTCGGGCTTTGATCGCTTCGTCGAGATCGGCGCCCCTCGCAAAATTGGCGACAAGCTGTTTGAGCTGAACTTCGTGCAAGGGCCGTACAAGGTCACGGTTCATATCCGAATGATCCGAAGCCCCGGCGAGGCACCACCCGCTGCGGCGCAGGGCTCCGCCGCAGTGGTGGGGGGCAGCAATGCGCGCCTGCAAGGGCTGAAGCTGCCGTCACTGGTCGTGGGCTCGGCAGACGTGCCTGGTACGGCGCCCAGCGCTGCCTCAAGCGCGGCAGCTTCAGGGGTGGCTCAATGAGTGTCGCCTCGGCACCGCTGCTCTACTTCGGCAAGCTGCCGTCGCGGGGCGACTTCGTGCGCAGCGCCAGTGTGTCGGGTTTGATTCAAACCCTGGATCGCTGGCTGGCGGGTGGCATTGAGATGCTGGCCAACGACCCGCGTTGGCGTTTGGTCTATGACCGGGCTGAGCCCTTGCACTTTGCCTTCCTGGGCTCGCGCAACACGCGCGGCATGGCTGGCCATTTGCGCGTCAGCACCGATGCGTCCGGTCGGCGCTTTCCCTTTCTGGTAGCGACCATGCTGGAGCTGTCCGCTCCGCTGGACTACCTCTCGCACAGCCCTTTGATGCTGGCCCAACCGTGGCGTCGCATGGACGGCTTGGTTCGCCAAGCGTTGGCGGCCGAGGATGCCTCGGTGTTGCTGCAAGACCTGAATCAAACCCAGGTCGATGTGCCGACCACGGCGGTGGCGTATCAACGCCCTTACCAAGCCTTTTTGGAGGACCACTCGGTGGGCACCATTGAGGCCTTTTTGGCGGCCGGTGGCCACGACCTGTCGCTGCGGAAAAGCATCTTGGGTTTGGGTTTGCTGCTTCAGCCGGTGCCTGCCAGTGGTGTGCAACGCCTGGACAAGGGCTTGCTTTTGCCGCTGCCCGCCGACCCGTTGGCGCAGGCCATGGTGGCCGCCATGTGGATGGACCTGATTGCGGGTTTTTTGGCCAAGGCTGACTTCGAACTGACCCTGTTTATTCCTCAGCGAGGGCCGGGTGAAAAGCCGCTGATGGCGCTGGCGTTTGACGGTGCCTCACCGGCCACGCTGCGGGCGCTGTGGGACCCAGAAGCCCTGGCGGACAGTTTTGTCGACGCCTGCCAGGCCGATTGGGTGGAAGGCTATGTCGAGCAGGACTACGCCGTGAAAAAGCTATCAAGTTATCTGCGGCAGTCGGGGCTCTCGATGCGCCTGGCCGTGGATACCTTTAAGGAGGTGTTTCTTGGCCTTTGACCGCAAGCCGCATGGCGGCCAGTTTTCTTCGCTGATCGGTGTGCTTTGCTTGACCAGCTTGCCACTGCTGGCTGCGGCGCAAGCCCCAGCCGCTCGGCCTGTCGCAGCGCCGGCTGCAGCTTCTGCGGCTTCGGCGCCCCGTCTTGGTCAGGTGGTGGTGGCCGGCACGGTGCCCGATGAGTCGACTCGCCAAGCCATCTTGGCGCGGGTACGTGAGTTGTACGGCAACGACCGCGTGGTGGACCAGTTGGGCGTCGGCAACCTGGTGGCGCCACCCAATTGGTCGCAGCATGTGCAGCGCGCCCTGCATCCTGACATCAAGCAAGTCAGTCGCGGGCAATTGAGCATTCAGGGCAATGTGCTGGAGATCAAAGGCGAGGTTTCCAATGAAGCTCAACGCCAGCAGGTCTTGAGCCAGATCGCTACGCAGCTCAACAACCCCACCTACACCGTGCGCAACAGCTTGCGCGTGTCGGCAGCGGGGCAAGAGGTGGTGGATGCGGCGCTGGCCAATCGCATTGTGGAGTTCGAACCCAGCAGTGCCACCTTGACGGCCACGGGTCAGGGCGTGCTGGATCAATTGGCGCCCGTGCTGCTGCAACTCTCAGGCCGCAAATTCGAGGTGATCGGCCATACCGATTCTTTGGGGGCGCGGCCCGCCAATGTGGCGTTGTCGGCCGCCCGCGCCGAGACGGTCAAGACCTATTTGGCCAAGAAGGGCGTGCCTGAATCCGCCATCACCACCTCGGGCGTGGGGCCGGACCGGCCGGTGGCGGACAACAACCAGGCCGAAGGCCGAGCCCGCAACCGGCGCATTGAGTTCCGCGTCAGTCAGTAACCGTTGTTCTGAGGCGGGGGCTCCACCCCCAGCAGGTCTTCGAGTTGTGACAGGGAGTTGGGGTCCTTCATGACTGCGCGCAGCCAAGCATGTAGCGGCATGTCACCCCAGCGTGCCGCCTTATCGGCCAAATAGGCCACCGGGCTGTGCGGCTCGGTGCGCCGGAAGAACTCAGCCACTTGACGCAATTGCGCCAGCGCCTGAGCGCGGTTGGCCAGCGGGCCGCCTGAGCCCCCCGTGGCGCCCGTGGGGGCGGTGGCCGACGAAGTGCTGGCTGCCTCGGTGTCTGCGCCAGTGCTGGCGATACCTTCGGCGCCGCTGTCACGCACCAATCGGTCCAGGCCGTGCAAGGCGGCGTCGACGGCGTCTTTGGCGGGGGTGAAGGCGGGGCCGTCTTGGCCCAGATGGCTGTCCACCACTTGCTGTAATTGCAGCAATGCAGCTTTGAGGCGACGGGCCGCGTCACGGGTGTCGATCAGGGTTTGGGACGGCGTGTCGCGCTGCGCGCGGGCGACCATGTCCAGGGTGACTTTGCCGTCGATGGAGACTGGGGGGCCGCCTTCGGCGCTGCGGTCGAGCGCTTGTTGCAAGACTCTGGCAGCTTCCATGTCTTGCAGGCTTAAGGGCCGACCCGTCAAACGCATCACCGGCAAGGCCTTGGCCAGGGTGGACACCTGGGCCAGCATCCAGCCCAGGCTGCCGACACGCAATTCCATGTCGTTGCCCTCAGGCAGCGGGTGGAGATGCGGCCAAAGCTGTTCACACAGGCGGGCCGCCATCTCGACGCCGTCGGCCAAGCCTGCATAGCCTTGCAAATGAGCTTTGGCCTCGGCCCACCAGCCCACCACCCGCAAGTCACGGGTGCGCTGCTGCAGCAATTGCTCGCACAGCTTGACCACGCCTGGCCAGTCGGCCGTCTTCAGGTCGGTGACCCACTCGCCCTGGCTCAGCGAGGGGTCGTCATGGCGCCGCAGGTCCTGGATGGTGTCGAACTCGGTCGAGAAGCTCATGTCCTCACCGCAGATGCTCTGCGCAGAAAGGGGCTGCAATAGGGAATCGATGTCCATGGGGTCCTCTGCCGCGATGTTTGCGCTGGATTGTGACGCAGCGCGGGTGGTAGGCTCAATGCTGGACTCGAAAGGATGGTGTGGACATGAGTGAAAGCAAGCCCCTCAAGGTCGCCCTGGTGACCGGCGCAGGCTCCGGCATTGGCAAGGCCTGTGTGCTGGCGCTGAACGCGGTTGGCTGGACCGTGGTGCTGAGCGGCCGCCGCCTGGCGCCGCTGCAATCCGTCATCGGTGAGATGAGCTGTGCGCAACGTGCCCGCGCCGTGCTGTGTGATGTGTCGGATGAAGCCTCTGTGCAGGCCCTTTTTGATGACATTGGCCAGCAGTTTGGTCGGCTCGATTTGCTCTTTAACAATGCTGGCGTCTTCACGGCCGGTGTGCCCTTAGAAGACTTGCCGGTGGCTGCTTGGCGTGCTGCGGTGGACACCAATCTGACTGGGGCCTTTCTGTGCACCCAGCATGCCTTTCGGCTGATGAAAGCTCAGCATCCCAGGGGCGGGCGCATCATCAACAACGGCTCTATCTCGGCGCACACGCCCCGGCCCAACTCGGTGGCCTATACCACCACCAAACATGCGATGTCTGGGCTGACCAAAGCGGCCGCCTTGGATGGCCGGGCCTTTGACATTGCCGTGGGGCAGATTGACATTGGCAATGCCGCCACGGACATGACCACTGCCATGGCCCAGGGCATGCTGCAGGCCGATGGCGCGGTACGTTCAGAAGCTCGCATGGATGTGCAGCATGTGGCCGATGCGGTCGTTCACATGGCGGGCCTGCCCCTGAATGCCAATGTGCTGTTCATGACGCTCATGGCCACCGGCATGCCGTTTGTCGGGCGGGGCTGAGCGTGCCGACTTGCCCTGATCCATTGTGGGTGGGCTTGGCGCATGTCGACGAGCCGGGCGTCGATGCCTTGCTCGCGGAGTTGTCTGCCGCTTTGGCGCAGCTCACAGGGGATTCCGGGGCTCAGAGCTTTTCTCTGGAGGACTTGCGCATCGAAGGCGCATGCTTGGCAGTGGCTCGGGATGCGCAAGGCAAGCTGTGGGGCTGTGGTGGCTTGCGTCCATTGGTCACCGAAGACGGCAGTGCGGTGGTGGAGCTCAAGCGCATGTTTGCGCGAGCGGGCACGCGAGGTGTGGGGGCTGCGGTACTGGCTTTTCTGGAAGCCGAAGCCGTGGGGCGAAATGTCGAGGTAGTGCGGCTCTCAACGCGTCGAGTGAATCAACGCGCCGTCAGGTTTTACACGCAGCAGGGCTACCTGCCCTGCGCGGCCTGGGGTCGCTATGTGGGGCGTGAGGCTTCGGTGTGTTTGGAGAAGCGTTTGTAGCGGTCAACATGAGGGGATGGCACTGCTTATATGGTGTTCACGCGCTTGGCGGTGACCACCACGGTTTGCGTCTCTGCCACCATCATCGGTGCTGCGGCTTGGGTGCTGGCGGCGACGGCTGCGGCGTAGTCGTGAGCGGCCATCGCGTCAATGCCCAGCAGCACAGACATGGAGACCACGGCGGCGGCGCCGAAGGCAGAAACACGAGCTGCAAAGCTGCTGGAAGCGGGGGAGGTGGAAGTCATGATCAGGTCCTTTCAGGAGGGGTTGAGGTGTGTCGATGGATTGCACTGTAGAGAGACCGTTTGGCAAGTGCCATGCCATGCGATGAGCCGACATGGCGACGGGATGAACTGTGATTTCGACGGATGAGCGGTGCCGAGATGCGGCTACCATGACGCCAGCAAACCAAGACAAGGAGCCCCCATGAAGAGCCTTCGTGCTGCTGTGTTGATGCTGGTGACAGCCGCTGCGGTGGCAGGCGTGCAAGCAGCGCCAGTGCCTTATGAGATCGACCCCAGTCACACCTATCCCAGCTTTGAGGCCGACCACATGGGCTTGTCGACATGGCGGGGCAAGTTCAATCTGACACAAGGCCAGGTCTTGCTGGACAAAGAGGCGGGGCAGGGCAGCTTGGACATCGTGGTGGACATTGCCAGCGTGGACTTTGGCCATGAGCTGATAAACAAGGTGGCCTTGGGCGAGTCGATCTTTGATGTTGAGAAGCATCCGCATGCCCGCTACAAGGGGCGCCTGGTCGGCTTTGTGGAGGGGGCGCCGTCCAAGGTGGAGGGTGAGCTGACTCTGCATGGCGTGACGCGACCCTTGAGTCTGACGATCCAGCGCTTCAAGTGCATGCCGCATCCTTTGCACAAGCGCGAGCTGTGCGGCGCCGATGCGCTGGCGCGCTTGAACCGTGCCGACTTTGGCATCGACGCCGGCAAGGCCTACGGTTTTGACATGAACGTCGTGTTGCGCATTCAGGTTGAAGCTGTCGCCAAGCCCTGAGGCCTGGTGACGCTTCTTCGCAGCCCACCAGAAGCTGTCTATGAGGCTTCCAGAAGCTCCGGCCCCGCGGCGCACTTCAGATGCGTGGCGGTATTGCGCCGCAGTGATGGCTGCCACGGCCTGTGAGGCCGTGCATGCACTGCCCGTGACGTATGAGATTGATGCGCAACGCTCGCAGCCGAGTTTTGAAGTGATGCACAAGGGCGCGCCGCGTTGGAAGGGGCAGTTTCAGTTTGCCCGTGGCACCATGACCATTGACCGGGAGGCTCAGTGGGGTCGTGTGGCGTTGGATATCGACATGTCCAGCGTGGATTTTGGTGGCAGCGTGATGAACAACTTGGTCAAGGGGCCGCTGATGTTCGAAGTCCAGCGCTTCCCGAGTGCCCGCTTCGAGGGCCAGTTGATGGATGCCGTGGAGGGCATGCCCACTCGGGTGGTCGGCGCATTGACCCTGCACGGGGTCACCAAACCACTGAGTCTGAGCCTCCTGCAGGTGCGCTGCGCTCCCGCCGAGGGAGGGCGACGGGAGCGATGTGTTGCCAACGCCACCGGAGTGTTCCACCGCGATGCGTTTGGCGTGGACCTCGGCAAAACCATGGGCTTTGACATGGCTGTGACACTGAAGATTCACGCTGAAGCGCTGTCCGTGCAGCCCTGACATCCAGTGGCCTTCCCGCGGACTTGATCACTCCTGTTGAGGCACCAGGTGCCGGATGTAGATGTCTCTATCCGGTAAGGTGGCGCGAAGGGCGTGAAAAGCAGCGTCACTGAGGCGGGCGCCAGCGCAATGCGGTGGCACGGTCAGTATCAGCTCCGCGTCGTCCAGCCCCAGATGAAGGGCCTGCACCACGGCCAGAGCAGAGGACAGGCCGGTGGTCAGCGGACCAAGGGTGGCCTCTAAGGACTGGAGTACCCGCTGGACATCATCCGCCGGGCCTGTGCACTGGAGTGGGCCCAAGCGCTCCAGCGTTCGGCCCTGACAGGGACTCGTCTGCCCACCGGGCCTACAGCCGGGACAGTCGGTTGCAGTAGCTTCAGCGTGAAGTGCTATGGATCGCATGCGCTTCATTGTCGGTCCATTTGCGCCACCGTCTTGTGACACTCTGTTGCCTTCTGATGGGCGGGACCGACAGCTTTGTGGCATGTCAAGCCCAGCCTCCGAAAGACCCGGTTGCGTTCAGAAATGGTCTGCCAAACCCCCTAGTTTTGGGCCATCATTGGGCTTGATTTGAATGCAGGGGAGCACAATGAGTAAGACACGCAGTAGCACCGCTCGCGCCACCGGCGCCCACACACACGCCGCCACCTTGCCGCCTCAGCCGATCAGCGGCGAGGTCTTGATCGAGAAGTACGCCAAAGGGGACGAACGCAGCTTGGAAGATGTGCGTGCCCGGGTGGCCAGGGCGCTTGCTGCCCATGAAGCGCCCGAGCAGCGTGCCCATTGGGAGGCGCGTTTCTTGGAGGCGCAGCGCCGCGGTTTTGTGCCGGCCGGGCGCATCAACTCGGCCGCAGGCACCGACCTGACCGCCACCTTGATCAACTGCTTTGTGCAGCCCGTGGGGGATTCCATCGCGCAGATGGAGGATGACACCCCGGGCATCTACACCGCCCTGACCGAGGCCGCCGAGACCATGCGGCGCGGCGGTGGCGTCGGCTATGACTTCTCCAAGATCCGCCCGCACGGCGCCTGGGTCGGCTCGACCCAATCCAGTGCCTCGGGGCCGGTCAGCTATATGCGGGTGTTTGACCGCTCTTGCGAGACGGTGGAGTCCGCCGGTGCGCGCCGTGGTGCGCAAATGGGGGTGCTGCGTTGCGACCATCCCGACATCGAGGCCTTCATCCACGCCAAAGACCAGGGCGATCTGCGCAACTTCAACATCTCAGTCGGCGTGACCGATGCCTTCATGAAGGCCGTGCAGGCCGCTGCGGATGTGGACTTGGTCCACAAGGCCGAGCCGGGTGACAAGCAAAAGGCGGCTGGCGCCTATCAGCGCGCTGATGGTGTGTGGGTCTATCGCAAGCTGCCAGCCCGGGCGCTGTGGGACCAGATCATGCGCTCCACCTATGACCATGCCGAGCCCGGCGTGCTGTTCTTGGACCGCATCAACCAAGACAACAACCTCAGCTACTGCGAAGACATCTCCGCCACCAACCCTTGTGCGGAGCAGCCGCTACCGCCCTATGGTTGCTGCTGCCTGGGCTCGATCGACTTAACGCACTTTGTGCGCGAGCCCTTTGAGTTGGACTCGGCCTTTGACGATGCGGCGTTTGCGGAGGTCGTGACGGTGGCGACCCGCATGCTGGACAACGTCTTGGACGTGACGGTGTGGCCGCTGGAGCGCCAGCGCCAAGAAGCCGCCAACAAGCGCCGGGTGGGTTTGGGCTTTACCGGCTTGGGCGATGCCTTGGTGATGCTAGGCTTGCGCTATGACACCCAGGCCGCACGCGACATGGCTCGCCACATCAGCGAGGTGATGCGCGACGCGGCCTACAACGCCAGCGTGGATTTGGCGGTTGAGCGCGGGGCCTTCCCTTTGTTCAATGCCGACCTGTACCTGTCGCGAGGCACCTTTGCCTCGCGCTTGCCGCAGGCCGTCAAAGACCGCATCCGCAGCCATGGTCTGCGCAACTCTCACCTCTTGTCGATTGCGCCCACCGGCACCATCAGCCTGGCTTTTGCCGACAACGCCAGCAACGGCATTGAGCCGGCCTTCAGCTGGACCTACACCCGCAAGAAGCGCATGCCCGATGGCAGCTTCAAAGAGTATGCGGTGGAAGACCATGCCTGGCGCTTGTATCGTCACATCAAGGGCGCAGACGCGCCATTGACGCCAGCCTTTGTGACGGCGCTGGAGATGAGCGCCGACGCCCATGCCTCCATGGTGGCCTCGGTGGCACCGTGCATTGACACCTCAATCAGCAAGACGGTGAATGTGCCGGCCGACTACCCCTATGAAGACTTTCAAGACCTCTACCTGACGGCTTGGCAGTCCGGGCTCAAGGGCTTGGCCACTTATCGGCCCAATGCTGTGTTGGGCTCGGTCTTAAGCGTCGAGCCTTCGGCCGCTGCAGCCAGTGCGCCGCCCAAGGCCTTGGCCGTTGATGGGGCTAACCAACGCTTGAAGTTAGAGAAGTTGCCCAAGCCGGTTCTGACCTCGCTGCGTTGGCCGGGGCGACCCGAAATGCGCGGCGGCAACCCGGCCTGGAGCTACATGATCCAGCATCCGCACGGCGACTTTGCGCTGTTTGTGGGCGAGATGCCTGCCGAGGCCGGGCCGAGCACAGGCCTGTTCGGCGCCACGCTGCCCTTCGAGGTCTGGGTCAACGGGGCTGAGCAGCCGCGTGGCCTGGGGGCACTGGCCAAAACCCTGTCGATGGACATGCGGGTCAATGACCCGCAGTGGCTCAAGCTCAAACTCGATGCCTTGGCCACCGTGGCTGAAGAGCGTTCCTTCGAGATGCCCTTCCCCCCCAGCGGCGAGCAGCGCTTGTTCCCCGGCGTGGTCGCTGCCACGGCCAGCGTTATTCGCTGGCGCTGCGAGGCGCTTGGTGTGTTCCAAAACGCTGGGCCTTCGCCGGTCATTGATGCCATGTTCAGCCGCGACGAGCCGCGCACCTCAACCTCAGGCACCTTGGCCTGGGGCGTAGATGTCGATAACCCGGCCACAGGCGAGAGCTTTACCCTGACGCTCAAGGAAGTGGCCCTGGCATCGCCAGAGGCGCCTTCCGGTTATGTGACGCGGCCTTGTGCGCTGGGCTTCTCCGGCAATTACCCTCGCGCGTTGGACGGCCTGGCGCGTTTGCTCTCATTGGACATGCGGGTGATCGACCCTGCCTGGATTGGCATGAAGCTGCGCAAGTTGCTGAATGTGGGCGAGCCTTTGGGCCACTTCATGGCGCCTGTGCCCGGTGAAAAGCGGCAGCAGATCTGGCCCAGCACCGTGGCTTATGTGGCCCGCTTGATCATCCACCGCTATGCCATGCTGGGGGTGCTGGATGAGCAGGGCTTCCCGGTGCGCGAGATGGGTATCTTGGAAACGCCGAGCCCTAAAGCCGGTGCGGCGACCACCGTCACGCCCATGGCCGGCAAGGCCTGCCCGGAGTGCGGCAACGCCACCTTGATCCACAAGGACGGCTGCGATTTCTGCACGGCTTGTGGGTATGTGGGGCAGTGCGGGTAGCTTGCGGTTGCAGGTCGCAGGTGCTGCTAGCAGTGCAGCCGTGGGGGACAGTCGCCGCTCATGTCCTCCGTCGCTGTCCTTCGGTCAGTGCCGCCTCCTTTACTTCGCTCTGACTGTCCCCCACGCTGCACTGCCTTGGATCGTGGGCTGACTGCCTCTGGAAATCAATGCTGAGGTGCCCGAGCCGGTTTGGGACGGCGATGGGGGTGGCACTGTGAAGGCCAGCGGCCCTTGATTGACGATGTTTTTCGGTACGACACGCTCATCCCGAGCCTGAGTGCGGTGGGGATGGGCGCAGCGAAGTAAAGAAGGAGGCCGAAGGCCGGGTGACATGAGCGGAGTCCATCCGCGCCGCGCTCAGGCGAGCGGCTGCGCAACACCGCCGTCAAACTTACGTCTACTCAGGTTACGCCTCGTCCAGTTCCTTGAACAATTCCTTGGCAACCCGGAAGCTGTCCATAGCCGCCGGCGCCCCGCAATAAATGGCGGCTTGCAAAAAGACCTCGCGAATCTCGTCGCGCGTGACGCCGTTGTTCAGCGCGCCGCGCAAATGCAGCTTCAATTCATGCGGGCGGTTCAGGGCGGTCAACATGGCCAGGACCAACAGGCTGCGGTCACGGCGGGCCAGGCCCGGTCGATTCCAGACGTCACCCCAGGCATATTGGGTCACCAACTCCTGCAGCGGCAGGCTGAAGGCATCAGCATTCTTGATGGCGTTGTCCACATAGTCGGCCCCCAGCACCTCACGGCGGGTTTGCAGGCCTTGGTCAAACAGGTCTTTGTTCATGCTCGGGCCTCTCAACGCAAAAACATTCGGTAGACCGGGTTGTCGGTCTCATCCACATAGGGGTAGGCCAGGCCGTCTAAGAAGGCCTTGAGCGCCTTCTTGTCGGACTTCGGCACCTGTAAGCCCACCAAGATACGACCGTAGTCGGCACCTTGGTTGCGGTAGTGAAAGAGGCTGATGTTCCAACTCGGGTGCATGGCCGACAAAAAGCGCATCAACGCGCCGGGTCGCTCCGGAAACTGGAAGCGGAACAGGCGCTCATCCTCAGCCAAGCTGCTGCGCCCGCCCACCATATGGCGGATGTGCTCTTTGGCCAGTTCGTCGTCGGTCAGGTTGACGGTGTCAAAGCCATGCTTGATGAAGTTGCGCTCAATCTTGTCGGCCTCATCGCGCTTGCTGATGGACAGGCCCACAAACACATGAGCCTGGGCGGCGTCTGAGATGCGGTAGTTGAACTCGGTGACGCTGCGAGGACCGACCAGCTCACAAAAGCGTTTAAAGCTGCCGCGCTCCTCGGGGATGGTGACAGCGAAGAGCGCTTCGCGTTGCTCGCCAAACATAGAGCGTTCAGCCACAAAGCGCAGCCGATCAAAGTTCATGTTGGCGCCGCAAGTCACGGCGATGAAGGTCTGCCCTTTACCCTTGAGCTTGTTCGCCTCGACATACTGCTTGATCGCGGCCACGCCCATGGCGCCGGAGGGCTCGACGATGCTGCGGGTGTCTTGGAACACATCCTTGATGGCGGCGCACACGGCGTCGGTGTCCACACGGATAAACTCGTCTGCAGTGCCGGGCCATGGCAGAAAGTCTCTTCCCCCACCAACTTCACAGCGGTGCCGTCGGCGAACAGGCCGACATCAGCAAGCGTCACTCGTTTGCCGGCCTCGACGGAGCGAGCCATGGCATCGGAATCCACGGTTTGAACGCCGATGATCTTGATTTCGGGCCGAAGGGCTTTGATGTAGGCCGCCACACCGGAGATCAAACCGCCCCCGCCGATGGCCACAAAGATGGCGTGAATCGGACCTTGGTGTTGGCGCAGGATCTCCATGGCGATCGTGCCTTGGCCGGCGATGACGTCTGGGTCGTCAAAGGGGTGGACAAAGGTGAGTCTGCCTTGCTTTTCCAGCTCAACGGCATGCCCGTAAGCGTCGGTATAGCTCTCGCCGAACAGCACCACGTCGCCGCCCAAGGCAGTCACCGCATCGACCTTGACTTTAGGCGTGGTGACTGGCATCACGATGATGGCTTTGCAGCCCAAGCGCTTGGCACTCAGGGCGACCCCTTGAGCATGGTTGCCAGCAGAGGCGCAGATCACACCGCGCCGCAGTTGCTCGGGGCTCAGCTGCGCCATCTTGTTGTATGCACCACGCAGCTTGAAGCTGAAGACGGGTTGCAGGTCTTCGCGCTTGAGCAAGATGTGGTTGCCCATCCGGCGGCTCAGCGACTTGGCCGGGTCCAGCGGCGACTCAATGGCCACGTCATAGACCTTGGCGGTCAGAATTCGACGCAGGTAGTCGGTCGGATCGGGGGCAGTCGAGCGAGCACGCGCAGCAGGGCGCGCGGAGCGGGGGGCGCCGGCCATGGCGTCTCTCCTGGGGGCGGGGTGAATCGGGAATGCAGCTTTTGCTGCGCCGCCACATGATAAGCCAGCCCAAAAAAACGGCCCGAAACCGTGAGGCTTCGGGCCGAATCCACCAATAGAGGAGGTGGAGGAGACAACTGCTTGCAGCGGCTAAATGCTCACTGCGATGTACTTAGTCTAACTTCACTTGTGTTGCACTGCAATATATTCTCGATAGAGGGTACTCACTAGCGCGGGATAATGTGAATCCACGCACGTTTGAGTGGCCGAACGTTGGCTCCAAGCGATGCATCTGGGATTGACAGGACACGAGGAAATCAAGGTCATGGAGTGCACCGTACATTGGATCGCCGACGCCGGCATGGTGATGCTGGCCAAAACCGGCAGCGGCCATGTTCTCAACATGGACGGCGCGCCCGAGGGCGGCGGCAGAAACCTGGCGCCCAGGCCCATGGAGACGCTGTTGGCGGGTGCGGGCGGCTGCACCGCTTATGACGTGGTGCTCATCCTCAAGCGTGGGCGGCAACAGGTGACAGGCTGCACGGTCAAGATGAGCGCACAGCGGGCCGAGGTCGATCCCAAGGTGTTCACTCACCTCAACTTGCATTTTGTGGTGACGGGCAAAGCCCTGTCTCTTGCGGCTGTGGAACGCGCGGTGGCCCTGTCGCATGAGAAGTACTGTTCAGCGACAGCGATGTTAGGCCGCACGGCGACC
>JAXHNT010000071.1:0-13030 GCA_034520165.1 Ideonella sp.
ATGTCTGGAAGCACAGGCGCGTTAGGCCGCACGCGGACATTTCTACGTCGGTGGAGCTCAAGGATGCAGGTGCTGCTGCATGAGCGGCGTCAGGCCCACAGAGGTGTATCGGTGCCTTAGAGGCGGAACGCCACCGTCGTCATGACTTTGGCCGCAAGCGTCATGGCGGTCTTGACGGCTTGGGGTAAATCGCTGGCGCCCGCTTGGTCGGCCATGTTGGCATGAGCCGCTTCGTCGCACTTCATCTGCTCCACGATGGCGCGTGAAGCCTGGTCCTGAGTGGGCAAGCGCTCCAAGTGGCTTGCCAAATGGGCTTCGACCTGCAACTCAGTCTCTTTCAAGAAACCCAGTGAGACAGCGTCGCCAGCCTTGCCGGCCAGCAAGCCAATGCCAAACGCCCCGGCAAACCACAGCGGGTTCAAAAGGCTGGGGCGGTCACCCAACTGCTGAAGGCGATCAGCAGTCCAGGCCAAGTGATCGACTTCTTCGGTGGCGGCTCGCTTCATCCGAAGCCGGTTAGCAGGGGTTTGGGCGGTGAGCGCTTGTGCCTCGTAAAGCGCTTGAGCACAGACCTCTCCGACATGGTTTACTCGCATCAGTCCACCCACCAAGCGCTTCTCCGCAGCATCCATCTCCGCCTGGGGGAGGGCAGCGGCCGGGTTCGGGCGGCCCGCTTGCAGACCGCCGCTGAGCGTACGCAAAGCGGTGTCTGCTGCGATCAGCCAATGATCGAGTGTGTGGTGAGGAGCGCGCATGGGCGCAGAGCTTACATCGGGAAAACCCCTCTTCGCCACGAATCAGGGCGGCAGGCTAAGGGGCTTGATTTTGGCCAAACTGCCTTTCTCGTTGTGCCCGGACAACAGACAACCCTCATTTCGGTGTCAAACCTTGGCAGAAGCCTAGGGGGTCTGGTGCAATAGCGGCAACTTCCGATAAGGAGGTTGGCCTGATCAGCCCCACCTTTTGAGGTGATCCGGGTTCTTCCCCGATCGGGACCTCTTGTTCAACCTAGGAGATCGTTGAAATGAAAAAATCTATTCTCGCTTTGGCCGTGCTGGGTGCGTTTGCTGGTGCTGCTTCGGCCCAATCGTCCGTGACCATCTACGGCAAGCTCGACATGGGCGTGGGCAAGGCCGCAGGCTCTGCTGACAAGGCTGTGCTCGATGCCGCTGGTAGCCGTCTGGGTTTCCGTGGCGTTGAAGACCTGGGTGGCGGCTTGAAGGCCACCTTTGGTATGGAGCACCGTTTCTCTCCTCAGTCTGGCGCAGCATCTGCCAACTTCTGGAATGGCTATTCCCACGTTGGCATCCAAGGTGGTTTTGGTTGGGTTCGCATCGGTCGTGATTACACCCCGGCCTTCTTGATGATCCAAAACCAGATCGATCCGTTCGGTGGCGATACGGTGGCTGGTCTGCGTGAAGTGGGTATGCGTGGTCTGGGTGGCATCACCAAGGTTCGCACGAACAGCATGGTCGAGTACCATGTGGGCGCTTCGGGCTTCAATTTCGGTGCTCAAATTGCTGAGGCCAATGCCAACGGCGGTCCTAAGCGTCCGTTCTCGGTGGCTGCGAACTATGCTGCTGGCCCCTTGTTCGTGGGTGCTGGTTTTGAGAACCCAGCCGGTGCTAACGACAAGCACTTCAGCATTGGTGCTCGTTACAACTTTGGTTTCATGACCGCTTCGGCTGGCTACCACAAGGGCACCACAAACGCTAAGGCGGATGTCAAGGGCTACCTGTTGACCGCTTCCGTGCCTGTCGGTGCCGGTGCCGTTCGCGGTGGTTATGCCCAGAGCAAGTTGGGTGCTGCTGAGCCCACCAAGAAGGCTTCTTTGGGCTATCGCCACGATCTGTCCAAGCGCACCTACTTCTATGCTGACTTGACTCGCGTCAACACCGTCAGCGAGAAGACCGGCTACGACCTCGGTATTCAACACAACTTCTGATCGTTTAGGCTCGCCACGTGCGGGCCTTCACGTGAAGATCAAGGCCGCCTTCGGGCGGCTTTTTCTTGTGCCCTTGGATTTCGTGGGATGACTGATGAATCTCCTTTCGCCTCAGTATTCGTGGTTTCTGCGACTTTGCAAGCTGGCGCTGATAAGCCTCTCCGTCTTTGTGCTTGTGGCATGTGCAAACGACCCCCAGACTGCGCCTGCAAGCGCTACCGCGCCGGTTTGGGAGGAAGTGCGTTTTCCGGGTAAGCGGGTGACGAGCTATGTCCCCATGCAGCAAGGCCAGTTCTTAGGCTGGCAAGCAACGGCGCATGGTTCTGCCAGCATGTTGCGCAGGCGCGTGCATGTGCCGCAAGGCATTGAGCCTACCTTGCGGTTCGCTTGGAAGACCAATGCCTTGATTCCCGACGCGGTGGTGGGCGTGGTGGACAAAGACGACGCGGTCACGAGTGTGGTGGTGGCCTTTGACGGTGACCACAGTGGCCTGTCCGTCAAAAACCAAATGCTGTTTGATTTGGCAGAGCTCGTGACGGGAGAAAGACCACCGTATGCTTCGCTCATCTATGTTTGGGGTCATGAACAGGCCACCATCGAGTCGGTCGTGAACAGCCCGCGCACGGATCGGATTCGCAAGGTCATCTTGGAGGCCGGGCCTACCCATCCGGGTTAATGGCGCGAGCGTACGAGCGCAATGTCATCGCTGACTTCAAGCGCGCATTTGGAGAGATGCCTGGGCCCATCATTGCACTGGGCATCATGACTGACGCCGACAATACCGGTGGTCGTGCCCAAGCGTGGTATGCCAATGTGGACCTGACGCCTACACCCTAAATCAGCGCGTGGCGCTCAGCTCAGGCGTTCCATCGCTTGCGCGGAGCATGGGGCTTTCCCGTTGGCACAGAAGCTGCAAAATCCGCGATCATGCGGCACACGCGAAACCTGGGCACAAATCTCAAGAGGAGGTGCTCTAGGTTGCATCCATTGGCCGTCCATCGACGCGAGAGATTCACGCCATGATCAAAAAACTTCATCTGACCTTGGTTGCCGCTGCTGCGGTTCTTACCGCAGCCTCGACCCAGGCCGCCACTTTGCATTGGGCCAGTGCCAGCGATATTCCAAGCTGGGACATTCACAGCCAAAACAACGCGCTGGGCAATGGCGTGCATGCAGCAGTTTATGAGTCCTTGTTTTACTACAACAACAAGTTCGAGATAGAGCCGCAGTTGGCCACAGGCTTTCAGCAGATGAGCCCCACGCAGGTGAGGTTGTCCCTGCGAAAGGGCGTGAAGTTCCATGATGGTGCGGCTTTCAATGCTGACGATGTCGTGTTTTCATTGAATCGCGCCATGGACAAAGCCTCCAACTACGGGGTCTACACCCAAGGTATCGACAAGGTCGTCAAGGTCGATGAGTTCACGGTCGACATATTGACCAAAGGTCCTAACCCTGTATTGATCCGGCAGCTCACAGAGTTGCGCATGTTGGACAAAGAATGGGCTGAGAAGAATCGTTCACTCACTCCCAAAGACGCGAAGTCTAAAGAGGAAAATTACGCTCACCGTCATGCCAATGGAACCGGCCCCTTCATGCTCAAGAGCTGGGATCCTGACGTGAAAATGGTCCTCACGCGCGCCCCAAGTTGGTGGGGCAAGATGGGTGGAAATGTCACCGAGATCGTCTATTCCCCCATCAAATCTGACTCCACCCGAGTGGCAGCTTTGCTGTCGGGTGAGGTGGACATGGTGCTGGATCCATCGCCTGCTGATTTGCCACGCCTGCGCAGCAGCGCGAAGCTGAAAGTGCTTGATGGCGCAGAGAATCGCACCATCTTCTTGGGGCTGGATCAATACCGCGATGAACTTCCTGGCTCAAACATCAAGGGCAAGAACCCCTTGAAGGATGTCCGTGTTCGCCGTGCGCTTTACCAAGCCATCGACATTCAGGCCATCCATAAAACCACCATGCGTGGCATGTCGCAGGTTACCGGCACACTCATCTCACCCCAGGTGAATGGCTGGTCCAGCAAGGTGGATGCGCGTCACCCGTTCAATCCAGACACATCGCGTAAGTTGCTGGCAGAGGCGGGCTATCCGACTGGTTTTGAAGTCGATATGGCTTGCCCCAACAATCGCTACATCAATGATGAGGAAATTTGCCAGGCCATCACGGCCATGTGGGCCCGCATCGGTGTCAAGGCCAAGCTACGGACCTTGCCGCTGGTGACCTACTTCCCCATGATTCAGCGCTATGAAGCCAGCGTTTACATGCTGGGTTGGGGCGTGCCTACTTTTGATGCTTTGTACTCTTTGCAATCGCTGGTGCGCTCGGTGGGCGCCCAAGGTGATGGCAACTACAACGTCGGCCGTTACTCCAACCCGCAGATGGATGCGCTGATTGAGCGCATCAAGAAGGAGGTGGATCAGAAGTCACGCAATGACTTGATCGAGAAGGCCCTGCTGCTGTCCCACGAAGAGGTCTCGCACATTCCACTGCACAATCAAGTCATTCCTTGGGCCATGAAGCGCAATGTGAATATGACGCACCGTGCTGACAACCGCATTGATATGCGTACCGTCACGGTCAATTGATCTTGGCATCACAGTGCGAGCGGCGCGTTGCGCTGCTTGCGGACTGGCTGATGGCTTTGAGCTTGGGGTGACCGGTTGCCCCATCGCCCCACGGCCATCGGTGTCATCACAGGGGCCAAGTCGCCATGTTTGCTTTTGTTCTTCGTCGCCTCGCTCAAGCGGTGCTGGTGATGCTCACGGTGGCCTTCATCGCCTTCATGCTATTCCAGTATGTGGGCGACCCGGTCACCAATCTATTGGGTCAAGACGCCACGCCCGAGCAGCGGGAGCAACTTCGTCGTGATCTGGGTCTCGATCAGCACTTTGTGGTCCAGTTCGCGAGCTTTGTCAGCAACGCCGTTCAGGGCGAGTTCGGCTTGAGCCTGCGCCAGGGCCGCAAAGTCTCGACATTGATCGCAGAGCGCTTTCCAGCTACTTTGGAGTTGGCTGCGGCGGCGGCCCTTATCGCCTTGGTGGTTGGTATCCCTTTTGGCGTCTATGCGGCCTTGAAGCGCGGTAACTGGCTGTCCCAATTGCTGATGGGTTTATCTCTCTTAGGGGTGTCTCTGCCCACCTTCCTCATCGGCATCTTGCTGATTTTGGTGTTTGCTGTGTGGCTGACATGGCTCCCTAGCTTTGGGCGCGGTGATGTGGTGAATCTCAGTGCCAATTGGACGACAGGACTGCTCACGGTGGATGGTTGGAAGCATCTTCTGTTGCCCGCCATCACCTTGTCGGTGTATCAGCTGGCATTGATCATGCGGTTGGTGCGCGCCGAAATGCTGGAGGTGCTGCGGGCAGACTACATCAAGTTTGCTCGGGCGCGAGGCTTGAGCAACCGGGTGGTGTACTTTGGCCATGCTTTGAAAAACACCCTGGTGCCGGTGATGACCATCACGGGTCTGCAGTTGGGCGGGCTGATTGCCTTTGCCATCATCACCGAGACGGTGTTCCAGTGGCCGGGGATGGGCTTGTTATTCATCCAGGCTGTGCAGTTCGCCGACATCCCGGTGATGGCCGCTTACCTCTGCCTCATTTCGCTGATCTTTGTGCTGATCAACTTGGTGGTGGACTTGCTGTACTTTGCGGTCGACCCGCGGCTGCGCGTGGAGCGTTCCGCGGCAGGCCATTGAGCGTTTGCATCTCACCCTTTTCGGATAGCCCTCAGCGTGTCCAGCCTTCAATTCATATCCATGCCATGACCATCACCCCATCCACTGAGGTGGCACCACCCGGTGCCCTGGCCCGCTTTTTCGCGGGCGATGTTTGGTACAGTTTTTGCCGCTCTCCTGTAGCCATTGTGTCGGCGCTGATCGCAGGCATTTGCATCGTTTGTGCCTTGGGCGCACCTTGGATTGCGCCGCACAACCCCTTCGATCTGGCCACGCTCGACCTTGCGGACGCCCGCCTTCCACCCGCCTGGGAGGCCGATGGCAAGGCCAAGTATTTGCTCGGCACGGATGACCAGGGGCGGGACATTTTGTCGGCCCTGATGTACGGTGCTCGCATCTCCTTGTTCGTCGGCATGGCGGCTGTGGCGCTGTCGGTGACGATTGGGGTGTGCTTAGGCTTGCTCTCTGGCTTTGTGGGCGGCAAGACCGATGCCTTCATCATGCGCGTCTGCGACGTGATGCTGTCCTTCCCCGCGATCTTGGTGGCCTTGCTCATCGACGGCGTGGGCCGGGCGATGTTCCCCAACGCACACGAAACACTGGCCTTTACGGTGTTGGTGCTGGCCATCGCCTTGACGGGTTGGGTGAAGTACGCGCGGACGGTGCGTGGGTCGACCATGGTGGAGCGCAATAAAGAATACGTGCAGGCGGCGCGCGTGATTGGTGTGGCGCCGGCCCGCATCATGCTGCGGCATGTACTGCCCAATGTGCTGGGTCCGGTGCTGGTGCTGGCCACCATCGACGTGGCTGCAGCGGTCATCATCGAGGCGACCTTGTCCTTTCTGGGGGTCGGCGTCCCGCCCACCAGCCCCTCGCTGGGCACCCTGATTCGAGTGGGCAATGACTTTCTGTTCTCCGGCGAATGGTGGATCACCGTCTTTCCTGGGGGCATGCTGATGCTGATTGCCCTGAGCGTGAACCTGCTGGGCGACTGGTTGCGTGACGCCCTGAACCCCCGCCTGAGGTAAGTGCCATGACTGCGTTATTGGAAGTGAAGCACTTGCGGGTGGAGTTCCCCACTCGCCATGGCACCTTGCTGGCTTTGGATGATGTTTCTTTCGACATCGCACCGGGCGAAATCCTGGGCGTGGTGGGCGAGTCGGGGGCGGGCAAGTCCTTGACTGGAGCGGCCATCATTGGGCTGCTGGAGCCACCTGGGCGGGTTGCCGACGGCGAGATTCGCCTGGACGGTCGTCGTATCGACAACCTGCCCTATGACGAGATGCGCAAGATTCGCGGACGGCATATTGGGGCTATTTTTCAAGATCCGCTGACCTCGCTCAACCCGCTCTATACGGTGGGGCGGCAGTTGATCGAGACCATTCAGACGCATTTGCCGCTGTCTGCCAGCGAGGCCCGCGAGCGTGCCATCGACCTGCTGCGCCAAACCGGCATCCCTGCCCCCGAGGCGCGGGTGGATCAATTTCCTCACCAGTTCTCCGGCGGTATGCGCCAGCGGGTGGTGATTGCGTTGGCGCTGGCCGCAGAGCCGCGCCTGATCGTGGCCGACGAGCCGACCACCGCGTTGGATGTGTCCATTCAGGCGCAGATCATTGCGCTGTTGCGCCGCTTGGCCAAAGACAAGGGCGCGGCTGTGATGCTGGTGACCCACGATATGGGCGTGATTGCCGAAACCTGTGACCGCGTGGCGGTGATGTATGCCGGCCGCGTGGTTGAGGTCGGGCCTGTTCAGGCGGTCATTCACCATCCCGCTCACCCCTATACCCAAGGGCTGATGGGCTCTATCCCGGCGATGGATGACGACCGCGAGCGATTGCTTCAGATCGATGGCGCCATGCCGCGCCTCAACGCCATTCCCACCGGTTGCGCTTTCAATCCGCGCTGCGGGAAGGTGTTTCAGCGTTGCCTTGAAGAGCGACCCAATCTCATGTCCGCCGGAACGACCCAGGCTGCATGTTGGCTTAACGAGAATGATCAGGGAGTCGCGTCATGACAGCATTGGTCGAGGTCAAAGGCCTGAGCAAGGTATTTGACGTTTCAGCGCCCTGGTTGAACCGCGTGGTGGAGGGCAAGCCTCGTCAGTTTGTCCATGCCGTAGACGGCGTGAGCTTTCAGATTGAACGGGGCAAGACACTGGCATTGGTGGGTGAATCCGGCTGCGGCAAGAGCACTGTGGCCCGTCTGCTGGTGGGCCTGTATGGACCGACCGCCGGCGAGGTGCATTTTGATGGTGAGGACACCGCCGTGGTGCTGAAGTCCCCGCGGGCACGGGCCTTGCGCAAGCGCATGCAAATGATCTTCCAGGACCCCTACGCCAGCCTGAACCCCCGCTGGCGGGTGAGTGAGATCGTGGGTGAGCCCCTGCGTGAGCATGGCCTGATCAGTGATGCTGGTGGCATTGAGGACAAGGTGGCTGATCTGCTTCGGTCGGTGGGCTTAGCGGCCGCCGATGTACAGAAGTTTCCGCATCAGTTCTCAGGGGGGCAGCGGCAGCGCATCTCTATTGCGCGCGCGCTGGCCACGCAACCCGAGTTCTTGGTGTGTGATGAGCCGACCTCGGCGCTCGATGTCTCCGTACAAGCGCAGGTCTTGAACATCATGAAGGACTTGCAGCGGGAGCGGGGATTGACCTACCTGTTCATCTCCCACAACCTGGCAGTGGTTCGTCATGTGGCCGATGAAGTCGGGGTGATGTACCTCGGGCGGCTGGTCGAGCAAGCTCCCAAGCGGCAATTGTTTGCGGCACCGCGCCACCCCTACACCCGAATGTTGTTGGACGCCATTCCCGACATTCAAATGACAGGGCGCGCCCGAACGCCGGTGCAAGGTGAGGTGCCTAATCCGCTGAACCCGCCCACGGGGTGCGCGTTTCATCCACGCTGTCCTCATGCCAATGCGCGTTGCTCAGCAGAGCGGCCGGAGCTTCGTGCCATCGGTGGAGTTCGTGTGTCCTGCCACGCCGTTGAAGAAGGGCGTCTTTGAGCGCTTTGCCGCTGGCCTACGACGACGCGGGGCTTGATGGGAGCCGTTCAGGCCTCGTTCAGAGGCAGTTGAGCTTTCAGCGGCCGGGCGCAGGCGCCGCTGCAGAGGCTGCCGACGCTGACTGAGGAGGGGCGGGCATGACCAGTGGCCCGCGTTGTCCGCAAGCCTGCAGCAAACTCAGCAGCAAACTCGTCACTACTACGCCGGTCCACGGTCGTGCTTGGCGCAGCAAGCGGCTCAAGCCCACGCTCCGCAAGGGGGCGTGCGGGCACGCCACTACACTTCGGCTCTGATCGATTTGCATTGCCGGATTCTACTGACCATGACCACGCCCGAATTGAGTGACGCCGACTATCTGAGATTGGCCTACGCAGCTCTGTCCACTATCGAGAAGCAGTGCGACACTTGGCTGGATCAAGATGTGATTGATGTGGACACTCATCGAAGTGGCGGCCTGCTGGAATTGACCTTCCCCAACGGCAGCAAGATCATTCTCAATACGCAACCTCCGCTCAAGGAGCTGTGGCTGGCAGCGCGCGGTGGTGGCTTTCACTTCCGCTGCAGTGAAGGCGAATGGGTAGACACCCGAGATGGGCAAGGTCTGATGCACTGCCTGTCGCAGCATGCGAGTTCACAGGCGGGCATGAGCTTAAAGTTTTCTAATGGCTAGGGGCGGCGCCCCACTGGCGAACCAAGGTGTCTGTGGGTTTCGCCCGTGATCAGCGGAATAGATCAAGAATGCTCTTTTTCTCGTCCTCTGAAGGTGGTTGAGGAACTTTCACTTCCTCTCAAGGCCCACGCTGCTGATCCCCAGGCCTGGTGAGTACTCCTCGTAGTACCACTCACCCCCCACATTCACAATGCCTTCGGTGGGCGCGAAGTCAGCAATCGGTGTGCTCTTGAGCGCGTGGCTCATAAAGTCAATCCAAACTGGAAGTGAGAGGCCCCCTCCGGTTTCGCGGTCTCCCAGCTTGCGCGGATTGTCGTACCCGATCCACACCACCGCTGCCAATGAGGCATGGTATCCGGCAAACCAAGCGTCCATGGAGTCATTGGTTGTACCGGTCTTGCCGTAAATGTCAGTTCGCTTGAGTGTGGCCTGAGCACGAGCTGCGGTGCCAGACCGAGTCACCTCTTGCAATAAACTGCTGGTGACAAACGCGTTGCGAGCATCGATGACGCGCTGGCTTTCCTCTGGCGGCGCAAGGCTTGCTTCGTGAAGCACTTTGCCTCGGCCATCAGTGATGCGCGCAATCAGCACGGGATTCACGCGATAACCGCCATTGGCAAACACAGAGTAGCCGGTTGCGACTTGCATGGGGGTGACAGAGCCGGCGCCCAGTGCCATCGTCAAGTAGGGGTCGTGCTTCTCCCTGTCGAAACCGAAGCGCGTGATCCAGTCGCGCGCTTGGTTCACGCCCACGGCCTCTAGCACCCGAATCGAGACCATGTTCTTTGACTTGGCCAATGCCCGCCGCAGTGACATCGGCCCATCAAAGTGCCCGTCATAGTTCTTTGGCTCCCAAGGCTGGCTGCCTGTAGTGCCTGCATCAAAAAACAGGGGCGCGTCATTCACCACCGTAGCGGGGGTAAAGCCAGTCTCCAAAGCAGCGGAGTAAATAAACGGCTTAAAGCTGGACCCAGGTTGACGCCATGCTTGGGTCACATGGTTGAATTTGTTCTTGGCAAAATCAAATCCCCCCACTAAGGCGCGGACAGCACCTGTTTTGGGCTCCAGCGCCACAAATGCCCCTTCGACCTCTGGTTGCTGAGTGATGGACCAGTCGCCCTTGGCACTCTTGATCACGCGAATAATGGCGCCGCGTCTGATCTGAATCTTTGGGTCGGCCTTGAGACTCAGCCCAGAACTTGCAGGCTTTAAGCCGTCTCCCGTGATCGTTACTTGCTCCCCCGATTGCAGCGCCACCACGACCTTGCGGGGAGAGGCTTCCATGACCAAGGCCGCCTTCAACTCGTCATTGTCTGGATGGTCTGCCAACACCTCAGCAATCCGTTGATCCAGTGCTGTGTTGTCCGCAGGCAATGTGGCGTATGCGAAGGCCCCCTGTAAGCTTGGCGACGCTCAAAATCCATCAGGCCCTTGCGTAGCGCTCGGTAAGCCGCGATCTGATCTGCCGAGTTGAGTGTCAAGTACACCTGCAAGCCGCGTGAATAGGTTTCGGCACCGTACTGACCAAACACCAGTTGACGCGCGGCCTCAGCCACATACTCTGCATGCACTGGAACGTCGGAGGGGGTCTTGTACTTCAGTACCTCGGCTTTAGCTTCAGCATGCTGCTCCGTCGAAATGAAGCGGTTCTCTAGCATGCGATCAATGATGTACTGTTGCCTCAACCTGGCACGCCTAGGGTTGGCAATGGGGTTGTAGGCAGAAGGCGCCTTAGGCAAACCTGCCAACATGGCGGCTTCAGCAATCGAGATGTCTTTGAGGCCCTTGCCGAAGTAGATCTCGCTGGCGGCTGCAAAACCGTGCGCACGCTGCCCCAGGAAAATCTGATTCATGTAAAGCTCTAAGATCTGCGGCTTGCTCAACTGACTCTCAATTTTCAGTGCCAGCAAGACCTCATAAAGCTTGCGCGTGACTGTCTTCTCCGTCGATAGGTAGAAGTTGCGAGCTACCTGCATCGTGATGGTCGATGCACCTTGACTGCCCATAGAGCCGAACTGAGCGATGCCAGCGCGGATGACCCCAAGGTAATCCACACCGCTGTGCTCGTAAAAGCGGGAATCCTCTATGGAGAGAACGGCATCCTGCATCACTCTTGGAATTTCATTGATCGGCGTAAAGCGCCGACGCTCGTCGCCGTACTCACCCAAGAGCAAACCGTCAGCAGAATAAATGCGCAGTGGGAGCTTTGGCTGATAGTCGGTGACCGAGCTGAGTTCCGGCAAATTGGGGTAGGCCACCGCAAGCGCCAACCCAGCACAGATAAGCAACATCAACAAAAATGCAAGCATCAGGCCAACCACACCCCCCAAAAAGCGCAGCATCCGGACAAAAATCCGAGCGACCGGCTGAACGGGTTGGGGGGAAGGTGGTCTTGTCTCTGAATCGATGGCGCTCATTGGGGATCCCAAGGGTGTTCTGGATTATAAGAAGCACCTTCTTGCTCACTCGGTCGGCCGTGATGCATTTCGCGAAGTCATGACCTCTGTTGCAGAAGTTGGTGCAACGTCTTGTAACCTGGACGGCTTCGAACGACTTTGCGTGTTTGAATGGCAACGGCGGCACCTGAAGCACCCCTGTATTCCAGTGGTGGCTCAATGGTCTTGCTGTTACGATTGAAGTGAATTCTTAACTCGCGTCGCTGTTGGCGACGTCTTTGGAGCCTTTTCGCGTGGGTTTTCTAGATCGCCTGCTAGGCCGTGGACATCCCCAGATGATCGGACTCGACATCAGCTCCTCCAGCGTTAAGCTGGTCGAACTGAGCCGTTCCGCCTCTGGGGAGATGGTGCTTGAGCGTTTGGCCAGCGAACCCTTCGAGAAGGGTTGGATAGTTGATGGCCAGATCGAAAAGTTTGACGAAGTAGCGGATGCCGTGCGACGCGTCGTCAGCCGAAGCGGGTCGCGCACCCGCCAGGTGGTCATGGCCATGCCTCAATCGGCCGTCATCACCAAGAAGATCGTCCTCCCAGATGGCTTGCGCGAAGAAGAAATGGAGATGCAAGTTGAGTCAGAGGCTCACCAATACATTCCCTTTTCATTGGACGAAGTCAGCTTGGACTTCTGTGTCATCGGTCCCAACGCCACCTCGCCCGGTGATGTGGATGTCTTGATTGCCGCCTCCCGAAAAGACCGAGTTCAGGATCGACAGGGCCTGGCAGAAGCTGCCGGCCTCACTCCTACCGTGCTGGATATTGAATCGCATGCCTCTCGCTTGGCGATTGGCCGCATCATCAATGCCTTGCCGGATCAAGGTAAGGATGCCTTGGTAGCACTGTTTGAGATTGGTGCGGACACCACCAGTCTCAAAGTGCTGCGAGAAGACGAGATGCTGTATGACCGGGATCAATCATTTGGTGGCTCGCAACTGACGCAACTGATCTCTCGTCAATATGGTTTCTCCTACGAGGAAGCTGAACAAAAAAAGATCAGTGGTGATTTGCCGGAAGACTACGAAATCACACTGCTGACCCCCTTTGTAGATAGCTTGGCTCATGAAATTGGGCGAGCTCTTCAGTACTTTTTCACCAGTACACCGCATCACAAAGTTCATTATGTGATGTTGGCGGGTGGAGCAGCCTCAATGCCGGGCCTGCGCGAAAAGGTCAAGGAGGTGACGGGTTTTGCTTCCAAGGTGGTTAACCCATTCGAGAACATGAAGTTGGGCTCGTCAGTTCGTGAAGCCAAGCTTCGTCGTGAGCAATACGTAACT
>JAXHNT010000109.1:0-24555 GCA_034520165.1 Ideonella sp.
CAGTTACGTATTGCTCGTGGATGCTCAGGTCGAGAGAACCACCCGCTTGGTCATGCTGGCCAAACTGCCCGATGCCACGGCAGAGTCCGTCTTGGCGGCATTCACCTACGAAGCTCAACCAGATCGCCGCCCCTCTGCGCCAGACCCTCACCTACGATCAGGGGAGAGGATGCATTGTCATCGGGAGTTGGCTCTTAACACAAATATCAGAGTCTATTTCTGTGATCCACTTTCAGCCCCTTGGCAGAAAGGCAGTTGTGAGAACACCAACGGCCTTTTGCGGCAGTTCCTGCCCAAGGGGGCAGATTTATCTGTCGTCGATCAAAGAAGGCCTCGGACTCAATTGCGGATCTGCTCAACAACCGACCTCGCGAAACACTCAACTGGCGTTCTCCAGCACAAGCATTCCTGGAACTCATGACCGCCATCCAAGAGCACCAACAATCCACCTCACCCACTGACCCCGATAATCCATCAGGTGTTGCATTTCAGACTTGAGATCCGCCCAGTATTTTCCAATCCAGGTATGAGCCTGAAGCATGCGTGAGTCGATGCCCTGAGCGTCTTGACTTGACCGGGTTAAAACTGGGAGTTTAAGGGGGGCGGAGTTTCTGTCTTCTTCCTTGCTTCATACAGGCCCCTGCCAGGCCGCCGGAGGCCCCCCCCCAGCCGCATGTATTTACCCAAATTGTTGCGCTCTTCCGCCCTGATTCAGGCCTGCAATTTACGCCTTGGCTTGTTGAACAACTCAAACAAATCAGCCTTGGCCTTTTGCATCTCTTGGGCCGCTTGCAGATCAGTCTTTGCGTTTGCTTGCGCCACCAGATCGTCCAGCTTGGTGCCCGGTTTGAAGGTGACCAAACCCCGCTCGTTGAGCTGCACCCAGCGCTCTAGCGGCGTCTTTGCATCCCGGCTTTTGTAGACCTTCTTGACCTTGCCTTGGTCGCTCACCACCTCAGTGGCGTACAGGCACGGACGGTGCAAATTGAGCCACGAATTGAACACGCCCTCATAGAACTTGTTGATGGGTTTGGCGTACTTTTTGGGGAATGTGGCTGTAGCCCATGTGCTTCCTGACCACGCTGGCGTTTTTGCTCTCGGCCAAGGCGTTGTCGTTGCTTTGGCGCGAGCGTGATTTGGTCTGCTCAATGCGCAGCTTGTCCAGCAACTTGGCCACCTTGTGATTGATGTACTCCGAGCCGTTGTCCGAATGGAAGCCCTCAATGACAAACGGGAACTGCGCCAATACCGCCTCCAGCACCGGTAGCAAAAAGGCCTCGCTGATGCCCTGCACACAAGCCTCAACCTGCCACTGACTCACGCTGTCCACACAGGTGATGTGATAGACCCCTTTGACGCCGTCCAAGTCACCTTGGTGGACGCTGTCAATGCGCACCCAGCCCGCCCGGCCATTGGGGCGTGGCGGATTGCGCACGCCAATGGGGTTGCACACAGGGCGAGTCTTGGTGAAATGAGTGCGCTGGGCTTGGTAGTTATTGCTCTTGCGCAGGTTGTACAGATGCGAGACCGACAGGCCAGCCAATCTCTCGTAACGGGGGTCCCCGTAGACCGTAAAGGCCCGGCGCAGCAGGTGGGCAATAGCGGGGCCGCAGACATCCTCATTGGCCCTATCCACTTGCACGAGCAAGCTGACATCGTCAGCGGTGAATTTACGAGGAAATGGAGCCGCCGGCGCGCTGTAGCGTTTGGTCAGCGGCACGGCCGCGAGCCGGTTCTTGTGCCAAAGCCCCACCAGGCGGGTGATTTGGGCACGGCAGTAGCCGCTGGTGTGGCGCAGGTAGGCCAGCACCACACCGCGCTCCGATTTGTTGCGCTGAGGGTAGTCGAAGCGCTTGAGGACGCGGCTGATGTGGGCATACCGCTCTGAGTCGTCGTCACCTGCTGCGTTTGTGAATTTGACTTCGGGCGTGGCGTCCACGAAGTCCTGAAGTTGCTGGATTGTGCGCAGCTTTGTTTCGTCCATGTTGATCACCATCTTTGGATGATCAAGCCAACAGCAGTGGGGCCTGCGCTACCCCTTCAGGCTCACTTCTGGCTGGAAATACGTCGGCCGTTCAGGCTCATACCTCGTTGGACAAGGCTTGTTGTTGCACTTGTGCAGTAAATGGGCTAAGCTTGAAACCGAATAAGGGTTTATTGGGAGATCATCATGCAAGGGCTGCTTCAATTTTTGGCTGGTTTCAAAGAGTTCAGCGCTTCTCACTCAATTGAGAAGGCTGAGCAAGCAGCATCGCGGCCGGTGGAAATCCGTCTCCCGAAGATTGAGCTCTGCGAAGCTCCCCCCTGCCCAGTGAAGGGACTCATGTGAAGTGCAGCATGATGGCTGTGGGCACAAACGAGATTTTTCAGCCCGACTACGCCTGACAGTTCTCTTCACCAACAAGTGAACGGCATGCCCAGCGCATGCCGTTTTGCTTTCTACACCTGCACCCATGGTTCCAATTCACATTGGCAAGGCTTTGCTGGCCTGCCTTGCCTTCTTGGTGATCCTTGGCTGCGTTGACGGATTTGCGGCGATGCTAGGGGCCTCTGAGCCTGCGAGAGAGCAAGTCCAGTACCTCGCTTGTGCCTTCTTGCTCGTCTCGTTCCCATGGATTGCGCCCTGGGCTCTTCCGAAGCTTGCAAGGGCCCCTGCCAGCCCAAGTCTTGCTGACCACCAATCCGAGCGCATCCTGACCCTGTTCCTGCCAATCCTGCCTGATCAAGTCCCCCCACCAAAGATCGTGATCCTGGATCTTCCCCAGTTCTCCGCGATCATCGTCGGGAGACCCTCGAAGTCCACGTTGTTCATATCTTCAGCATTGCTGCAAAGCACAAGTGACTTTGATCTGCAGGTGATCCTTGCCCACGAGCTCGGCCACCTGGTGCATCAGCACCAAGCGCAAGTGAGCCTCTTCATTGCAGGGCTCTTTCTCTTCAAAGCGTTCTTCCCAATCCCGCTCCCTCTGACCATCGCCGCGTTCATCGCGTATCTCGCACTCCTGCGCGACAACGAACGCGCAGCCGATCGCCATGCCGGCGAAACCCTCGGTGAGGCCCGCCTGCAAGCCATGCTCCGGCACCTGGCCACGCTGGTCCAGGAATCTACGGATGAGCCGGCACGCACAGGTATGGCCCGAAAACTCATGACCAACTTGATGACACACCCGACCTTCTGGGAACGTATCAAGCTCAGCCAAGACCGGCAGGCTGCCGAAGGCAACATGCGCTGAGTCCGGGCCGAGGGCGACGGAGTCGACCGAGGGTTGCGCCCGGACTCAGCTCAGCCCGCAGGGCTGCTCCATTGCGCAGGCCCGTGAGGGTCTGCTTCATTCCATCCCGCCGCAGGCGGGATGGTTCAATGCATCCGCAAGGATGCTCCACGCCAGGCGCTAGCCTGGTCAACAGCAGGCCCCCCAAGGGGTCTGCTCCACACGAGCCGAAGGCGAGTGCTTCTTCCGTTACCGGCACCATGCTTAGAAGCTAAGCGGTATCTAGAGAACGAGAGAACACCGGAGATAACTCCGCAACGGAGTATCTGGTGCAAAGTTGCCGGATGGAAAGAAACCAAGCCGCACGTATCTTGTCGCGAAGACGCGATCACCTTCAGCACCGCATCCAGCAAGCTGTCGATTCGGGGGATGCAACGAATCCATGGGAAGAGTCAGAGCTAGCCGCTTTGGAAACGGCGATCACGACCCTCAGGTCTAACGAGGCACCATCCAAGGAACTCTCTCGGCCACCATTGACGGTCATGGAGGGCACCGCGATAGCAGCTGGTGCACTGTCAATCCTGACGGAGCTCCTGCACGCATCGCCCCAGGACACATACACGATCGCCATCAGGGCGTTCATGGTGGGGGCGGCCACGACGGCGCTCACAAAGCGTCTGCCCAGATCGGCGCAGATCCTGTCGCTGGGGGTGTCGGTTGCGGGAGTGATGCTCGGACTAGCTGGTGTTGCGCCAGCAGCCTCGCTCGGGCTTGCAATGGGTGCGTTGATGATGGAGCTGGCCAGCACCTGGATCAAGTTGCGACAGAACGGATCACCGGCCACGATAGGCACGGTCATCGACACCTATTTCCATCAAGCCAAGTCACTGATGATGGGCAGAAAGCAAAGATAGACAGAGGCAACAAAACACAGATGGGCATAAGAACCACCAATAGGAGTATTAGATGCCCGACTTCAGAGTCTACGTCGCAATGGATTTAAAAGCCAAAACACCGCTTGAGGCTGTCCAGATTGCAACGGCGCAACTGGAATACATGCTTGACGTCAGCAATGATGATGAAGCATGTAGAGCGGTTTTTATCGGCTCCTCGTCGTTTAGTGTGGAATCAGACAAGTCATCTCTGAGGCCCGGATAGCTAGGATTGGCGTGATGCGGCAGGCGCGAATGGTGAGACCGGCAGATGCGTCAGCTTGCCCATGCGCAGGTAGGCGATGTTGATAAAGCAGGCGGCAGTGCGGAACCCTCGGGCTGCCCTTTTTGCCTGTTGCAACAAGCCATTCATCGCTTCAACGAAGGCGTTGCTGCGGTGATCCAGCATGCCGCGCACCACGGCATCAAAGTGAGTCTTGAGCGTTTTGCCAAGGCGTTTGAAGGCCACCAAGCGGCTGCGCCTTGCCCACGAGATCCAGGCCTTGAGATCCATGCTGGCTTGCTCGGCTTGGTTGTGTGTTCGGGCGCTGGCAAACACCGCACGCAGGGCCATCTTCAAGCGCCAAGCCCGCGTGGTTTTTAGGTTGGCTCGTTGCAGCCAGTGCATGGCGCTGATCTGCGTTGCACTCCAACTCGACGGGTTGCGCCTTGTCGCCCACAGCAGAGTTTTGCGCTCTTTGGCATCCATCTCGCCCAAGGCCTCGCGCACCTTTGCGCTTTCAGTTTTCCACTCCGCGCTGCGCACTTCGTCCATCGCCTCATTGGCCAGCGCCACCACGTGGAAGCGGTCATAACTGATCTTGGCATTGGGCAGATACAACGCCGCGCCCTTGGCATAGGCTGCACTCATGTCCATGCAGGCATGTGCAATCGCGGTGGGCTCACCGCCATGGGCTTGCAGGTCCTGCGCGAAGGCTTGCAACGTCTTATGGTCTTTGCCAGAGGTGGCGAAGAGCAAGCGCATTTCATCCAAATCATGCACCACGGTGATGTACTCGTGGCCCTTGCGCAGGCTCGTTTCATCGATGCCCACAAGCTTGACTTGGCTCATGTCTTGCAGGTGACGCGCCTTGCTGACGTAGTGCTCAATGCGGCGCCAGAGTTGCTTGTCTTGCACCCGCAGCATGTGCGCGGCCTGGCGCACCGGCAGGCCTTGGCACAGCGTCAAGCCTAGCGCTTCAAACAAGAGCGTGAAGCCGCTCCCTTCACGCGCCCACGGCACCGGAGTTTGCGTCGTTTTGCCGCACGCCGTACAGGCCCGCGTGGCACATCAGCATGCATCCAGGCCTCGAATTGGAAGAAGTCCAGGTGTCGCCAGGATCGGCGCAGTCGGTCATGCACCATCTGATCAGCCGCGCCACAGTGCGGGCAAACCAGCTTGGCATCTTGGCAGCTGACCTCAAAGTCAATGCGCCTCTTTGCAGTATCAAGCTTGACGCTCTCCACCACCCAAGGGCGCTGCAATCCAAGCGCACTGGTGAACAAGGCTTCGACTTCAATACTCATAACGGCTCCAACTTCAAAACAGCGCTTGACTGGCACACTGCGTGGCCTTTGGAGGTGCATCACTGGACGCTCAGGCAGGCCAGAAAGTCGGAATTGTCGGTGTTGGGATCCGCGCTAAACGGCGAGGGGCCGGCCTGGCTGCATGCTGAGGTGCCGCGCGTGGCCTGTACGTCGTGCGGCAAGACGACGCAAACTCCGGTGCCGTGGGCGCGTGAGAGGGGGCGGCTTCACGCTCTTGTTTGAAGCGCTAGGCTTGGACGCTGTGCCAAGGCCTGCCGGTGCGCCAGGCCGCGCACATGCTAGCAGGTGCAAGACAAGCAACTCCGGCGCCGATTGAGCACTACGTCAGCAAGGCGCGTCACCTGCAAGACATGAGCTAAGTCAAGCTTCTCAAGTTCGACACTTACGACACGCAAGTGACTGATTCATATAGAACCAGCATCAAAATCGCAGACTACAAATGGGGTTTGGCGAGGTCGGTGGGGGTGGGTTGTGGCAGGTCCAGCGCCGCAAAGAGCGACTTCTGCAGGGTGGCGATTTCCGTCAAGCCGCTGAGCCTTTGCCCGTCAGCGGTTTGAATCGTTTGTTGTTGAATGCGCCTGAGTTGTTCGAGCAGCCGGGTCGGAGACTCTTCTCGGTTACTGGCCTTGAGGCGCATGCGCATGACGCGGTAGAGGATCAGGGCGATGAAGCAGATCAGCGAATGGGCGCGAATGCGCTGGGGCAGGCGGTGGTAGACCGGGCCGATCTCGATGTCGGACTTGAGCACCCGAAAGCCTCGCTCGATGTCGGCCAGGCTCTTATAGCGCGTGACCACTTCGGCTGCCGGCTCGGCGGTGTTGGTCACCAGCAGCAGCTTGCCGTCGAGCAGTTCGAGGTAGCGCTGGTGGCCCTCGTCAACGGTGTAGCTGAAGGCTTCGGCCTTGAGGTCAACCTTGATCAGGTGGGCCAGGCTTGCGTCCTTGACCGCGTGATAGAAGCGCGCCTTCGCGCCTGAGTCCGACAGCGGTTTGCCTTTGCTGCGTTTGCCGGCGTCTTGCTCGTCGAGCTTGCCGCTCCACTGCTGGCCAAGTTTGATCAGATCGTCAATGGCGGTTTGGCGTGCCCGGGTTCGCCGCGTGGCGGCGACCGGGTCGTGCTCGACCACCAGGCGGCGAGAGGGCCCGTCGGGCGCCGCCCACGTCGTCTCGCTGACCCATTCGGTATTGCTCGGTTGCTGCGCGGCCATGGCGCCGAGTGCGTCGGCGAAGTCTCCATAGCGCGATGCGGGCACGGCCAGGATGTAGTCCAGTGCCACGTCGCGGCCCTGGGCCTTTAGAGTGGCTTGCAGCGCGGCGAGCTCGTCCAGGTTGTTCACGCTGAGCAGGCCGCGGTCGGCGATGAGCACCACCCGCTTGAGTGGGTAGCGCGCCAGCAGCGCGGTGATCATCGGCAGCAAGGTCTTGGCCTCGGCCGTGTTGCCGGGGTGCACCTCGTGCGCGATGGGCAGGCCCTGGGCGGTTTGCACCAGCGAGAGCATGAACTGGCGCTCGATCAGGCCCGACTTGCCGCGCCCGAAGGCACGCACGTCGCCCTCTTGCACCGACTCCCCCGCCACCTGCACCGTAGTCAAGTCGTAGAACACGACCGACAGATCCTGGTCGATGAGCGGTCGCATCAAGCCAGCCAGTCGCTCACCCAGAGCCTCACCGTGTTCGTCAAGCACGTCCATGGCGCGCAGCAGGTGCTGGTGCGTGGGCAGGCTGTCGGCAAAGCCGAAATCGGTGGGCAGCGCCACGGTGTCGAGCCAACGCAGCACGCCCAACTTGCTGCCCGGATCGCACAGCCGATTCAAGACCATGGTGCGCAGGCAGGCCAGCACATCGAGTTCAACCCGCGAGCGCCGCCAGGCGCCGGCCAGGTCATCAAAGCCGAGGGCACGCCACAGCCGGCTCAGGGCCCAGACGTCACCCGCGCTGCGGCTGTCGAGGAAGCGAAGGCTCTCCAGCGGATTGACGGGTGCGGGCGCAGCGCCGCCCGCCTGCCCTTGTGCGCGCTGGAGGGCGGCAATTAATTTGTCCACATCGCCACCGGCCTCAAGGCGCCCGAGCGTGCAGAGGGTGCGCTGGCGCGGCTTGCCCTCCTCGTTGCGAAACGACTCGACCAGCTGCGCGTAGCGGCGGGGGCCCGACTGGGTGACCTTTACAAACATGGCGGGAAGTGTAGCTCAGACCGGTGAAATCATGAACTACATAACTCAGCAAACGTGCCACTACACACAATTTCCTGATCTGCACCTCAGGCGCACCTAAACGCTTGATCTGACACGGCTTCTAGGCCCTAAATCGGGCAAAAAAGTGGGTGGGGGTGTCGAACTTGGGAAGCTTGTGGGCATCGATGAAACGAGCCTGCGCAAGGGCCACGAGTACATCACCGTGGTGCATGATTTGGATGAAAAGCGCTTGCTCTTCGCCACCTCTGGCAAAGACCATAAGACGTTGCAAGCCTTCGCGCAGGACCTGCAAGCCCATGGCGGTGAGCCCACCGCGATTGCACATGCCTGCATGGACATGAGTGCAGCCTATGCCAAGGGCGCGGCGTTGTATTTGCCCAATGCCAAAATCAGTTATGACCGCTTCCACGTGGTGGCGCTGGCCAATGAGGCGATGGACGAAGTGCGCAGCGCGGAGTGGAAAACTGAAAGCGCAAAGGTGCGCGAGGCCTTGGGCGAGATGGATGCCAAAGAGCGCAAAACTCTGCTGTGGGCGACAAGGCGCAACCCGTCGAGTTGGAGTGCAACGCAGATCAGCGCCATGCACTGGCTGCAACGAGCCAACCTAAAAACCACGCGGGCTTGGCGCTTGAAGATGGCCCTGCGTGCGGTGTTTGCCAGCGCCCGAACACACAACCAAGCCGAGCAAGCCAGCATGGATCTCAAGGCCTGGATCTCGTGGGCAAGGCGCAGCCGCTTGGTGGCCTTCAAACGCCTTGGCAAAACGCTCAAGACTCACTTTGATGCCGTGGTGCGCGGCATGCTGGATCACCGCAGCAACGCCTTCGTTGAAGCGATGAATGGCTTGTTGCAACAGGCAAAAAGGGCAGCCCGAGGGTTCCGCACTGCCGCCTGCTTTATCAACATCGCCTACCTGCGCATGGGCAAGCTGACGCATCTGCCGGTCTCACCATTCGCGCCTGCCGCATCACGCCAATCCTAGCTATCCGGGCCTCAGAGATGACTTGTCTGATTCCACACTAAACGACGAGGAGCCTCCAGGCCTCGAATTGGAAGAAGTCCAGGTGTCGCCAGGATCGGCGCAGTCGGTCATGCACCATCTGATCAGCCGCGCCACAGTGCGGGCAAACCAGCTTGGCATCTTGGCAGCTGACCTCAAAGTCAATGCGCCTCTTTGCAGTATCAAGCTTGACACTCTCCACCACCCAAGGGCGCTGCAATCCAAGCGCACTGGTGAACAAGGCTTCGACTTCAATACTCATAACGGCTCAACTTCAAAACAGCGCTTGACTGGCACACTGCGTGGCACTTCGGAGGTGCATCACTGGACGCTCAGGCAGGCCAGAAAGTCGGAATTGTCGGTGTTGGGATCCACACTAAACGACGAGGAGCCCCTATCGCTTTCTAAGAACTTTCACCGAGCACTCGAATAAGGATGTACTAAAATTTCTTCGTATGCGTGTTGACGATTTTCTCGGCGTCTTAGAAAAGCAAGTATCAACTCAGCCCTTTATCATTGGTGATCGCGCAACTATCGTGGACATTTCGATGTGCGCTTATCTATCCTATCCAAGTGACGAAACCGGCTATGATCTGGTCGTAAGTCATCCGAATGTTTATAAATGGTTGGGCCGAATCGCCGCACTTCCGAAATGGAAATATCAATACGATCTGCTTCCCGGTAAACGCTTACATCATTACGTTTAAATCGTCAATGTATATAGAGCACCAATACGCTGGTCGTTGACAGCCCCTGCGATCCGCCCCCATCGACTCACCTCACCACCCACACCACCGCCGTGCGCCCCGGCACCAGCAGCTCGCCCGTGGTGCCGTCCAAGCTCGCCTCACGCACCCGCTTGTCCGCAGCGGCGGGGGCCAGGTGAACCGGGTGCAGCGCCCAGCGCTTGCCGCCCAGGGCGGGCAGGCTCAGGCGTTGAGCTTGTTTGTCGGTGTTGAGCACCACCAAGATGGACGCGAAGTTGGCGTCTTTAAGGCCTTGGCCGTTGAGCAGGGTCACGATGACAGCGGGGTTTTGCTGCGGGCCGGTGTTCAAAAAACTCAGGCGCTGTTGCACCTCGGCGCTGCTGCGCAGGCGGAACAGGGCGGAGCTGTCGCGGATGCGCAGCAGGTCCAGCGTGGCGTCTCGCGCAAAGCGGATGTCCTCGGGGCGCGGGTTGATCTGTGCGTTGGCCAGCAAGGGCTGCATCAGCGGCCAATCTTTGCCGTTATCACGTTCGGGCGGCAGGCCGCTGCCAAAGTGGTTGGTGGTGGCTGAAAAATCCAAGCGGTTGAAGGCATCGCCCGAGTTGTAGCTGTTGCGGTCCAGGCTTTTGCTGCGCATCAGCTCTTGCCCCGCATGAAAGTAAGCCACGCCCTGGCTGAAGGCCACCAGCGCATTGCCCAGCACCTGCACCCGTGCCCGCTCTTGGGGCGAGGTGCTGGTGGGCAGCTTCATGGCGTTGGTGTCGAACAGGGTTTGGTTGTCGTGGTTTTCAACATAGTTCACCACCTCGGCGGGCTGGCTGGCAAAGCCTGCGGGTTGGCCGCCGTAGTCGATCTCCGCGCCACGCTTGGTGCCTCCGTCGGCAGTGGTGAAGCGCACGTCGCGCAAGGTGCCGGCCAGGCCCAGGCGGATCAGGTCTGCAGCGCGCGCCAGGTCGGCCGCAGTGGCCGGCGCGGCTTGCGCGTTGGGGTCGGTCAGTTGGCCATTGAGCCAGCCTTGGCGGGCCAGCAGGGCCGCGCCGCTGTCTCCGGCGCTGCCGCCGCGTGCAGCGTCTCTCATTCGGTCGTTAAAGCTGCCAATGCCGCTGCCGTTCAGGCTCAGTTGGCTGGCCTGCACAAAGCGGCTGCCGTTGGCCACTTCGCCAAAGTTCCAGCCTTCGCCAATGAAGTGGATGTCGCGGCCCAGCTCGCGCTTCAGGCGTGCGCGCATGGCCTCCATCACCGAGCGGGGTTGGTGGCCCATCAGGTCAAAGCGGAAGGAGTCGATGTGGTGCTCGCGCGCCCACAGCAGCACCGAGTCGCTCATCAAGCGCGCCACCATGCGGTGTTCGGTGGCGGTGTTTTCGCAGCAGGTGGAGCGCTCGATCTCGCCCGCCGCACTCAGGCGGTGGTAGTAGCCGGGCACGATGCGGTCCAGCACCGACATCTCGCTCTGGCCCGAGGCAAAGGTGTGGTTGTAGACCACGTCCATGCCCGCGCGCAGGCCCGCGCGGTGCAGCGCTTGCACCATGGCGCGCATCTCGCGCACGCGGGCGGCGCCGTCGTCGGGCTGGGTGGCATAGCTGCCTTCTGGGGCGTTGAAGTGAAAGGGGTCGTAGCCCCAGTTGTAGCAGTCGGCGTCGCGGCTGGCGTTCACCGCAGCCTGCTGGGCTTTGCCGTCGCGCGGGCCAGTGGTGGCGGGGGTGACGCAGCCCGTCTCCGGCACCGTGCTCAGGTCATAAATGGGCAGCAGGTGCACATCTGTCAGGCCCGCCTGGGCCAAGCGCCGCAGGTGCTGCATGCCTTGCGATTGAGGGTGGGTGAAGCCCAGGTACTTGCCCCGGTGGGCGGCGGGCACGCTGGGGTCATCGCGCGAGAAATCTCGCACATGCAGCTCATAGACCACCAGGTCGGTGGCATGGGCCACGGTTTGTGGGCGCGGGGTGCTGTCCCACCCTGCGGGCTCGGTGTCGGGGTGGTCCAGGCGCAGGGCGACGCTGTGGCGGGAGTTGGTGGTGACGCTGACCGAATAAGGGTCGGTCACCCGGTTGCGCACCAGGCCTGCGTCCGGCGTCACCACATCCACCAAATAGCTGTAGCGCTGGCCTTGCAGGTCTTGCGGCAGTTGCGTGGTCCACAGGCCAGTGGCGTCTTCGCGCTGCAGGGGGCGCAGCACAGAAGCCTTGCCTTCGCCGGGCTTGCCGGGGTGCAGGCACAGCATCACCCGCTGCGCTGTGGGTGCCCACAGCCGGAAGGTGCTGCGCTGCGGGGTGACGATGGCCCCCAGCTCGGCGGAAGACTCGGCCAGCGCATAGGCGTCATCCAGCGCGCCGGGCAGTTGGGTGGCGGTGGCGGCCAAGATGCGGCCTTGCGAATCTTCTTTCAGCAGCCACATCTGCGCCGTCCAGGTTTGGGCCAGGTCCATGGCGTCGCGGCCAGAGACGCGCAGGCGCACGCCCGGCTTCACATAGGCAAAGCGTTGGGCGGTGACGGGCGGCAGGTCCGAGTCGTCGATGCTCAGCTCCAGCACGCCGTCCGCACCGCTAAGGGGCTCGCCCACCTTGGCCACCAGGCCTGCGCTGTGGGAATAGGCCAGGCGCCAGCGCACACCGGGTGCGGCCGTGTGGCCGGGCCATTGCAGGCGGATGCCGTCCAGCCAAATGCCTTCGGCGGTGGGCAGCTTGGCGGCGGCGGCTTTGAGCACGCTGCTGCTGGGGCCATCGCAGTCTTGCGCGGTGGGGGCTTTGGCCAGGGGCTGAGCCCACAGCGGCGCGCAGGCAGCGCCCAAGGCCAGCAGCAAACTCAATTGGCGCAGGTGTGGAGCGAGGGACATAAGGTGTTCGATGTGTAATGAAACTACATTATCAGAGTGCTGGTGCGCTGCGGCAAAGCGGGGTTATATCTAGGCGCTCGCCGCTTGCAAAGCATGCAAAATGTAGTTTGGCTACATACTGCCCGCTGCTTCAGGACACATCATGCCTTCTCTCTTGCACGCCGCACAGGCCTTGGCCCCGCTGCTCACCCGGCCGCTCCTGCCCCCTTTGATGGCCGCGCTGCTGGGCGCCGGTGTGCTGGGGCCGGTGGGCTCTGCGGCCCTGGCTGCGCCCACGCCGCAGGCCTTGGCCGCGCAGGCCGCCCAGGTGGACATCTCGCCCGTGCCGCCGGTGCACCGCGCCAGCAGCCTGCCTGCAGGCTGGCAGAACGGCGTGTTCATGGAGATTTTTGTGCGCGCCTTTGCCGACAGCAATGGCGACGGTGTGGGCGACCTCCAAGGCCTGACCGCCAAGCTGGACGACCTCAAAGATTTAGGCATCAGCGGCATATGGCTGATGCCCATCACCGCCAATGCCGACGGCGACCACGGCTATGCCACCACCGACTTCCGCGCCGTTGCGCCCGAGTACGGCACCCTGCAAGACTTTGACGAGCTGCTGCGCCAGGCCCATGCGCGCGGCATGGGGGTGGTGATGGACTACGTCATCAACCATGCGGCCGCGCAGCACCCGCTATTTCAAGCCGCCGTGGCAGACCCGGCGAGCCCCTGGCGCGACTGGTTTGTGTTTGCCGACACCAAGCCCCGCAAGGCTGGGACATTTGGGGCAAGAATCCCTGGTACCTGACGCGGTAGCCAGCCCTGGAGCACACGCTCGAGGCAAAGACCCTGCCCCGACGCCCCGCGCCCGTGCGCGCGATTTTTACTTCGGCACCTTCGGCCCGCACATGCCCGACTTCAATATGCGCCACCCGGCGGGTGCTGCACTACCACGAGGACAGCCTGCGCTTCTGGCTCAACCGGGGCTTGGACGGCTTCAGGCTGGATGCCGTGCCGCACCTCATCGAGCGCGACGCGGTGAACTGGAACGACCAGCCCGAAAGCCGCCAACTCACCAAGCGCCTGCAAGATTTGATCACTGCCTATGACAAGCGCTGGGTGGTCTGCGAGGCCACGGCCGAGCCCAATGACTGGGGCCACCCCCAGGTCTGCGGCAGCGCCTTTGCCTTTGGCTATGTGCACCACTTTGTCAAAGCCGCACAGGGCGAGACCGCCTCCATTCAAGAGCTGGCCCGCTACTGGCGCGAGGCACCGCCCGAGCGCTGGGGCATGTCCACCATGATCTCCAACCACGACATCTTTGCGGGAGAGCGCCTGTGGGACCAGCTCAAGGGGGATGAGGCCCGCTACAAGCTGGCGGCGGCCAGCTACCTGTTGCAGCCGGGCACGCCTTTCATCTACTTTGGCGAAGAGATCGGCCAAGCCGGCGTGCCGGGCTTGGGCGGCGACCTGCCCTTGCGCTCACCCCGCTCTTGGACGCCCGACCCGAAGACCGCCGGCTTCACCACCGGCCAGCCCTTCCGCCCCTTGGCCCCAAATCTTGCGCGTTACAACGTGCAGAGCCAGTCGGCAGACCCGCAGTCCCTCCGCAGCTTTTACAAGGCCTTGATCGCGCTGCGGCGCGCCCACCCCTCCATTGCCCAAGGCCGCTTTGAGCACAGCGCGGTGCAGGGCCAAGCCTTGGTGTTCCAGCGCAGCCATGCGGCAGACCGCACGCTGGTGCTCATCAACTACGGCACGCAGCCGCAGGCTGTGGACGTGCCCGGCCTGCCCGCAGGCGCGCGCCTGCAGCCCTTGTTCCAAGCCCAGCCTTCCCAGGCCCAAGGGGGCCGTGTCACCGTGCCTGCTTTGGGCGTGCAGGTGTGGCGGGTGCTGCCCTGACCCATTCGGCCAGCACGGCGACTCCCTTCAAAACCTTTGACGCGCGGGGCGGGGCCACCGCCGCCACAATGGCCGTCATCTTCTCTTGGAGCCCCCCATGACTGTTGACCGCCCCACCGAACATCCCGTCGATGCCCTGTTCACCAACCGCTGGTCGCCCCGCGCCTACAGCGGCGAGCCCATCGACGACGCCACGCTGATGCGCTTGTTCGAGGCCGCCCGCTGGGCGCCTTCCGCCTCTAACCTGCAACCCTGGCGCTTCTTGTATGGCAAGGCCGGCACAGCCGCTTGGCAGCCGATCTTCAACAGCCTGGTCCCCTTCAACCAAAGCTGGGCAGCCAAGGCCTCGGTGCTGATTGCCGTGGTCTCGCGCGTGCGCTCCACGCCGCCGGGCAAAACCGACAAGGTCGACAACGTTTGGCACGCGTTTGATGCCGGTGCGGCCTGGCAAAACCTGGCCCTGCAAGCCTCGCTGCTGGGCTGGTATGCCCACGGCATGGGCGGCTTTGACAACGCGGCCCTGCGCCAAGCGCTGAACGTGCCCGAGGACTACGCCATCCACGCCGTGGTGGCCGTGGGCAAGCTGGGCGACAAGGCGCAGTTGCCCGAAGCCCTGCAACAACGCGAAGGCCCCAGCCCCCGCCAGCCCCTGGCCGCGATGGTGGCCGAGGGCGGCTTTCGCTTCGAGGCCTGAGGCCTGAGGCCTGCGGCTGACTTGACACTGCCCCGCCCATGCTCGTGCCCATGCCCGTGCCGCCACCGCTGGAGCACCCACTGAGCCCCAACCCCGCGCTGCCCGAGGCCGCACTCGCCCGCCTGGACGCGCTGATCGCCCAGGCCCAAACGCGGGGCCAGCGTCATCTGCTGGGCTTGGCCGGGGCCCCAGGCAGCGGCAAGTCCACCTTGGCGGCGGCCCTGCATGCGGCCCGGCCCCACGCAACGCAGGTGGTGCCCATGGACGGCTACCACCTGGCCAACAACGTGCTGGCCGAGCTGGGCCGCAGCCAGCGCAAAGGCGCGCCCGACACTTTTGATGCGGCAGGCTTTGTGGCCCTGCTGCAGCGCCTGCGCAGGCCGGGCGGCGAGGTGGTCTACGCCCCCGAGTACCGCCGCGAGATAGAAGAAGCCGTCGCCGGTGCGATCGCCATCCCGCCCGAGGTGCCGGTGCTCATCGTCGAAGGCAACTACCTGCTGCTCGAAGACCCACCCTGGGCCGCCTGCCGCACCCTGCTGCATGAAGCTTGGTATGTGGATGTGGACGACGCCCTGCGCACCGAACGCTTGGTGGCCCGCCACCGCCACTTTGGCCGCAGCGAGGCCGACGCCCGCGCCTGGGCTGCGCAGACGGACGAGCCCAATGCGCGGCGCATTGCGGCGAGCCAGGGGCGGGCGGATGGGGTGCTGCGGCTGGCCTGACAGCGTGCGCCCTCTGTAGAAACTCGCATTGAAAGCGCCGTGCAGGGCGGCATCATCACGCCTATTCAAAGAGGAGTGAGGATGACCATGAAGACAAGGAAAACTGCGTCGCTGCTGCTTCGCTGCTGCTTCGCTGCTGCTTTGGGCAGCCCTGGCACAGAGCGCCTCGGCCCAGTGCCGAGTCACCGAGTTGGAGACTCAGCCGGGGTGGCAGGCGCTGGCTCACAGCATGACACCGAAGGGCTTGGTGGTTGGTGCTCTAGAGACGTCAGATCGTCTCCTCTCGCGGCCCGCGACCTGGACCGTGGGAGGTCAACTGAGCCTTGTCTCTCACGATCCCCAGCACACAGAGGGCTGGGTGTTGGATGCCAACGACTCAGGCGTCTTGGTTGGCTTTCGAAGAGTCAGTCCTAACGCAAATATTCAGGCTGTCAAGTGGACGCCCCAAGGCGCAACCCCACTGTCCACCGCCTTCATCAGCGTGGCTGTCGCTGTCAACCCGCGAGGTGTGGCCGTGGGCCAGATTGTGCAAGCTGATGGCATCACAACAGAGGCCAGGCGCTGGACAGAGGCTGGTGTCGAAGTGGCGCTTCCAAGCCTCGGAGGGATCCTATCGGTCGCCCAAGGTATCAATCGTTCCGGCAGGATGGTTGGAGCGGCCACCGACTCGCAATCCATCATTAAGGCAGTGAGTTGGTCTCCCAAGGGGGCGTTGCGCTTACTCCCTTCTTGGGGGCAAGGCAGCTTCGCAGATCGCATCAGCGACTCCGGCGATGTAGTGGGGTGGGCCTTTCGGGGTGACACAACGCCTCAAATGCGACCGGTGTTATGGCGTAACGAGACTGAGTTGGTCGATTTGGGTTCCTTGGAGGGGGGTGATGGACAGGCGTACGACGTCAACGTCCAGCAAGTTGTGGTCGGAACTGCTTCGACGGCATCTGGGCTTAGGAATGCCTTTGTATGGCGCTCTGGCACCATGAAAGACCTCAACTCCATGCTGCCCAAGCGTTTCTTGAATGAGGGCAACCGCCTGGAAGTTGCCAATCGCATTTCCGACCGGGGTGTCATCCTCGCTTCAGTCGTTCAGTTTGTCACCGGACAGCCCGACCGCCGCCGTAGCGTCATCCTCAAGAAATGCCTTGATTGAACGGCCCGAAGGGCTTGAAAGCGCCCAGCTTTGCCCCACCTTGCGTGGCATGAACGACACCCTGCTTTGGGCGCTCAGCGCTGGCCTTGTCCTCCTCGGCTTTGCGGGCATTGTCTTGCCCGCCTTGCCCGGCACCTTGTTGGTGTGGGCTGGTTTGCTGCTGGCGGCTTGGATCGACGACTTCCAGCGCATTGGCGGCTTTCCCCTGGCCGCCATCACGGTCATCGCCCTCATCGCCTGGGCTTTGGATTACGTCGCCGGCCTGATGGGCGCGCGCCACCTGGGTGCCAGCAAGCAGGCCTTGATCGGCGCGGCCCTGGGCACGGTGGTGGGCTTGTTCATGGGCCTGATCGGCGTCTTCTTCATGCCCTTGGTCGGCGCGGCGGTAGGCGAATACCTAGCTCGCCGCGACCACCCCGACGCCGCCCCCCAAGCCCTCAAGGTCGGCGTGGCCACCTGGGTGGGCATGCTGGTGGGCATGCTGGCCAAATTCGTACTGGCCTTTGTGATGATCGGTGTGGCGGTGGCGGCTTATTTGTGGTGAGGCAGGGCTTGAGTGCCCGGCTCACCGACAGGAATTTTTGGGCAGGGGCATGATGGCGTGTGTCATTGATATCGACCACCGAGAGAGCCCATGGACATTGCACGCATCTTCCAATTCGGTCGCCGTCAGGTCGTCCGTTTGCCCAAGGAATATCGCTTTGCGGGTACCGAGGTGGCGGTCAAGTATTTCGGCAATGGCGTGCTGCTTTTGCCCGTGAATGACCCATGGCAAACCATGGAGGATGGCTTGGCGGCTTTCGAACCAGGCTTTGTCCTGAGCCGCGAACAGCCCGCAGCGCAGGAGCGTGACAAGATCAAGCCATGATCTTGCGCGACACCCCCATCTGCCGACATCATCAACGTCAAGCCCGGCAGTAAGGGGACCACGCTGGTCACCAACAACACGCGCCTCAAGGGGCCGTGCGGCGGGTGGTGGCTGATCTGTGGTGACGGCACAGGTGAGATTGCCGTTACCATCTGCGCACAACAAACAAGTGCCCCGCCTAAAGGCGGGGGCGCGCAGAGGAGATCTCCATCGTGCGACGTTCATCGTCCTCGGGCTTCACCCTGGTCGAGTTGATGGTGGTGGTATACATCATTAGCATCCTCGCAGCGGTGGCCTTGCCTGCCTATCAAGACTACACCCAGCGCTCGCGGGTGGCCGAAGGCTTGCTGCTGGCGCAAGCGGTGCAAACCGATGTGGCACGCTACTTCGACCGCTGGGGCCGCTTGCCTGAAGACAATGCCGCAGCCGGGTTGCCCGACCCAGCCGCCATGAGGGGCAGCGCCGTGACCGGCATCGCCATCAGGCAAGGCGCGATCGAAGTTCGTTTTGATGCGCCTCTGCTCGGTGTCGAGCCCGCGTTGGCCACGCTGTGGCTCAGGCCAGCACAGGTTCAGCAGCAGCCCACGGCCGCCCTGGTGTGGCGCTGCCAAAGCGCCGCACTGCCCAAGGGCATGGTCTGGGTCAGCACGGTGGTGCCGGGTCAGGGCCTGCCTCAGAGGGCCTTGCCCTCCGTGTGCCGATGATGGTGCGCCAACGCTTTGCGCCTGCTTGGATGTGGGCGGCTCGCACCTTGGAGATGCAACTGTCATGGCTGTTGGTGGCGGGGCTCATGGCGCTGTGCGCCGGGGCCGTGACGGCCCTCGTCCACCAAGTCCAGGGTGTGGCAGTGCTGACTTTGAGCACCGAGGTTCACAGCCAGCAGATCGAGCAATTGGCGATGACGGGTGAGGCTTCGAGCCCGGTGGTGGCCAGGCTCTCAACACCCGGAACGTCGCCGACCCAGACCTGGACTGCGCAATGGGATGGGCGGCGAGTGTGGGCCCAGGTGCCGGGCCCCACTGGCACGCTCCAACCGGCGTTCAGCATCGCGCTGGCGGCCCCAGCCGCCAGCGCACCCCAGTGGGCTGCGGGCTGGCGCTGCCAGGCCTCGCCCTCGTCGGCACTTCGTGCCTCGGATCTTCCCTCAGTTTGTCGATGAGCCGTATGCAAGCGCCTTGGAAAGCCCTGATCACCCCCTTGCTGTGGGCCCAGCAACGCGGCTGGCCGCTTGAAGCGGTGGTGGGCGAACTGTCGCAAGACCCTGCCCTGAAGGCTGCCGAGCGCCAGGCCTATCAACAAGCCGCCGAGGCCCTGGCGCAAGGGCAGACCTTGCCTCAGGTGCTCTTGAGCTGCGACGGGCTGGGCTGCCCCAAAGCAACGGCGCAGTGGTTGGCGCAGGTGGCCACGCAAGAGGGCTTGGCCCAAGCCCTGCGCCTGCTGGACCAAGACGCCGAGTTGGAAGCGCAGGAGGCCCAGATGCATCGCCGCCTCATGACCTGGCCTGCGGCCGTGCTGACGGTGTTTGGCGCTACTACTCTGCTGATCAGCGTGTTTGTGATGCCCGCCATGGACAACGTCCACCAAGGCGTGCAGGCCAGCTTGCCGTGGGTGAGCCAGAGCTTGCTGTACGGCGGTGTCGTGGTGGGTGCATTGGCTTTGCTGCTCGGCTTTGCCTTGTTTCTCAGCCTGACGGGCAGGCTATGGGCCGCAGGGCGGCGCGGGCTGGCCTGGGCAGGCGAGCGTTTGGCCAAAGTCTGGCCCGCCTTGGCGCGGGTGCAAGCGGCCAAGGCTCAATGGCAACTGTGGCGCTGTCTCAGCGTCACCCCGGCGGAGCCAGCGGCGCAGCAAGCGGCCATGCTGCAAGTGGCCAGTGTCGCCACAGCTACAGCGTCACGCCGCCGTGCAGAAGCCATGGCTCAGGCGCTCGGAAGCGGGCAGACCTTGGCTGACGCGTGGCGAGACCACGCTGGCGACCTTGCTTCGCCCAGCGTGTTGTGGGGCTTGGCCGAGCGCATGGGGGCCACCGCTGAAGCGGCCCAGCATTTTGCGCAACAAAGTGAACTGGCTTTGAGCGCTGCACAGCAACAGTTTGAAGACCAAACAGTGCTGTTCAGCCGCCTCTTAGCCGCCGTGGGCGTGGCGTGGTTGTTGATGGCCACCTACCTGCCGATTTTTGCCATGGGAGCCTTGCCATGACCTTGAAGAGTTTTCCTCAACACCGAGGCTTCACGCTGATCGAGTTGATGATCGTGATCGCCATCCTCGGGATCATGGCCACCATGGCGGTGCCCACCTTTCAAGACCGGGTGCTGCGCAGCCAAGTCAGCGAAGGGATGGCCTTGGCCGAGTTTGCCAAGCAGGCCATTGCCGAGCACTACAGCAAGACGAGACGCCTGCCCAGCAGCAATGAAGAGGCCGGTTTGCCACCACCCGACAAGATCGTGGGCACCTATGTGCAGTCTGTGTTGGTGCGCGATGGCGCATTGCTCATCACCTATGGCCAACAAGCCAACCGCCACTTGCATGGCAAGACCCTGAGCTTGCGTCCGGCCACCGTGCCCGACTACCCCAAAGTGCCACTCGCTTGGGTCTGTGGCCTAGCGGCTGTACCTCAAGGGATGGTGACCAACAACCAAGCTAAGAGCGATCTGCCCCCGACGGCCTATCCGTTGGATTGCAGGGCTTGAACCGGAAACCGCCAGAGCTTCATGGCCGTTGCGTGACGACTGGGCCGAAGCCGACCGAGGCTCATCAGTGAGCCAGATTCCATGGCTTCATCAAGGCTTCGGTGTCGCCGGAGGCAATGAACCCACCCCCGGCAAATGCTGCCCCGAGGTCACCCCCATCGACACATAGATGCTGGTCAGCCCGTCCACGCCCACATCGGCGGGCTGCACCCAGGCTTCGGGCACGTAGATGAGGGCGCCGCCCACGGGCACGGGGGCGGTGGGCACGAGCACCGCCAAGTAGGGTGCGCCGCCCACCAGCACGGGCTCGGGCGAAGACAGCAAGCCCAGCACGGCCGCCGCTTGGCCGGGGCCGCCAAAGTGCAGCCACACCGGGCTCATGGAGCGCGTGCCTTGCTCGTCGCGTTGCGACATCAGGCCCACCAGTTTTTGGGCCATGTCGTAGATGTGGCGCACCACCGGGATGCGCTGCATCACGGCGTTCAGGCCTTCCAGCAGCACGGGCTGCAGGCGCGTTTGCACCAGCACGCCCAGGGCCATGATGCTCAGCAGCACCAGGCCCAAGCCCAGCAAATAGCCCACTACTTCTGAGCCACTCACGTCCAGACCCAGGCTGATCAAGACTTTGCCGAACAAGCTGGTGGGGCCTAGCCAGGCGTAGATCAGGCGTACCGCCCAGACCAAGATGGCTACCGTGGCGGCCAGGGGTAGGGCGGCCAAGAGGCCCGTCAAAAACACATTCGCCAAGCGGCGCAGGCCAGGTTTGATCATTGAGCGGCCTCCACCACCATCTGTACTCTATGTTGGCCCTGAAACTCATCCACGCTGAGCCGGTAAGCCAGGCGGACGCGGTCGGGCAGGGGCTCGGTATGGCTGAACCAGATCGCGTCACGCAGTGTGCCTTGCGGGCCGCCGTGGCGCACGCGCAGCTTCAAATGTTTCTCGCCCACCAAGCGCTGCTGCACCACATCTACCTCGTCGCAAAACACGGGGGCCGGAAAGCCCTGGCCCCAGACCACGTCGTCTAAGGTCTGCACGGTCTCGGCATTGAAGTATTGCAGCGGCAGCGGGCCATCGGTGGCCACGGTGCGGGTCAGCGCGGCGGCGTCCAGCCACTCGCGGGCCACTTGCTGCAGGGCGTGGTCAAAGGTGTCCACATCCTCTTCGGCCAAAGTGCAGCCGGCCGCCATAGCGTGGCCGCCAAAGCGCTTGAGCAAGCCGGGGTGGCGCTTGGTTACCAGGTCCAGTGCGTCGCGCAGATGAAAGCCCGGAATGGAGCGGCCCGAGCCCTTGAGCAAGCCGTCGCTGCCCAGGGCTAACACAAAGGTGGGCCGGTGCAGGCGGTCTTTGAGGCGGCCCGCCACGATGCCCACCACGCCCTCGTGGAACTCGGGGTCAAACAAGACCAGGGCTGGCGGCGGGTCGCCTTCGGGCATCAGGTGCTCCAGTGCGGCCTCGGCCTGCTCGCGCATGCCGGCCTCCACATTGCGGCGCTCGCGGTTGATGGCGTCCAGTTGCTGGGCCAACTCTTGGGCGCGGCCGGGGCTGTCGGTCAGCAGGCATTCAATGCCCAAGGTCATGTCGGCCAGGCGGCCCGCCGCATTGATGCGCGGGCCCAAGGCAAAGCCAAAGTCAAAGGCTGAGGCCCGCTCGGGGCGCCGCGCGGCGGCATGAAACAGCGCGGCCACGCCCGGCTGCATGCGGCCGCTGCGAATGCGCTTTAAGCCTTGGGCCACCAAGCGGCGGTTGTTGGCGTCCAGCTTCACCACATCGGCCACCGTGCCCAGGGCCACCAGGTCTAGCAGGGCATCGAGCCGGGGCTGGTTGGCGGCGTCAAACGCGCCGCGCCCACGCAGCTCAGCGCGCGTGGCCAGAAGCACATAAAACATCACGCCCACACCGGCCAGGGCCTTGCTTTCAAAGGCGCAGTCGGGCTGGTTGGGGTTGACGATCACATCCGCGTCGGGCAGCAGCACAGCGCCTTCCACCAAGGCCGGCAAGTGATGGTCGGTCACCAGCACCTGCATGCCCAGGGCCTTGGCGCGCGCCACGCCCGCATGGCTGGCAATGCCGTTGTCCACGGTGATCAAGACCTGCGGCTGGCACTGGGCTTGGGCCAGGTCGACGATGGTGGGCGTTAAGCCATAGCCGTGTACGGCGCGGTCGGGCACCACATAGTGCAAGTGCTGCGGCTGCGCGCCCAGCAGGCCTAAGCCGCGCAAGGCCACGGCGCAGGCGGTGGCGCCATCGCAGTCGTAGTCGGCCACCACGCACAGGCGCAGGCCTTGTTGAAGTGCGTCTGCCAAGAGTCGCGCGGCCGCCTCGCTGCCGTGCAGCTGCGAGGGTGGCAGCAAGCGCGCCAGGGTGTCGTCCAAATCGTCGGCACTCTTGATGCCTCTGGCCGCAAACAAGCGGGCCAGCAGCGGGTGCAGGCCGCTTTGCTCCAGGGCAAAGGCCGTGCGCGGGGCGGACTCGCGGGCCAACAGGGTCGGGGTGTTCACAGCAGCGGGGCTCGATGTCATCAGGTGGGCGTTGGGGCTCAAAGGGCGCCCAACAAGGGCAAGGCGGCGGTGCGGCGGGCGGCGGTCAGGCGCTGCCACCAGCCCCGCTGGGTGGGCTCAAAGCGCTGGGCATGGCGTTCACCACACAGCGTCAGCGTGAGGGCCTCGCCCGCTGCCAAGCGTGCGGGCGCTTGGTCCTTCAAGGCCCTTCGTCCAAGGCTGCTGCCCAGGCCCTCTGCCCCACCCGGCCTACGATAACTTTCGGCCAGCAGGGGCGCACGCAGGCGCTCATCCACCAGCACCTCAGAGGGCTCTTGCAGAACCTGCGGGCAGGCCCCTGTGCCACTCAGCCAAAACGAGTTGATAGGCGGCTGGCCCAGGGCCTCGCGTGCCTCATTCAAAGGGTGGGCATGCAGCAGCATTTGCACTTCGGCCTGCAGGCGGCGCAGCCGTCGCGCGGCCTCGGGGGGGCCCAGCCACAAGTCGACATTGCGGCCTATCACGCGGTCCAGGGAGGCGGTGGGCAAGTGGGCGAGGCTCTCATGCTCGGCCAGCCATTGCAGCGGGCTGCACCAGTGCAGGCGAAAGCCGTCGTCTTCAAACAGCGACCGAACGGCCTCAAAGGCTTGGCGCGATGTCGACTCATCCAGTGGCAGCTCGGCCGGGTTGAGCAGAGAGATCTGCTCTGTGCCCACATGCCAGTGCGTGGGGCTGACCCAAGCCCAGCCGCTGCCCGCCACGGGGGCTAGGCCCGCGCGCTGCGCCCCTTGGGCGGCCCAAGGCAGCAGGCCATCTTGCAGCGGCCAGCCCAGGGCTTGCGCCAGGGCGCGCTCATGCGGGGCGCTCAGGGTGTATTCATCGCCCGAATCCTTGGGCTGGGCCTGCAGTTGCGCCAGCAAGGCTTCCAAGTGCGGCAGTTGCAGCGTGCCCAGGGTGTGGACGGCAGCCTCAGAGGTGGCCGAGGCAAAGGGCAGGATCAAGTGCCGTGGGGGCGAAGCAGTCATGGGCCGGATTATCCGGTGCATCAATTCCTGACCTTTTGGTGATGCTTTCGTGAGGACTATCTCGGCCCCGCCGGGAATCATGAGCGCACTGACATCCACTGCTGTGCGCGCAGCGCCAGGGGCGTCGGTCCTCCTTCACCTCACTGACTCCAAAGGCACACCATGACCCGCAAACTCCTGACCTCCCTCAGCCTCATGGCCGCCGCTGCTGCCCTGACCGCTTGCGGCGGCGGTGACGATGGCGACGCCACCTTGCGCGTCCAGTTCAAGGGCCTGGAAGACCTGGGCGCCACCTCTGTTTATGAGGGCTGGATCATGGTGGACGGCGCGCCTGTCACCACCGGCCGCTTCTCAATCAACAGCGCCGGTCAGCCCAGTCAGACCGATTTCATCATTCCGCGTGCCCAAGCTGACCGCGCCACCGCCTTTGTGCTGACCATCGAGCCCGCCACGGGCGACGTGCCGGCCGCCAGCAACCAGCACATCTTGGCGGGCGACTTCAACAGCGCGCGCACCTCAGCACCCCTGACCATTGGCCACGCCGCCGCCTTGGGCAACGACTTCAGCAGCGCCCGTGGCAGCTTCTTCCTGGCCACGCCCACCAGCGCCGCCACCGACGACAACGACCAGG
>JAXHNT010000090.1:0-17390 GCA_034520165.1 Ideonella sp.
CATCAGCGTTTCTCCATGCGGGCGGCCGCGCCCTTGAGCGCGTCGGCCGGGCTTTGACGGCCTTGGGTGATGGCCTCCAGCGCGGCGTCCATGGCGGGCCAGAAGCGGCCCGTCTCGGGGATGTTGGGAATGGGCTGGCCCAGGCGGGCATTGGCCATGGTGGCGGCAATGGCCGGGTCGGCGGCCAGCTCGGCGTAATAGGCTTTGTTGGCCGGGGTTCCCAAGGGCACGTCGGCAGAGACGACCTTCAGGCTCTCGACCTTGAGCAGATGGTTCTCCAGGAACTCGCGGGCGATGTCCTTGGCGGGGCTGGGCGCGGCAATCATGCAACCCAGCACGCCTACAAACGGTTTAGAGGGCTTGTCGGCACTGAGGCCCGGAATGGGGGCCACAGCAAAGCTGATGCCGGCCTTGCGAGCGTTGTCCCAGGCCCAGGGGCCGGAGATCATCATCGCCACCTGGCCCTTGGCAAAGCTGGCTTCCATTTCGGCATAGCGGGCTCCGCGCGGCATCACGCCGTCGTCCAGCAGGCGGCGCAGCATCGTGGCACCCTTGAGAGCACCGGCATTGGCCACGCCCACTTGGCTCGGGTCCAGCTCACCTTTGGCGTTGAGGCCAAAAATTTCGCCCCCCGCCCCGGCCAGCAGGGGCCAGGTGAAGAAGCTCTTGTTGTAGTCCCACAGAATGGCCTTTTTGCCCTGGGCACTCAGTTGCTTGTCCAGCGCCATGACCTCGTCAAAGGTCTTGGGCGTCTTGGGCACCAGCGCAGTGTTGACGATCAGGCCCACGGCCTCGATGGCCAGCGGGTAGCCCCACACTTGGCCCTTGAAGGTGAAGGCTTGCCAAGCCGTCTCGTCAATGCCCTCGCGCACCGCCTTGGAGGGGCGCAGCGGCACGATCAAGCCGCTGCGGGCCCACTCGCCCGTGCGGTCGTGCGGCCAGCACATGATGTCGGGGCCCTTGCCCGCCCCAGCGGCCGCCTGGAACTTGTCGGGCGCGCCTTCGGGGTGCTGCACCACCACCTTGACGCCGCTGAGGGCCGTGAAGGCATCGCCCACTTTTTGCAAGCCGTTGTAGCCCTTGTCGCCATTGATCCAGACCAGCAGTTCGGGCGGGGCGGCCTGGGCCAAGCCCTGAAACGCACAAAGCCCTAGCGCGATAGAGAGGCAGCGCATCATGCCGCCTTGGTGTTGCGCGGGGCCCCGGCGCTGGGGGCCAAGCGCGGGTAGGCCTGGCCCTCGGCATTGAAGAGATAGCACCACTCGGGCGGCACCTCAAAGGCAATGGCCTGTCCCGCTGCCAAGGGGGTGCGGCCATCCATCAGCACAGAGAAGGGCTCGGGGGTGTCCCCACCCACCGCACAGGTGGGTAGTTCCACATAGGCCTGGGTGCTGCTGCCCAGAGCCTCCACAAAGGTGACGGGGGCTGTCAAGGTTTGCGCACCGCTGGGCTTGGCGCCCGCCAAGGCCAGGTGCTCGGGGCGGATGCCCAAGGTGACCTTGTCGCCCGCTTTGGCACCGTGGGCATTGACGGTGGCAAACAGCACCTCGCCCGTGGCGAGTTTGACTTGCGCCCCGGCCGCATCAGCCACCACCACCTCACCGGCCAAGAAGTTCATCTTGGGCGAGCCAATGAAGCCCGCCACAAACAGATTGCATGGGTGCTCGTACAGCTCGATGGGCGCGCCCACCTGCTCAACCTTGCCGGCGCTCAGCACCACGATGCGGTCGGCCAAGGTCATGGCCTCCACCTGATCATGGGTCACATAGATCATGGTGGTTTTCAGCTCTTCATGCAGCTTGGCAAACTCATAGCGCATACGCACGCGCAGGGCAGCGTCCAGGTTGGACAGCGGCTCGTCGAACAAAAAGACCTGGGGCTTGCGCACGATGGCCCGGCCAATGGCCACGCGCTGGCGCTGGCCGCCCGACAGGTCCTTGGGCTTACGGTCCAGCAGGTGGTCGATGTGCAGCACCTTGGCGGCGCGGTGCACGGCGTCGTGGATCTCTTGCTGGCTCATGCCCGCCAACTTCAGGCCAAAGGCCATGTTGTCGAACAGGTTCATGTGCGGGTAGAGCGCATAGGACTGAAAGACCATGGCGATGCCGCGCTCAGACGGGGGCACGTCATTCACGCGGCACCCCCCAATGGAGAGGTCGCCGCCGGTGATGTCTTCCAAGCCGGCAATGGTGCGCAGCAGCGTGGACTTGCCGCAGCCCGAGGGGCCCACAAAGACCATGAACTCGCCGTCGCGGATGTGCAGATCCACCCCTTTGAGAATGGTCACATCGCCGTACGCCTTGCGCACACCAGAGAGCAGAACCTCGGCCACAGAACTTCCTTTCAAGCCGCCCAGCCCTAGGGCGGCGGCAAATGTAGATTACGTACAGCGGTTTGTGACATTTCACAACGAAACGACCCCCCAAATCAATAGGTCATTCCACAGAAAATCAATAACTTAAGAGACACTCCGGGAATACCCGATGTAGTCAAACTACATTTGAACTACACAGAACGGAGCGAGACGCCGATACTTCCGTCTGTCAAAACAGGAGATCCCCCCTGCCATGCCTACCGTGACCTCGTCCGCCCCCGTCACCACTGCCGCCAACCCCCTGGTGCCCGCCTTTGAAGCCGCGCTGCAGCAGGTGCTGGCCCAACAGGCCACCCAAGGCAGCGCCGCCGCACCGGCCGCACTGGCCGCCGCCGCCCAGGCCTGCAAAGAGCTGCTGATGCAGCGCTGGGCAGACACCCAGGCGCAAGACGCCCAAGCCGCCACACCCGGCGCCGTCACCACCTCGCGCCGGGTGCATTACCTGTCGATGGAGTTTTTGATGGGCCGCGCTCTGGGCAATGCCGTGGCCGCCCTGGGCCTGACGCCAGCCCTCGACGACGCCCTGGCCCAAGAAGGCTTGAGCCTGGGTGACGCACTGGAGCGCGAGCCCGACGCCGCCCTGGGCAACGGCGGCCTGGGCCGGCTGGCCGCTTGTTTCCTCGACAGCTTTGCCGAGCTGGGCCTGCCGTCCTTCGGCTACGGTCTGCGCTACCGCTTCGGCATGTTTGCGCAAGCGCATTCAGGACGGCCGCCAGGTCGAAGCGCCGGACGACTGGCTGGCGCTGGCCGACCCCTGGGAAGTGCTGCGCCCGGAGGCGCGCTACACGGTGGGTTTCGGCGGGCGCGTCATGGTGACGGCAGGCGGCTCGCGCCGCTGGCTGCCGGCCGAGCGCGTGGTGGCCGAGGCCCATGATTTCATCGTCCCGGCCCATCACAGCCAGCGCGTGGCCACCTTGCGCCTGTGGCAGGCCAGCGCCGCCGAGCCGATTGACCTGCAGGCCTTCTGCCGGGGTGACCATGCCGCGGCCGGCCGCCACCAACTGGCCGCCGACGCGCTGAACTGGGTGCTCTACCCCGACGACAGCACCGAGGCTGGCCGCCTGCTGCGCTTGAAGCAAGAGGCCTTCTTGGTCAGCGCCTCGGTACAAGACATGATGGCTCGCCACCTGCGCCAGCACGGCAGCCTGAGCCGTCTGGGCCGCTGCCAACGCGATGCACCTCAACGACACCCACCCGGCCCTGGCCCCGGCCGAACTGATGCGCCTGCTGCTGGACGAGCATGGCCTGAACTGGGAGGCCGCCTGGGCGATCACCCGCCAGGCGGTGTCCTACACCAACCACACCCTGATGCCCGAGGCCCTGGAGACCTGGCCGGTGCGCATGTTCGAGGCCTTGCTGCCGCGCCACCTGGAAATCATCTACGAGATCAACCACCGCTTCCTGCAGCAGGTGCGCGTGCGCTGCCCGGGCGACGATGCGCTGCTGGCGCGCGTCTCGCTGATCGACGAGGGCGGCAGCCATGGCGGCGAGCGCCGCGTGCGCATGGCCGCGCTGGCGGTGGTGGCCTCGCACCGCGTCAATGGCGTGGCGGCGCTGCACTCGGAGCTGATGGTGCAGACCTTGTTTGCCGACTACGCACGTCTGACGCCCGAGCGCTTCCACAACGTGACCAATGGCGTGACGCCGCGGCGCTGGCTGGCCCAGGCCAACCCCGGCTTGAGCGCGGTGCTGGACAAGCATTTGGGCACCGGCTGGCGCCAAGACCTGTCGCACTTGCAAACCCTGGCACCTCTGGCCAAGAAAGCCAAGGTGGTGGCCGAGGTGCAAGCCGCCAAGCGCGCCAACAAGCAACGCCTGGCCGAGCGCATCCGCCGCGACTTGGGGCTGGCGGTCAACCCCGACAGCTTGTTCGATGTGCAGGTCAAGCGCATCCACGAGTACAAGCGCCAACTGCTGAACCTGCTGCATGTGGTGGCCCGCTACCAGGCCATCATTGCCAACCCCAATGCGCCCTGGGTGCCACGCACCGTGGTGCTGGCGGGCAAGGCCGCGTCGGCCTACCACGCGGCCAAGGGCATCATCGCCTTGGCGCATGACATTGCCCGCGTGGTCAACAGCGACCCGCGCGTGGGCGACAAGCTCAAGCTGGCCTACCTGCCCAACTACGGCGTGAGCTTGGCTGAAGTCATCATGCCGGCGGCTGATTTGTCTGAGCAAATCTCCACCGCTGGCACCGAGGCCTCGGGCACCGGCAATATGAAGTTCAGCCTCAATGGCGCACTGACCATCGGCACCTGGGACGGCGCCAATATTGAAATGGCCGAAGCGGTGGGCCAGGAGCACTTCTTCATCTTTGGCCTGCGCACCGAGGCTGTGGCGCAGCTCAAGGCGCTGGGCTACGACCCGCGCTTGTATGTGGAGCAAGACCGCCGCTTGCAGCAGGTGCTGGCCGTCATTGGCGACGGCACGTTCTCGCAGGGCGATGCTGAGCGTTATCGTTGGCTGGTGGACAGCCTGACCCAGCGCGACACCTACCTGCTGATGGCCGACTTTGCCGACTACCTGGCCGCCCAGGATCGCGTGGACGCGCTCTATGCCGACCCGGCCGAATGGGGCCGCAAGGCCGTGCTGAACATCGCGGGCATGGGCAGCTTCTCCTCCGACCGCACCGTGGCAGAGTATGTCGCGCGGGTGTGGTCCGCCCAGAGCCTGCCACCCGCCCCTCGCTGACCCCTGCTGCCCTATGCCCGCACTCACCCCTGACGCGCTCAACGCCCTGATCCAAGCCCGCCACCCCGACCCCTTCTCGGTGTTGGGCATGCATGCTGACGAGCAAGACTATCTTTGGGTGCGCACCGTGCAGCCCGGCGCTTTGGGGGTGGAGGTGCTGAACGAAGCCGGGGACAAGGTGCTGGCGGCGCTCAGCAGCGCGCAGGCCGAGGGCGTGTTTGAGGCGCGCTTGCCCAAGACGCGGGCCAAACGGCACGTGAGCCCCCAGGGCCGGGCTGCGCCCAGCCCGCCCCCCGAGGGGGACCAGAAAGCTTGGGGCGGCCCGGCGCTTTCTGGCCCAGCAGGCCACAAGCCTGCGTATCTGCTGCGCATCACTTGGCCGAGCAGCCGCGGCCCGATCACCCAGACCCTGCCCGACCCCTATGCTTTTGGCCTGCTGCTGGATGAGGCCGACTTGATTGCCTGGCGCGAGGGACGCCTGTTGCGGCCATGGGCCGTGCTGGGGGCTCACCCCATGAGCCTGGCGCCTTTGCACAGCACACAAGCCGTGGCGGGCGTGCGCTTTGCGGTGTGGGCCCCGCACGCTCAGCGGGTCAGCGTGGTGGGCGACTTCAATGGCTGGGATGGCCGCCGCCACCTGTGATGCGCCGCGAGTGCCGAGGCCGGGGTGTGGGAGGTCTTTCGTGCCGCAGCGCCGCAGGTGGGCCACCGCCTACAAGTTCGAGATCGTCAGCGCCCACGGCCGCCTGCTGCCGCTGAAGGCCGACCCGCCTTGCCCGCGCGCGCAGACCTGCGGCCCGGCCAATGCCAGCCGCATTGCGCCCGCCGTGAGCCCCACCCCGGCCCCACGCTGGCCCAGGGCGGCTGCACGCCAAAGTGCCGACGCCCCGCTGAGCATTTATGAGGTGCATGTCGGCTCTTGGCGCCGAGGGGATAACGACGGGTTCTATGACTGGGACCGGCTGGCCGCCGAGCTGCCCAGCTATGCCGCCAGCCTGGGCTTCACGCATGTGGAGCTGATGCCCATTGCCGAGCACCCCTATGACCCGTCTTGGGGTTATCAGTGCCTGGGCCTGTTTGCACCCACCGCACGCTTTGGCGACGCTGCCGGTTTTGCGCGCTTTGTGCAGGCCTGCCATGCGGCAGACTTGGGTGTGATCTTGGACTGGGTGCCCGCCCACTTCCCCACCGATGCTCACGGCCTAGCGCTGTTTGATGGCGCGCCGCTGTTTGAGTACGCCGACCCGCGTGAAGGCTTTCACCGCGACTGGAACACCGCCATCTACGACTTTGGCCGCAACGAGGTGCGCAACTTCTTGTGTGCCAATGCGCTGTACTGGCTGGAGGTGTTTGGGGTGGATGGGCTGCGGGTGGACGCGGTGGCCTCCATGCTGTACCGCGACTACTCCCGCAACGCTGGCGAGTGGGTGCCCAATATCTACGGCGGGCGCGAAAACCTGGAAGTCATCTCGCTGCTGCGCCACATCAACGGCACGCTGCGCGCCCTGGTGCCCGACGCCATCGTGGTGGCCGAGGAATCCACCGCCTTTCCTGGCGTCACGGCCCCGCCCGATGCCGGCGGCCTGGGCTTTCACTACAAGTGGAATATGGGCTGGATGAACGACACCCTGGCCTATATGCACGAAGACCCGGTGCACCGCCGCTGGCATCACGACAAGATGACGCTTCGGCCTGGTCTACGCCTTCAGCGAAAACTTCGTGCTGCCGCTCTCGCACGACGAGGTGGTGCATGGCAAGGGCTCGCTGCTGGGCAAGATGCCGGGCGACGAGTGGCAACGCTTTGCCAATCTGCGCGCCTACTACGGCTTTATGTGGGGCCACCCGGGCAAAAAGCTGCTATTCATGGGCCAAGAGTTTGCGCAAACCCACGAGTGGCGCAGCGACGAAGCCCTGCCCTGGGCGCTGCTGCAACAACGCGCCCACCAAGGCGTGCAGCACCTGCTGCGCGACCTCAACCATTTGCTGCGCCAAGAGCCCGCGCTGCACCAGCGCGACGACAGCCCGCAAGGCTTTGAGTGGCTGGTGGTGGACGACGATGCACAGAGTATTTATGTCTGGCTGCGCCGGGATGCCCAAGGGCGGCCGCTGATGGTGGTGTGCAACTTCACGCCTGTGCCGCGCGTGGGTTACCGCATCGGCGTGCCGGGGCCTCATGAGGGCGGCGCCAGCGCCTGGGTGGAGGTGCTCAACACTGATGCCGGGCTGTATGGCGGCAGCGATACGGGCAATGCGTCGAGCCCGCAAGCGGTGCAGGCGGTGCCCTCGCATGGCCGTTCAGCCTCGCTGGTGCTGAGCCTGCCGCCGCTGGCCACGCTGTTCTTGCGGCCTGCCTCATGAATGGCAGAGGCTTGTCTGTCGTGACGCACTCCTTCCCCCCCACCCCCGAGCCCAGCCTAGCCGCCGTGCTGGCCTGCCCTCAGCTCTTGGAGGGTCGGCCCGAACCCCTGGGCAGCGCTGGCCCGCTGCCACGGTGGGGTGCAACTATTGCGGTGTGTCTCCGACCATGCCCAGCAGCATTGAGCTGTGTCGTCTTCGGCGCCGATGGCCAGCACCGAGCCGCGCCGCTAGGCCGCTGCATGGGCCGTTCGCCGGTGTGTTCCATGGCTTTTTGCCGGGCGCTGCGCCGGGCCTGGTGTACGGCCTTCGTGCCCACGGGCCTTGGGCGCCTGAACAAGGCCACCGCTTCAACCCGGCCAAGCTGTTGTTGGACCCGTGGGGCCGCGAGATCATCGCCCACGCCGAGGGCTTTGCCTGGCGCGCCGAGCACCATGGGCCATCCGCTGGCCCACCCGGACGGGCCCCAGCAGCGGGATGAACGCGACAACGCGACGTGCGCGCCCTGAAGGCGCGCGTGGCCGCGCCCGGCGCGCCGACTGCGCCCTGTCACCTGAGTCCGCGCCGAGGATTGCCCTGGCGCCGCACGCGGGTGCTTGGCCGAGGTGCATGTCAAAGGCTTCACGGCCCAGCACCCCGAGATCCCACCCGCCCTGCGCGGCACCTATGCCGGCATGGCCCACCCCGCAGCCATTGCGCACTGGCAGCGCCTGGGCGTGACCACTCTGTCGCTATTGCCGGTGCAGCAGTGTTTGTCTGAGCCGCATTTGCAGCCGCTGGGTTTGCCCAATTACTGGGGCTACAACACGCTGGGGTTTTTCAGTGTGGACCCGCGCTGGTCCACCAAACCCCACGAGCCGCGCGCAGCGGCCAGCGAGTTCCGCACCATGGTGGCCAGCCTGCATGCGGCCGGGCTGGAGGTGGTGCTGGACGTGGTCTACAACCACACACCGGAGGGCAACGAGCAAGGGGCCACGCTGTGCTGGCGCGGCCTGGACCACCGCCAGTGGTATACCCATGAGCCCCACACCCCGCATGAACCCACGCGCCTGCGCAACCTGACGGGCTGCGGCAATGCCTTGAACGTCGCCCACCCGATGGTGAGCCGCTTTGTGCTCGATTCTCTGCGTTACTGGGTGCGTGAGATGGGCGTCGATGGCTTCCGCTTTGACTTGGCCCCGGTGCTGGGCCGCGACCGCAGCGGCCGCTTCAACCCCGAGGCGGCCTTCTTCACCGCGCTGCGCCAAGACCCACTGCTCAGCCAAGCGCTGATGATCGCCGAGCCCTGGGACGCCTCGGGCGACGGCTATCAGTTAGGCCAGTTCCCGCCGCCCTTCCTAGAGTGGAATGACAAGTTCCGCGACACGGTGCGCGGTTGGTGGCTCAACACTGCCGTCAACCGGGGCCAGTTCGCACAACGCTTTTGCGCCAGCAGCACGGTGTTTGGGCCGGGGCAGCGCAGGCCCTCCTGCAGCATCAATTTCATCGCCGTGCACGACGGCTTCACCACCAACGATGTGGTGAGCTATGCCACCAAGCACAACGAGGCCAATGGCGAAGGCAACCGCGACGGTCGCGACGGCGAGCTCTGCCAACCCTTTGGCCCCGAAGGCCCGAGCGCAGACCCTGCCGTGCAGCAGCGCCGCGAGCGCACCCGCCGCGCCCTGCTGGCCAGCCTGCTGTTGGCCCACGGCACGCCCATGCTGTGCGCGGGTGACGAGTTGGCCCACAGCCAAGGCGGCAACAACAATGCCTACAACCAAGACAACCCCACCACCTGGCTGGACTGGGCCCAGGCCGACCACGGCTTGATACAGTTTGTGGCCGAGGTGCTGGCCCTGCGCCAGCGCCTGCCCGCCCTGCACACCGACCTCTGGCCCCGTCCCTGGCATGCCCATGACCCAGCCCCGCAAGCAGCCAGCCGCGTGCACTGGCGCCACCCGGCTGGGCATGAGCTGAACCTGCACGAATGGCACCACCCGGCCCACAGCCCCGGCGCCGCCTTTGCCGGGGTCTACACGCCGCCGGGCGCCCAGCAACCCACGCCGCTGCTGGCTTTTAACCCCGATGATGAGCCCTGCACTCTGCACCTGCCCGACGCTGCCGTGTGGCGGCTGGCGCTAGACAGCAGTGGCGACCCGGCACATGGCCTGCCCCGCACCGAGTACCGGCACACACTGCTGCTGCCTGCACGCAGCCTGTTGGTGGCCGAACAAACCCCTGACCACCCTCCCCTCACTTCTTAGGCGAGCCCCTGCCATGGCATCCATCCCACCCGATTCAGCGCTGAGCGTCACAGCGCCCAAGCCCCTCCACACCTCCACCCCTCGTCTGCCCATGGATCTTTCAACTCGGCGCGCTGGTGTGCTGCTGCACATCACCTCCTTGCCTGGGCCGCATGGCACGGGCGACTTTGGCCCTTCTGCCCTGCACTTTGTGGATTGGCTGGCAGCGGCGCAGCAAACCATTTGGCAGTTGCTGCCGACCACGCCCATCGGGCCGGGCGACAGCCCTTACCAAAGCGTGTCAGCCTTTGCGGGCAGCCCGCTGATGGTGGCGCTTGAGCCTCTGGTGGCACGGGGCTGGATGAGCACCCCGGTCTTGCCCGAAGGCGGCTTTGGCGCCCAGCGCACCGACTTTGGCCGTGTGGTGCCCTGGCGCATGGCGCAGTTGCGCCAGGCCCATGCTGGCTTTGTGGCCAGCGCCCAAGCGACCAAGGACACGGCCGACCACACCAGCTTTGTCGAGTGGTGCCAGGAACAGGCTTCTTGGTTGGACGACTATGCCCTCTTCATGGCCCTAGAAACCGCCGCCCAAGGCCAGCCCTGGTGGACCTGGGCGAAGCCCCTGGCCACCCGCGATGCCAAGGCCCTGGCCAAGGCGCGCAAAGAGCATGCGGCCGAGATCCAGTTCTGGCAGTTTGTGCAATGGTGTTTTGACTGGCAGTGGGCCGACATCAAGGCCTATGCCAATGGCAAGGGCATCGCCATCATGGGCGACCTGCCCATCTTCATTGCCCACCACAGCGCCGACTGCTGGGCCCGCCCGGACCTCTATGAGCTGGACGCGGACTTCCAACCCCGCGAGGTGGCTGGCTGCCCGCCCGATGACATGGGCCCCTTGGGCCAGCGCTGGGGCAACCCGCTCTACAACTGGGCCAAGATGGCCGAGGAAGACTATTCGTGGTGGTCGGCCCGCATGGCCCGCGCCTTGGGCCAGGCCGATGTCTTCCGGATCGACCACTTCCGCGGCTTTGCAGGCTATTACGCCATTCCCGCCAGCTCGCCCGATGCCACGGTAGGCACCTGGCGCACCGGCCCCGGCAAGGCCTTGTTCGATGCGATTGAGCGCGCCTTGGGCCCGTTGCCCATCTTGGCCGAGGACCTGGGCTTCATCACCGACGACGTGATTGAGCTGCGCGACGCCTGCGGCTTTCCCGGCATGAAGATTTTGCAGTTTGGCTTTGGCGGCGACGGCACGCATGAGTTTTTGCCGCACAACTACACCCCGGCCAGCGTGGTCTACACCGGCACGCACGACAACGACACGGCGCGGGGCTGGTGGGACCACACCAGCGACGCCGAGCGCGACTTTGCCGGCACCTATCTGGCCTGCGGCGCCCACGATGTGCACTGGGCCATGATGCGCGCCGCCTGCAACACCGTCTCGGCCATGGCCATCTTCCCGCTGCAAGACGTGCTGGGCCTGGGCAGCGAGCACCGCATGAATGTGCCCGGCACCATGGGCGCGCCCAACTGGGCCTGGCGCTTCACCTGGGACATGGTGGGCCCAGAGCCCGGCCGTGTGCTGGGCCTGATGGCCAAGACCAGTGGGCGGCTGGGCTGAGCCCTGCCCCGCCTGGCGGCACGTAGTCCAGTTACATCGCGATGACGGCCAAGCAAGTCCCAGCCGAGCCCCTAAGACAGTGCTCTCCCCTATAGAGCACTGACCCGGGGCTTTGGTACCATTGCGCGCGTACCTAAACTACATCGCGTCGCTGGGCCTCTTGCCGCTGGGCGCCGCTGGATCTCATGAACATGCTCGGCGCTCTGGAGCCTCTCTTTCCGCGACTGGTCGGCGATGTCGGCGGCACCAATGCGCGCTGGGCTTGGCAGGCAGCACCCGGCGCGGCGCTGAGCCACATGGCCACCTACCCCTGCGCCGACTACGCCTCGATGGCGGCGGTGATCCAGCACTATTTGGCGGAGCACCAGCACCCCACACCGGCTGCCGTCTCCTTTGGCATCGCCACCGCCGTGACCGGCGATGAAGTGCGCATGACCAACCACCATTGGGCGTTTTCCACCGCCGCCTTGCAGGCGGAGTTGGGCGTGAAGCGCTTGGTGGTGCTGAACGACTTTGCCGCCCTGGCCGCCAGCCTGGACGTGCTAGGCCCCGAAGACCGCCGTGCTGTGGGCGGCGGCCAGCCTGTGTTGGGCCAGCCCATTGGCGTGCTGGGCCCTGGCACCGGCCTGGGCGTGGCCGGCCTGGTGTGTGGCCGCGATGGCCACTATGTGCCCGTGGCGGGTGAAGGCGGCCATGTCACCTTGGCCGCCACCGACGAGCGCGAAGCCGCCGTGCTGGCCGTGCTGCGCCAGCGCTTTGGCCATGCCTCGGCAGAGCGCGCTGTGTGCGGCCAAGGCTTGGTCAACCTGGTTGAAGCGCTGTGCCACCTGGACGGCGTCCCTACCCTGGGCTTGAGCCCAGCTGAGGTGACCGAGGCCGCCCAACTGCGCTCCAACCCGACCTGTGTCGAGGCCGTGCACCTGTTCTGCAGCTTCTTGGGCAATGTGGCCGGCAACCTGGCCCTGACCCTGGGCGCACGCGGCGGCATCTATGTGGGCGGCGGCATCGTGCCTCGCCTGGGCGACGCCTTCGAAGCCAGCGCCTTCCGCGAGCGCTTCGAGCAAAAAGGCCGCTTCACCGACTATCTGCGCCACATCCCCACCTGGGTCATCACCGCCCACAACCCGGCACTGATTGGGGCGGGGCATTCTTTGGATGATTGAGGGAGCCGCTAAGCCCCAAGAACGTAGCGCGGCTCACTCAACGGCTTGATCCAGCCCACTCTCTTGCGGTTTGGGCCACTGGTTGTAGCCAACCGACGGAATGTTCGCCCGCAAGGCCAAAATGAACTCAATCTCTTTGCGGTTCAACTCTTGAATAGTGGCAACTTCTGACTCCCAGAGAATCTGTTTTCGGACTTGGAAGTCTCGTCGCTGTTCACGGTTGAAGTCTTTGGCAATGAGTGCGTCATTGGCGCTGCCAAAGTAATTGATGCTGTCCGTGGCATCTTTCCCGACGTAAATCTTCCCGTTGGGATAGGTGATTTTGTAAATCACCTTCATGCGGAGTGCTGCGGACACTTGCTCAAACTTTCACCCGATAAATCGCACACAGCTTGTTCCCATCCGGGTCGCGTACATAGGCCAGGTGCATCGCGCCCATGCTGCCCGAGCGCAGGCCGGGCGGCTGCTCGATGGACTGGCCGCCGTGGGCCACGGCCACGTCATGAAACGTTTGGACTTGTTCGGGGGAGTCGCACTTGAAGCCAATGGTGCTGCCGTTGGCAAAGGTGGCGGGCTCGCCGTTGATGGGCTCGCTGATGCCAAAGGTGCTGCCGTCGTGGCGATAGAACAGGCGTGTATGGCCGGAAGGGGCTTGGTTGCGAATGGGCTCGGCAGCCCCCAAGACACCGAGGACGGCGTCGTAAAAGCGCTTGGAGCGCTCAATGTCGTTGGAGCCGAGCATGACGTGGTTGAGCATGGTGTTCTTTCAGAAGCCGGGGTGATGGAACGGGGTCGCTGTCATGGCGCTGTCCGCACCAAACGAATGTGATGACTCGCATCCTTAGCGCCAGCACCAAGGTTGCCCAGGTCAAAGCTAACCCACCACGCCTCCAACGATGGGGCTTCGAGAGGCCATTTCCTCACCGTGGTCGAGGTCCAAAACGGTTTGGAGTACACCGTTCCTGGGAACGCCTGCAGATCAATTGCCGGATTGACGCGAGATTCGTCGGTCAGGCTGCTCAACTCCTTGGCGCTGGGCAAGCGCCAAGCCACGCCTTGAGCGGCTTCGGTGTGAGCCCGCGCCAGGGCAGAAGCCCAGTCGTAGGCGGCTGCACTGCCACTGCATTCACTGCCTGTCCAGGTCTGGCCCTCAGCACACCGCCGCCAGACCAGGCCGGTCAAGCCGTCCTGAACCTCGTCATTCAGTGGCATGAAGCGTGGTTCCGTCGCAAGAGGCGCCCCTCGGACAAGGCGGACTCTGAGAGCCGCGCCAAGATCGGATCGTGACGGTCCGTTGTCACCCGAATAGAACCCAACGAGCCAATAGGCCCTGGCCGAAGCCCCGTAGGCCGGGCTGGGTGTTCCGGTCCAAAAGGTTTCGGGTGGTGTGTTCGGAAACCACTTCGCATCAATGGCTGCATCCGCAAGCTTGGTGCGCATGAAACTCACCAGGCTCACGAGTTCCAGATTACTCGGGAGCCGCCAATCTTGATGCCCACACATTCCCTGTGCGTTAACTGCTGCGACAAACCTACTTGCTTCGCTTTTACCACCATCACCGCGCTGGGTGTATGTTCGATTGCGATCCCGCAGGCCTTTGTCCCGCGTCTTGACCTCCCAAGTCAGACCCGTGACTCGGTCCTGCACGCAAGCCCATTGCGTGGCATCTCGAGGCAAGACACTGCCGTCTGCGGCGATCTTGTCGAAGCTGAACCCAGCTTGGCCATCCTTAGCGCTTGGAGCGCTCTGGTCTCGCCCGCTGGCAGCATCCTGCCCACTCCCGATGCAAGCAGCCAAGGGCAAACCTGTGACAGCGTCATGGCAAGTGGTCTGCCCTGTATCGTTGAAACGCGGTGAGGCGGCCTGCACCGCCGAGGCGAGTGGGCCGATTTGGCAGAGCAGCGCCAACACCCAAACGCACCTTAAGCGTAGGGTGGTGTGTTGGCCAGACGAAGTCCATCCGATGGTGTCACGACGCATATCTACCCTTTCATGGAAACGCTGCGGCGAGTATCTCCGCGCAACGGCAGACAGCATCTCCATCAATCTAGGGATGATCCGTTCAGCACCATGCAAGCCTCAAAGGGACTTGCGCTGAGCAGTCCTGGCGGAAGCCTCCGTGCAACCTGGCAAGGGGCAGCACTGTGGCTGCTCACAACAGCGACAATCCCCCCATGAGCGCCTATGACAGCCCCCGTCTGATTGCCGACATTGGCGGCACGTTTGCCCGCTTTGCGTTGGAGACCGCGCCGGGCCACCTGGAGCAGGTGGCGTCGCTGCGCTGTGCCGAGCATGCGGATTTTTTGAGCACGGTGCAGGCCTATCTGGCCACGCTGGAGGAGCCGACGGCCATCCGGCATGCGGGCATTGCCATTGCCAACCCGGTGGACGGCGACCTGGTGCGCATGACCAACTACCACTGGCAGTTCTCCATCGAGCAGACGCGTGAGCAACTGGGCTTTGAGACCCTGGTGGTGGTGAACGACTTCACCGCGCTGGCCATGGCCGTGCCGCGCCTGGGCGCCGATGAACGCCGCGCCATTGGCCACGGTGTGCCGCGTGAGCCCAGTGTGGTGGGCGTGCTGGGTGCGGGCACGGGCTTGGGGCTGTCGGGCTTGATCCCGGCCTCGGGCGGCTGGGTGGCGCTGGGCACCGAAGGCGGCCACGGCAGCTTTTCGCCGCGCGACGAGCGCGAGATCGCCATCCTGCGCCATGCCTGGAAGCAGTACGGCCATGTCTCGTTTGAGCGCCTGTGCTCAGGCCCCGGCTTAGAGCTGATTTACCGCGCCCTGGCCGAGCAAGGTGGGCAGAGCCTGCCGCCGCTGACCGCGCCGGACATCACACAGCGTGCGCTGAGCGGTGTGGACGCGCTGTGCCGCGACACGGTGGACACCTTTTGCGGCATCTTGGGCACGGCGGCCTCTAACCTGGCGGTGACGCTGGGCGCCTTTGGCGGCGTCTACATCGGCGGCGGCATCGTTCCGCGCCTGGGTGATTATTTCGAGCGCTCGCCCTTCAGAGCCCGCTTTGAAGAGCGCGGCCGCTTCAGCGACTATGTGCGCGCCATCCCGACCTATGTGATCACGGCCAGCAACGCCACCTTCTTGGGCGTGTCAGCCATTCTGGATGCGCAACTGCGCACGCTGGAAACCCGCGTGGGCGGGGCCATCTTGGAGCAAATCCGCCGCTCGCTGGACAAGCTCTCACCGGCTGAGAAGCGCGTGGCCTCGCATGTGCTGGCCCACCCGCGTGCAGCCTTGAATGCCCCGATTGCCGACATTGCCCGCGCCGCCGACGTGAGTCAGCCCACGGTGATCCGCTTTTGTCGATCGTTAGGCTGTGAGGGCTTGTCGGACTTCAAGCTGCGCCTGGCCTCGGGGCTCACAGGCACCATACCCATCACCCACACCCAGGTCACCGGCCAAGACAGCACGGCGGAGCTGGGCGAGAAGGTGCTCTCCAACACAGCCGCTGCCATCTTGCGGGTGCGCGAGCAGCTCAACCGCGAGGCCATTGATCGGGCCATCACCTTGTTGGACAAAGCCCACCGTGTGGAGCTGCATGCGCAGGGCCACTTTGCGATGGTGGCGCAGGACGCGCAGTTCAAATTCTTGCGCTTAGGGCTACCCACCAGCACCTGCACCGACCCGCGCGTGCAAAGCCTGAGTGCGGCCGTGCTGGAGCCGGGCGATGTGGTGATTGCAATCTCGGGCAGCGGCACGCTGCAAGACCTGCTGGACATGGTGGAGGTAGCCCACCAGCGCGGCGCGCAGGTGATTGCCATCACTTCCAGCCACTCACCCTTGGCCAAGAAAGCGGATGTAGTGTTGGCGGTGGACCATGAAGAGGATGTTTCGACCCACTTGCCCATGGTCAGCCGTGTCTTGCAACTGCTGGCCATCGACATTCTGGCGGTGGGCGTGGCGCTGCGGCGCAGCGGCGAAAACCCCACTTTTGAGGGCGGCAACCGTGTGGCGCCTAAGTCGGTGCAGCCTGGTGTTTCGGCCTCGCTGCCGCTGGCCCGGCTGACCACGCACAGCCGCTGAGTGCGGCGGTGCGGGAAGGGGCTTCGATGCGCTGACGAGCGCCGATCGAAGCCCTGCGCGCTCAGCGCTTTTCGTAGGTCAGCGTGCCCACGCCTTCAGCGTAGATCACTCGGGTTTTGGCGGTGAAGCTGTCCATACGGAACTTGGTGGAGCCGCCCTCGGCTCTGACGGTCAGCCACTTGTTGTCAGAGGACAGCGACCACTTACCGGGGATGCGCTGGCTGCCCACTACACCCTCAAAGGTATCCGGGGCCGCGAAGATCTGATAGACCTCTTTAGTGCCCACCGCTTCCTCGACGTTGAGCGACTGCCCGTTGGGGTCTTTGATGCCGACCAATTGCCACTTGCCCACCAGTTCGGTGGCGGTTTGGGCAAAGCCCGAAGTGGCTGCGGCGCACAGCAGCAGCGTTGTCAAAATTTTCCGCATCGACGTCTCTCGTTTGAAAATTGCACACAGGCCCTTGCACGCGAATGCAGAGCGCCCATGTGCGAGTTTTTCAGAGGCGGCGGCAGCCCAGCTAAAGAACAGTTAAAGAACGGCTCAAGACAGGCCAAGGGAAACCCCAGACGGTAGCGACTGCAGCGCGCCTCAGCGGCCCAGATGCAGCGCAAACAAGGCGGGCGCAAACCCGACGCTGACCTGGCCCGAGGGCCACTCCACCACGGGCCGTTTGATGACGCTGGGCTGAGCCTGCATCAGCGCCATGGCACTGGCCGCGTCCACCACGCTGGCTTGCAGCTCAGGGGCCAGCTTGCGCCAGGTGGTTCCCTGGCGGTTCAGCAGCTTCTCCCAGCCCACGGCGGCCACCCAAGCGGGCAGTCGCTCGGCGGGCACGCCCGCCGTCTTGAAATCATGGAAGCTGGGGTCATGGCCCTGCTCGGTCAAGTAGGCGCGCGCCTTCTTGACCGTGTCGC
>JAXHNT010000103.1:0-22673 GCA_034520165.1 Ideonella sp.
TGAGATCCTGGCGGAGGCCAAGGAAGAATCACCGCTGCTGCGCATTGAGCATCGCGAATTGCGTGCTCGGCGTCGCGCTGGTGGGGTGGTGTGGTTCGACTTTGACACCCTGTGCGGTGGCCCACGTTCGCAGAACGACTATCTGGAGTTAGCCAGCCAGTTCCACACGCTGCTGCTGTCCAACGTGCCCATGATGCCGGTGCGATTGGCCTCAGAGGCGCGGCGCTTTACCTGGCTGGTGGATGTGCTGTACGACCGTCGAGTCAAGCTCATCCTGTCGGCCGAGGTGTCGCCTGAGCAGCTTTATACCGAAGGCCCGATGTCGCATGAGTTTCCGCGGACGGTGTCGCGCTTGAACGAAATGCAGTCGGCAGAATTTTTGGCGCTGGAGCGCCGCACGGTGGATACCAGCCTGACTTAAGCCCCGCGCCAAGATCACAGAGTGGGCTTGCTGGCCTTGGCGTTTCAGGCCGGCGAAGGAGGGCTGAGCGCTTCAGCCTAGAGCGCTCAATGCCCAGCGACCAGCGCTTCGACGCGCATGATGGCCATGCACAGGTTGTCGCCCGTACCCCGCGCCCGCTGGCGGGCTTTGCTGATCAACATCTCGCTGGCCTCGCGGGGGCTCAGGGCATTGGTGATGGCGCCCAGTTCTTTGGGGCTCAGGTAATGCCAGAGGCCGTCTGAGCAAGCCACCAGCGCGTCACCCACAGCCACATGTTCAATGGCCATGACTTCAACAGGTGGGTCTTGCTGAGTGCCCAGGCAGCCCGTCAACAGATTGGACTGGGGGTGGGCGTTGGCCTGGGCTTCGGTGATCTTGCCCTCGTCGATCAGGCGTTGCACGTAGGAATGATCGGTGGTGCGGCGCAGCATGTCTGCACCCCGGAAGTGATAGACCCGCGAGTCCCCCGCATGCACCGTGTAGGCCGTGCGGTTGGGCAAGAGCATGAAGGCTGCAATGGTGCTGTGGGGCTCTTCGTCGGCGGTGATGGCCGTCAACTTGATCATCAAGTGCGCCTCCACCACCAGTTGGCGCAACATGGCTTCAGGGTTTTCGATGGACGGATTGAAGCGGTCAAACACCTGCTTGGCCGTCATCACCACTTGGTCGGCCGCTGTTCTGCCGCCGCTCTTGCCGCCTATGCCGTCAGCCACCATGGCCAGTGCGCAGCCAGCGATCCGAGGGTGGGTGAAGATTTCAACCTGATCCTGCTGGTAAGCGCGGTCGCCCTTGTGCAGGCCTGTGGCGGCGGAAATTCGGAAACCATGGGGCGCGCTGTTCATGGTGCGCAATATAAACTGTCACAGCCCTGCTCGCCGCCCTCCGCATGTCCAACAATTTACATTCTCCCCACCGACGATTGATCGAGTTGCGGATTGAACACGCCGATCTCGACAGTTTGATTGATCACGCTGACCCTAAGGCGGCCCTGGACGAACTGACCTTGCGTCGCCTAAAAAAGCGGCGTTTAGCCCTTAAAGACCAAATTTCCCGGCTTGAGGCATCGCTTCAGCCGCCCGAGCCGGCTTGATGGGCAACGCTGTGACCGACGATGTGATCGGCTTGGCCGATGCGGTAGCGGCGGCGTTTTCGTCGGCCGGGCCGCTGGCGCGGGCGGATGCCGGGTTTTCGGCCCGCTTGCCGCAATTGGAGATGGCAGAAGGCGTCTCCCAGGCCATTGAAGGCCGCAAAGCCTTGGTGGTGGAAGCCGGAACGGGCGTGGGCAAGACCTTTGCCTACTTGGTGCCCGTGTTGCTCTCCGGCCGGCGGGCCTTGGTCAGCACGGCCACCAAGAACCTTCAAGACCAACTCTTCTTTCGCGATTTGCCGCGCCTGCGAGACGCTTTGGCCCTGCCCGCCAGCATTGCGCTGCTCAAGGGCCGGGCCAGTTACCTGTGCCGACACCGCCTGGGTCAAGCTCGTGAGGGTGCGCTGCTGAGCGATCGCATGGCGGTGCGCGCGCTGGCCCGCATTGAGCAATGGGGGCAAGCGACTAGCAGCGGGGACATGGGTGAGTTGGAGGGCCTGGACGAGCGCTCTGAAATCATCCCCCTGGTGACCTCCACCCGAGAAAACTGCCTGGGCAGCGAGTGCCCGGAGTATCACAACTGCCATGTCATGAAGGCTCGGCGCGAGGCCATGGCAGCCGACATCGTGGTGGTGAACCATCATCTGTTTTTTGCTGACCTCTCGCTCAAGGATAGCGGCGTGGCGGAGTTGCTGCCGACCGTGGACATTGCGGTGTTCGACGAAGCCCATCAGATGGTTGAAGCCGGGGTGCAGTTCCTGGGGCAGAACCTTGGCACCGGGCAGGTGTTGGACTTTTCAAGAGACCTGCTCGCAGCCGGTCTGCAGCACGCCCGTGGCATGGCGCCTTGGGCAGATTTGGCCGGAGCTTGTGACTTGGCGGCGCGCCAACTGCGCCTGAGCGCCGCTGAAGGAGCCGGGGACGTGCGCGCCATCGTCAAGCGGCGGTGGGAAGAGGTGGTTGCGGATGGCGCGCTGCAAGCGCCCTTGGAGGAGTTGGCGGCGGCCCTGAAGCAAGCGGCCGCCGTGCTGCAAGACCATCTGGGCGCCGCCCCCGACTTCACTCGTCTGCAAAGTCGTGCAATGGAGTTGGCGGCGCAGGCCGCGCGGTTTCAAATGCGCGCCGCCGATGACCGCGTGCGCTGGGTCGATCTGACGCCGCATCAGGCGCGGCTGATCGAATCTCCCCTGGACATCCGGGCCATGATGACGGAGCAGCGTGCTGCAGGGTCGCGCGCCTGGGTGTTCACCTCGGCGACCTTGGGCGATGACGAGGGTTTGAGTTGGTTTTGCGAAGCGGCGGGCCTGGAGGACGCTGACAAGCTGCGCTTGGGCAGTCCCTTTGACTACCCGGCAAATGCCCGAGTGTATGTACCGCCCCGCTTTCCGGCGCCCAATGAGTCGGCCCATTCGGTGATGGTGGGGCGCGCGGCCGCTCATTGCGCCGCAGCCTTGGGTGGGCGCACCTTTGTGCTGACCACCACCTTGCGTGCCTTGGGCATTGCGGCGGAAGCCATGAAAACCGAGTTGGCCAGCTTGGGGGCTGACCTGGAGCTGTTGGTGCAAGGACAGGCGCCCAAGCGCACTTTGCTCTCCCGCTTTGCGCAGGGCCGGAGCGTGCTGCTCGGCTCGCACAGCTTTTGGGAAGGCATTGATGTGCCCGGCGACGCGCTGCAATGCGTCATCATCGACAAGTTGCCGTTCCCACCGCCCAACGATCCTTTGGTGGAGGCACGCGTGCGTCATCTCAAAGCCCAAGGGCGGGATGCCTTTTCAGACTACTTTGTGGCCGAGGCTGCCATTGCCCTGAAGCAGGGCGCGGGGCGACTGATCCGCACGGAGTCAGACAAAGGCCTGCTTGTGATTTGCGATACTCGGCTTCTTCATGCGCGCTATGGGGCACGGCTGCTGCAAGCTTTGCCGCCGATGGCGCCCCTCAAATCGGGTGAGCAGGCTTTGGCGTGGCTGCGTGAGTTGGCCTGAGGGGAGTTACCCACAAGCAAAAGGGGGCATCGAGCCCCCTTTTATCGCGCATCAGCGGCGGTTCACCAGAACTTCCACCAGGGTTTGCCGTCGGCGGCTTTGCCTTCAGCCAAGAAGTTGCTGTTGGGAAAGTTCAAACGCAGCAAGCGGTCAGCATCGTCGCGCAAGGGTGTCAGGCCCAGCTTGTCGTAGGCCCGAATCATGATGAACAGGGCTTCTTCGGTGGCCGGCGTTTGCGGGTAGGTCGTCAGCGCTTGCTGGGCACGGTTGGCCGCCGCCACAAATGCGCCCTTGCGCAAGTAATATCGGGCCACATGCACTTCATACTCAGACAGCGCATTGACGATGAAGTCCATGCGCAGCTTGGCGTCTGGGGTGTATTTGGATTCTGGGAATTGCTCGGCCAATTGGCGGAAGGACTGGTAGGCGTCGCGCGAGGCTTGCTGGTCGCGCTCAGACAGGGTTTGCCCAGACAAAAAGCCCAAAAGCCCCAGGTTGTCGTTGAAGTTCACCAAGCCACGCAGGTAGAGCGCATAGTCCAAACCTGGGCTGGAAGGATTGAGCTTGATGAATCGATCAAGTGTGGACAGCGCTTGCGCTTTCTCGCCGGCGCGCCAGTAGACATAGGCCAAATCAAGCTGTGATTGCTGAGCCAGCAGTGTGCCGCCAGCCCGACCTTCTACGCGTTCTAGCAGCTTGGCTGCGGCATCCCAGGCTCCAGAGGCAATGTCGTCTTTGGCGTCAGCGTAGAGCTTCTCGGCCGAGCCTTGGATGTCGCCATCCTTGGGCCCGCTGGCGCAAGCGCCCAGCACCAAGGCAAGCGCCACTGCGGCAGAACGGGAGAACAGGCGAGAATAGGTCTTGTCGGTCATTGGACGGGCCGACGTTGGCAGATGACCACCAACGCTGCAGGCTGTACTGAAACTTGATGAATGATTATATGGGTGCCCCCCCGGAGCTTGTGGGCAGCTTTACCCCCGATGACACAGAAGGGCAGGAAGCCCCTGAGCGACGAGTGATGGCGCTGGGGCTGGAAGAGCATGGCTTGCGTTTGGACAAGTTGCTGACCCAGATGGCACCAGAGTTCTCTCGCAGCCACCTGCAGCACCTGATCCAAGCGGGTCATGTTCAAGTCAACGACGTGGTGCAGCAGCAGGCCTCGCGCAAGCTCAAAGCAGGCCAGCGCGTGTTGGTGGACTTGGTGCAGCCGGCTGAAAGCCTGGCCTTCACGCCCCAAGCCATGGACTTGGAGGTGGTCTTCGAAGATGAGCACCTTCTGGTGGTCAATAAGCCTGCGGGCTTGGTGGTGCATCCGGCCGCTGGCAATTGGTCAGGCACCTTGCTCAATGGGCTGCTGGCGCGAGACCCGGCAGCCGCACGACTGCCGCGCGCCGGCATCGTGCATCGCTTAGACAAAGATACCTCTGGCCTGATGGTCGTTGCGCGCAGCCTGGAAGCCATGACCGCTCTGGTGCGGGCCTTGGCCGCGCGTGAGGTCCATCGGCAGTACATGGCATTGGTGCAGGGTGATGTCGGGGCAGCGCCATTTTTAGTCGATGCGCCCATAGGCCGGGACCCGCAAGTGCGAGTGCGCATGGCGGTGGTGTCCAGTGGCAAAGAGGCACGCACGGATGTCCGCCCTCAGGCCTTTCGTGCGGGCGTTTCAGCGGTCTGGTGCAAGCTGCACACCGGCCGTACCCATCAGATTCGGGTGCATTTGCAGCATCGTGGCCATCCCTTGGTGGCCGATGCGGTGTATGGTGGGGTTCCAGCCCTAGGGATGACGCGACAAGCGCTGCATGCGGCTGAACTGGCCTTTACCCACCCTTTGACGGCGGCGCCACTGAGTTTCAAGGCACACGCACCCCAAGATTTGGCACTGGCCTGGGCCAGTGTGGTGTCAGATTAACGAAATCAGTGCGGCGAGTGCTTGGGCTGTGGCTACAATAGAAGCGTACTTGATGGCGAATGGCGAGAGTCCATGCCCGACGGCCGCGCTGGTAACAGCGCTGCTGGCCTCCAAGAACCTGACGGGCTGCCGAATGAGGCGCCAAGAACGGTGTGATGGCAGGTCGGCCCCGAAGTGAAATGCCCCAGCGAGTTTTTCTGGCGTTATGCAAAAGCCCATGCGCTTTGCCCCAGAGCTTGAAGGCCTACCCCGAGTTGTTGCAGCCCTTTGGTGCTGCTCAGAGACACAGACCGGATGAATACACAGGATGCCAAGCGCGTTCTAGAGACGGCGCTCATCTGCGCCACACAGCCCATGCCGCTGCGCGAGCTGCGCGTGCTGTTCGCCGAGCAATTAGGGCCCGATACCCTGCGGACCCTCCTGGACGAATTGGCTCGGGAGTGGTGCGGAAAAGGCGTTGAATTGGTCAGCGTGGCTTCAGGGTGGCGCTTCCAAAGTCGCCCAGAGATGCGCGAATACTTGGATCGGCTGCACCCTGAAAAGCCACCTAAATACTCCCGTGCCGTGCTGGAAACCCTGGCCATCATTGCCTACCGCCAGCCGGTGACCCGTGGCGATATCGAAGACATCCGTGGCGTGGTGGTGTCCTCGCAAATCATCAAGCAGCTTGAAGACCGCAACTGGATCGAATGCATCGGGCACCGGGACGCTCCAGGGCGACCTGGACTTTATGCCACCACGCGCCAGTTCCTCGATGACTTAGGCATTCCAAGCTTAGATCGTTTGCCCCTGCTCGACAGTGGGCCTTCTGCCGCCGTGCTGGCCAGTTTGGCCAGCGAGCAGGGAGAACTCTTGGCAGACCAGTCTGAGCTGGCGCTGGAAGTGCCATCGTCTGAGGGCCTTGAACTTGGCCCGGCGGACGTTTCAAAGTCTGCTGCGCAGCCCGATGACCCCCAAGAAAGCACGGTGCTGCCACCCCAGCAGGTCGTGACCCTTGATGAGGTCGTGGCGGAGACGCCAACCGAATCCCATGAATCCCCATCAGAGACGTCGAACTCTGAGGCTCCCCTCCCTCCTGAATCTCACCATGAACACTGATCTGCCCGACACCGACGCTTCCGCTGAGGACCACCGCCCGGCCGACACGGCCGTTTCTGGTGAGGCTGCCGCGGCGCCCAAGAAGCGGACACGGACACGTAAGCCGGCTGCAGAGGCCGCCGAGTCTGTGGCGGACGCGGTTGCAGCATCCGATCCGTCGGCTTTAACTGATGAAGCGGCGGCCAAGCCCGCACGCAAACCCAGGGTGCGCAAGCCCGCGGCCAAGGCCGCCGAGACCGGTACCTCAGAGGCGGCAGAGGCGCCCACCGTGGTGGCAGCGCCTGATGCAGGCCCTGCAGAAGCGCACTCAGCAGGCCCTGCGGCAGTAGCCAGCGAAGGAGCTGACCCCGTGCGCTCGGAAGGGACTCGCGAAGAACGTGCTCCCGTCGAGGGCGATGAGGAGCGCGGCGCCCGCAGCCGTAACCGTCGACGTGGGCGCCGTGGCAGCGGTGGTCGGGGTCAAGAGGATGGTCAACGCGACGGCCGCGAAGGCCAAGTTGTTGCACCGGCGCCCGTCGTTGCTGCGCCTGTGGTGGACACCGGGGAGTTGTTTGCCAGCCTGCTGTCGGGTGAGTTTGATACCGAGGCAGAGTTGGTGGCCGAGCTTGGTGAGCAAGCTGAGGCTGCTGCGTCAGGCGCCCCAGCGGATGCGCCTGAGGCCGTTGGCGACGACAAGCGCGTACTCCTGCCCGACCCTGATGCTCCCAAGCTGCACAAGGTGCTGGCTCAGTCCGGCATTGGGTCGCGCCGCGACATGGAACAAGCCATCCAAGACAACCGTGTCAAAGTTAATGGCGAAGTCGCCCACACCGGCATGCGCATCTCCTTTGGCGACCGTGTCACTCTGGACGACAAGCCCGTCAAGGTCCGCATCGCACCGCCTCCGGCCCGCGTGATCGCTTATCACAAGCCCGTGGGTGAAGTGGTCACTTTGGATGACCCGCAACAGCGCCCCACAGTGTTCCGGAAGTTGCCGCGCTTGGCTCAAGGCAAGTGGCAATCAGTGGGCCGTCTGGACATCAACACCGAAGGATTATTGTTGTTCACCACCTCGGGTGATCTGGCCAACCGCCTGATGCATCCGCGCTTTGGCGTTGAGCGTGAGTACGCTGTCCGCGTGCTGGGCACACTGGAGAAAGAAGCCAAAGAAAAGCTGCTCAATGGTGTCAGCATTGAGGGTCAAGTTGCCAGCTTCAAGTCTATTGAAGACGGTGGCGGCGAAGGGGTGAACCGCTGGTACCGCGTCGTCATCACTGAAGGGCGCAACCGCGAAGTGCGCAAGCTGTTCGAGACCGTGGGGTTAGCGGTCAGCCGCCTGATCCGCGTGCGTTATGGTTGCGTGGTTCTGCCGCGTGGCCTCAAGCGAGGAGTGTGGGCCGACCTGAGCGAAAACGACGTCAAGGCGCTGCGCACCATGACCGGCTCTGGTCAGCCACAGCCGCGCCATGATCGCGACGACAACCGCCGCGAGCGCGGCGATCGCAATGATCGAGGCGCGCCTCGTGCAGAAGGTCGTCAAGACCCTCGGCAAGAGGGGCGTCGTGAGCCGCGTGATGGTGGGCGTCCTGATGCCCGCCAAGATCCTCAGCGTGACGCAGGCAAGCGTGGCCCACGGCCGCCACAAGGGCAGGGCGCGCCTCGTTCCAATGACCGTGCGCCCAACCCACAGCGCCGTCGCGGTGGCGAGGGCGATGAGTTGCCTCGCGACTTCCGTGAGCCCGGCGATCCATCGCGCATTCCCAACCCGCTGCAACAAACCTTCGACAAGCGCGCGATGCAAGGGCAGCGTAGTGGTGGGCGCGATGTGGACTACGAGAACGGTCCCATTCCCAATCCGCTGCAGCAAACCTATGACAAGCGTTTTGTTCAGAGCCAGCGTCCGCAAGGCTCCCGAGGAGGCAGCAAGGGCGACGGCGGGGCACCTCGTCAACCCGACCCGATGCAAACCTCGGTGGGCTACATCGGTGCCGATGCGTTTGTCCGCAAGATGCAGGGCCGAGGCGGGCGCAGAAAGTAAGGCTGAAGTAGGCCTTAGGCCTACTTTGGCGGCTGACCATGCGGCTTAAATGCACACCGCATGGCTAAAATCAAGGGCTTTGTCCTTCTGCGCTTGGCCATTCTTGGCGGGCGCAGCGTGCTGAACTTCATTACCAACTGGATCACATCATGGCCGTCGAACGTACTCTCTCCATCATCAAGCCCGATGCCGTCGCCAAGAACGTCATCGGCCAAATCTATGCTCGCTTTGAAGGCGCTGGCCTGAAGATCGCTGCGGCCAAGCTGGTGCACCTGTCGCGCGCTGAAGCCGAGCAGTTCTACGCTGTGCACAAGGCACGTCCTTTCTTCAAGGATCTGGTCGACTTCATGGTCTCTGGCCCTGTCATGATCCAGTGCTTGGAAGGCGAAGGCGCCATTACTAAGAACCGCGAACTGATGGGCGCCACTGACCCCAAGAAGGCTGAAAAGGGCACCATCCGCGCTGACTTCGCCGACAGCATCGACGCCAATGCCGTGCACGGTTCTGACGCTGCTGAAACCGCTGCCGTCGAAATCGCGTTCTTCTTCCCCGGCATGAACGTCTACGCACGTTGATCACAGCCTAAGGTGGATCGCGTCGTGTCAGGCTCAGTGAGCAAAGTCAACCTGCTCAATTTCGATCTGGATGGCCTGACCGCGTACTGCGAAGGGCTGGGGGAGAAGCGTTTTCGCGCCACCCAGCTCTTCCGTTGGATCCACCAAAGAGGCGCAGCGGACTTCTCGGCGATGACTGATCTCGCCAAGTCCCTGCGCGACAAACTCACCGGGCTGGCCGAGATTCGGTCACTGCCGGTGGTTTCCGAACATGTGTCTGCCGACGGCACCATCAAATGGTTGTTTGATGTGGGCGCCGGCAATGCGGTGGAGACGGTCTTCATCCCCGAGGACGACCGGGGAACTTTGTGTGTGTCCTCGCAGGCCGGGTGTGCTGTCGGTTGCCGCTTTTGCTCGACGGGCCACCAAGGCTTTTCGCGCAACCTCACCACGGGTGAGATCCTGGCCCAGCTTTGGCAGGCTGAACATGCCTTGCGGGCGCGTCTGAAGACGCCGGCAGGCGAGCGCGTAATCACTAATGTGGTGATGATGGGCATGGGTGAGCCCCTGCAAAACTACGACGCCTTGATACCGGCCTTGCGCACCATGCTGGACGACCACGGCTATGGTCTTTCGCGCCGCCGTGTCACCGTCTCGACCTCCGGCGTTGTGCCGATGATGGACAGGTTGCGTCTGGATTGCCCGGTGGCGTTGGCGGTGTCGCTGCATGCGCCGACGGACCCGTTGCGCAACGAGCTGGTTCCGCTGAACCGCAAGTATCCGCTAGACGAGTTGATGGCGGCCTGCTTGCGATATCTCGATGCCGCGCCACGCGACTTCATCACCTTTGAATACTGCATGCTCGACGGCGTCAATGACAGCGCTGGGCTGGCGGGGGAATTGCTGGCGCTGATTGACGGGCGTCGTGGGCCGCGGGTGCCTTGCAAACTCAACCTGATTCCCTTTAATCCTTTCCCTGCCTCGGGCTTGACTTGCTCACCCAGAGAGCGTGTCACGGCCTTCGGCAAAGTTTTGCAAGATGCTGGTGTGGTCACCACCATCCGCAAGACCCGCGGTGATGACATTGATGCCGCGTGTGGCCAGTTGGCCGGTGAGGTCCAAGACCGCACCCGCGCGGCCGAGCGCATGAAGCGTCTCCCCATTCCCGTGGTGGCTTTGGGTGCAGCAGCGCCCAGGCCCCGCGAGCACTGACCCGCCTGCCCTTGAAAGTGCATCGCATGACGACCTCTCGCTTCGCTGATTCGGTTTTGCCTGCGTCTTCGCTCATCTGGGGATGGCGCAGGAGTGGGCTGATTTTGGCCTTGGCGCTAGGTCTGACGGCCTGTGTTGGCGGGCCAACGCGTGAGCAGCGCGAGTCTCGTGCCACGGCGAACCAAGATGAGGTCGAACGCCGTGCTCGTGTTCGCCTGGAGCTGGCGGCGGCTTATTTTGGGCGAGGCCAGAATGCAACAGCCTTGGAGGAAGTGAAGCAGGCGCTGACGACGGATCCGAACCTTGGCGAGGCGTTCAACCTGCGTGGCTTGATCTACGCCAGCATGGATGAGATTCAGTTGGCAGAGCAGAGCTTCAGGCAAGCCTTGCAGTTGAACGGTCGCGATGCCGACGCGATGCACAACTACGGTTGGTTTCTGTGCCAGCAAGGTCGTTTCGCGGAGTCTGATGCCCAGTTCAAGGCTGCAGTTGGGCAGCCCACATATCGTGAAGCGCTCAGAACCATGATGGCGCAAGGTATCTGTCAAGCGCGCGCTGGCCGTCTTGACTTGGCGGAGCGGACGCTGGGGCAAGCCTATGAACTTGACCCCTCCAACCCAGCTGTGGCTGTGAATCTGTCCGAAGTACTTTACAAGCGCGGCGAGTACGAGCGTGCTCGCTTCTATATTCGCCGCGTCAATGCTCAAGAGAATTTGGCCAACGCGCAAACGCTGTGGCTGGCGTTAAGGATTGAGAATCGCTTGGGTCAAACCGCTTTGGTGCAGGCGCTAGGCGATCAGATTCGTCAGCGCTGGGCGGAGTCACCCGAAGCCAAACTGCTGGCAAAGGGCCGCATCGATGAGTGAGCAGACGCCAGGGGACACCCAGCCCCAAACCAGCGCCGGAAGTATGCTTCGCGCCGCTCGGCAAGCACAAGGGATCCAGTTGGTCACCTTGGCCGCGCAGTTGAAAATTGCCCCGCGCAAGCTAGAGGCGCTGGAGAACGATCAACTCGATGAATTGCAAGGTTCGACCTTTGTGCGGGCCTTGGCACAAGCGGCCTGTCGTGTCCTCAAAGTTGACCCTGCGCCGGTGTTGGCGCGCCTACCGCAACACAAATCCAGCACGCTAGAGCAAGTCTCCGGTGGCTTGAATGCCCCGTTCAAGGAGCGCGGTGGCAATCAGCTTCTGGTGCAATGGATGTCTGACAATCGTTGGACCGTGATGCTCGGTGCGGCCTTGCTGTTCGGCGCTCTGGTCCTGACGCTGGCACCGCCTGGGTTCGGTTTGGCGCGGTTCCTTGAAGGTTCAACTGAGGCATCCGGTCCAGGGCCGTCGTCTCGCCCAATAGGTGTTGAAGCCTCGACAGCTCAGGCGAGCACGACGTCGTCCGCTCCCCAGCCCGTTGAGCAGATGCCCGCAGCATCGGTGCCCGTGCTGGCCCCCTACGTGGCTGCGACAGCAGCATCCGCCGCAGCGGCTGCGCCTGTGTCTTTGAGCGGTGCTTCCGCAGCACTGCTGCCGCCCATCACTGAAGGAAGCAGCGTGACGATACAGATCGCGGCACTTCAGGCCAGTTGGGTTGAGATCCGTGACTCGCGTGGCAAGGTGATGTTCAGTCGCCAACTGGCGGCTGGAGAAATGGCTGGCGTTGAAGGGGTCTTCCCCATGCGTGTCAAGATTGGTAACGCGGCCCACACAACCCTGTCCGTGCGTGGCCAAGCTGTTGACCTGGTCCCGGTGACCCGAGACAACGTGGCCCGTCTCGAACTCAATTGAATCGCATCATGACCGACGCCCCTTTGTTTACCTCCAATGACGAGCCCATCATGCCCGCTTCGCCTGCTGCAAGACGCAGTCTGCAAGCTCAGGTGCGTTGGGGCAGTCGCCTGGTGACCGTGGGGGGCGATGCCCCGGTTCGGGTGCAGTCCATGACGAATACCGACACAGTCGACGTCATCGAAACCGCCATCCAGGTAAAGGAGTTGGCGATCGCCGGCTCGGAGATGGTGCGTATCACCGTGAATACGCCAGAGGCTGCGGCCGCCGTGCCGCACATCCGCGATCAGCTCGACAAGATGGGCATCGACGTGCCCTTGGTGGGCGACTTCCACTACAACGGTCATCGTCTGCTGACCGAGCATCCTGCTTGTGCTGAGGCGCTCTCCAAGTACCGTATCAACCCCGGCAATGTCGGCAAAGGCGATAAAGGCGATAAGCAGTTTGCCCAGATGATCGAAGCGGCTTGCCGATACGACAAAGTGGTGCGGATTGGCGTCAATTGGGGCAGCCTAGATCAAGAACTGCTGGCCGTGATGATGGACGCCAACTCTCGCCGTGCTGTGCCCTGGGACGCCAAGCCTGTGATGTACCAAGCGCTGATTGAGTCGGCACTGCAGTCGGCCAAGGATGCTCAGTCCTTGGGCTTGCCTGCGCACCAGATCGTCATCAGTTGCAAGGTCAGCGGTGTGCAGGATCTGATCTCGGTCTATCAAGGCTTGGCTGTACGCTGCAACTACCCGCTGCATTTGGGCCTGACCGAGGCCGGCATGAGCACCAAAGGCACGGTGGCGTCTGCTACGGCTTTGGCTGTGTTACTGCAACAAGGCATTGGTGACACCATTCGCGTCTCGCTCACACCCCAACCCGGGGAGGCGAGAACCCAAGAGGTGGTGGTGGCGCTGGAGATCTTGCAGTCCCTGGGGCTGCGCAGCTTTAATCCCAGTGTCACGGCATGCCCGGGCTGCGGTCGCACCACCAGCACCACCTTCCAAGAGTTGGCCAAGCAGATTGACGACTTCCTGAGGGCGCAGATGCCGGTCTGGCGCGGCAAGTACCCTGGCGTCGAGCAGATGAAGGTGGCCGTGATGGGCTGCATCGTCAATGGGCCCGGTGAGAGCAAACATGCCGACATCGGCATTAGCTTGCCGGGCACGGGTGAAGCGCCAGCGGCCCCAGTCTTCATCGACGGTGCCAAGGCGCTCACGCTGCGAGGCGACAACATTGCTGCCGAGTTTCACGCCTTGGTTGAAACCTATATTGAAAAGCGCTACGGCGGCAACGCCTGAGCTTTGAATTCCGGCCTTGCGACGTTTCGATGGGCCAACGCTGCACCACCATGACAGAGATAAAGAAACAAGCCCTTCAGGCTGTGAAGGGTATGAACGATATTCTTCCCCCCGAGTCCGCGCGTTGGGAGTGGCTGGAGGCCAAGATGCGCAGCGTGCTGCAGCGTTACGCCTACCAAAACGTTCGCACGCCCATCGTGGAGCCGACGGCCTTGTTTGTGCGGGGCATTGGCGAGGTCACCGACATTGTCGAGAAAGAGATGTACTCCTTCGAGGACCGTGCTGACAAGCACGGCCAAGCCGAGCACTTGGCGCTGCGCCCGGAGATGACAGCCGGTGTCGTGCGCGCCATGATCGAGCATAGTTTTTTGCGCGAAGGCGGGCGCCGCCTGTACTACTTTGGGCCGATGTTCCGGCGCGAGAAGCCGCAGAAAGGGCGCTATCGTCAGTTTCATCAAATGGGCATTGAAGCGCTGGGCTTTCATGGCCCAGATGTCGACGCCGAAGTGATTCTGTTGGGCAGCCGCCTTTTGCAGGAGTTGGGCTTGGTGGCCGGCCAGCATGTGCGACTGGAGCTGAATTGCTTGGGTGAGTTCGCCGAGCGGCAGGCCCACCGCCAAGCCTTGGTGGCCTATTTGGAGCAGCACAAAGAGTTGCTGGACGAAGACAGCCAGCGCCGCATGTATACCAACCCTTTGCGCGTGCTGGACACCAAGAACCCTGCACTGCAAGACATGGCCAACGCCGCGCCCAAGCTGCTGGACTTCCTGGGGGAGGTCTCGTTGGCCCATTTCAACGGGGTGCGGGCGATTCTCGAAGCTGCGGGCGTGGCTTACACCATCAACCCGCGCTTGGTGCGGGGCTTGGATTATTACAACCTGACCGTTTTCGAGTGGATCACCGAGCGGCTGGGCTCACAGGGCACGGTCTGTGGCGGCGGCCGTTACGACGGCCTGATTGAGCAACTCGGCGGCAAGCCCACGCCCGCCGTGGGGTTTGGCATGGGCTTCGAGCGCATGCTGCTTTTGCTTGCGGAAGTGGGTGTAGCCCCAGGCACGCCTGTACCCGATGCCTACGCCATCGTGCCGGATGCCGGAGGGCTGCCGCGCGTGATTGCTGCGCTGGAGCAGCTTCGAGCTGCGGGCGTTTCGGTGCTCATGCATCCCGGCCAAAGCAGCATGAAGTCCCAGTTCAAAAAGGCTGATGCCAGCGGTGCCCACTATGCGCTGGTGTTTGGCGCCGATGAATTGGCGGCAGGGCAGGTGGCGGTCAAACCATTGCGGGACGCCGCCGCTCCGCAAACTTTACAGCCCTTAGATCAGGTCTCGGCATGGGCCGGGCTGCTGAAGCAGGCTGGCGGGGACGCATAATCCCGGCTTTGTCCCACACTCGTGTGTGGGGTCAGACATCAACCCACTCGCATCACAGCGGGCCCCGTACCCATGGCAACCAATCTCGATCTGCAGGAACAAGAACAGCTGGACGAACTCAAAGCGTTCTGGAAGCAATGGGGCAATCTCATCACCTGGACGCTGACGCTGGTTTTGGCGGCGTTTGCGGCATGGAATGGTTGGAACTGGTGGCAAGGGCAACAGGGTGCCAAGGCGGCCTTGATGTTTGATGAGTTAGACCGGGCTGTTCAGGCGGGTGAACCGGACAAGGCTGCCAAGGTTTTTGCGGACATGAAGGAGCGCTACGCCGGCGCACTGGTGACGCAGCAGGCTGGCTTGATGGCGGCGAAGACCCAGTTTGAGAAGGGTCAAGTCGACGCTGCGGTGATCTCTCTGAGTTGGGTGGCGGAAAAGGGCAATGATGAACATGCCGCCTTGGCACGTCTGCATCTGGCGTCTGTCTACCTCGATAAAAAGGCCTATGACGAAGCCCTCAAGCAGCTTGACGGCGTGAAGGCTGCTGAATTTGAGGCCCTGATCCAAGACCGCCGCGGCGATGTGCTGAAGGCGCAAGACAAGATGCCAGATGCCATCAAGGCCTGGCGCGCCGCTTGGGACAAGCTGGATGACACAGCAGAGTACCGCCGCATTGTGGAAGCCAAGTTGATCTCTGCCGGAGCTGCCCCTGTGTCGGTTGCGGCTTCTGGAGCCAAACCATGACGATTGCTCGCCGGTCTGCCTTGATTCTTGGAGGATTGACCCTTGCGGTGTTGTCCGGCTGCGCCGGTGGCGATAAGCCGAAGCCTACGCCGCTGCTCGAGTTGAGCCCTAAGATTGCAGGTCGCCAGGTCTGGGCAGCCAAGGTCAACGGGGTTGACTTCCCATTGGGCATCAGTGTGCGGGCAGGCCGAGCCCATGTGGCGGGCAATGACGGAACGGTGTTGGCACTTGACGCCCAAACAGGTGCCCCGGTCTGGCAAGGCACTGCGGGTGCTCGGTTGTCGGCTGGTGTGGGCAGTGATGGCCAATTTGCGGCGGTCGTCACCCGTGACAATGAGGTCGTGGTCATGGAAGGCGGCAATGTGCTCTGGAGAGCCAGCGTGCCTGCCCGGGTCGTCACGCCGCCCTTGGTGGCAGGCGAACGTGTCTTTGTCGTGGGTGTGGACCGCGTGGTGCACGCTTTTGATGCCCTGGATGGTCGACGCCTATGGGTACTGAAGCGCCCTGGTGATTCTCTGACGCTGTCGCAAGCAGGTGTATTGACAGCGCATCGCGACACTTTGTTGGTAGGGCAGGGAGCTCGCTTGCTGGGCGTGGATCCTGTCAAGGGCACAGTGCGCTGGGAAGTTGCTGTCACAACGCCGCGCGGCACCAACGAGGTCGAGCGTTTGGCCGATTTGGTCGGCCCTGCAGCCCGGGAGGGCAGCAACTATTGCGTGCGTGCCTTTCAGGCTGCAGTAGGCTGCGTTGATGCTGAGCGTGGTGTTTTGCGCTGGAATCAAAACAGTGGGGGTATTGCCGCCGTTGCCGGGGATGCGGACTTTGTTTTCAGTGCGGATGGCAGCGATCGAATCACGGCTCGTAGAAGCGCGGGTGGCGAGTCGGCATGGACGAGTGAGGCTTTGCTGCACCGAGGCCTGTCTTCCCCTGCGGCCATGGGTAAGACCGTGGTCTTCGGCGACAGCGAAGGCTGGATGCATTTCTTGGCCCGTGACAGCGGCGAGATGGTGCTGCGTCTGCCCACCGACGGCTCTCCCATTGTTGCTGCGCCGGCGCTCTGGGATAACACGCTGATGGCCGTGACTCGTAACGGGGGCATTTATGCCTTCCGTCCGGAATGAATAACCTGGTTGATCTCGCTTGAAACCCGTCATCGCGCTGGTCGGACGCCCCAATGTGGGCAAGTCCACCCTTTTTAACCGTATGACCAAGAGCCGCGACGCCATCGTCGCGGACTATGCGGGTTTGACACGTGACCGTCACTATGGAGACGGCCGCTTGGGGCAGCGCGAATTCATCGTGGTGGATACCGGCGGCTTTGAGCCTGACAGTACGACCGGTATTGTCAAAGAGATGGCCAAACAGACCCGGCAAGCAGTCGCTGAGGCCGATGTCGTCATCTTCGTCACGGACGTCCGAACCGGATTGTCTGGACAAGATCAAGACATTGCACGTTACCTCCGGCAGGCCAACAAGCGTGTGCTGCTCACGGTCAACAAGGCCGAAGGCATGGTGGACTCGCCCTTGCTGGCTGAGTTTCATGAGTTGGGCATGGGTGAGCCTCATCCCATCTCGGCGGCGCATGGTCAAGGCATTCGCAGCCTGCTGGAAGCGGCCTTGATCGAGTTTCCTGAAGACGAGGAAGAAGAAGGTGGCGTTGATCCTGACGCGCCCATCCGCTTGGCGGTTGCCGGCCGGCCCAATGTCGGCAAGTCCACCCTGATCAACACTTGGTTGGGCGAAGAGCGGCTGATTGCCTTTGACATGCCAGGCACCACGCGAGACGCCATCAAGGTGCCGCTGGAGCGCAATGGCCAACGCTTTGAATTGATCGACACGGCAGGCTTACGCCGCAAGGGCAAAGTGTTCGAGGCCATCGAGAAGTTCTCAGTGGTCAAGACGCTGCAGGCTATTGCCGACGCCAATGTGGTGGTCTTGATGGTCGATGCGACGCAAGGTGTCAGTGATCAAGACGCACACATTGCAGGCTATGTGCTGGATTCAGGCCGCGCTGTGGTGATTGCCATCAACAAATGGGACGCCATTGACAGCTACCAGCGGCAAATGCTGGAGCGCTCCATCGAGCAACGCTTGGCCTTCCTGAAATTTGCGCCCATCGTCCATATCTCGGCGCTCAAGCGTCAGGGTTTGGGCCCGCTGTGGCAGGCCATCATTGATGCGCAAGCGTCGGCCAGCCGCAAAATGCCCACCCCTGTGTTGACTCGGTTGCTGCTGGAGGCGGTGCAACACTTGGCGCCCAAGCGCTCAGGTGCTTTCCGGCCCAAGATGCGTTATGCCCACCAAGGGGGCATGAACCCGCCCATCATCATCATCCACGGCAACTCGCTGGAGCACGTGGCCGACACCTATAAGCGTTACCTTGAAGGTCGCTTCCGGGAGCATTTCAAGCTGGTGGGCACGCCGTTGCGCATTGAGTTTAAGAGCTCGCACAACCCATTTGTGGATGGTTGACCCTTTATCGATGACCTTGGTCGCTTGAAACCGAGCGGCCTGTGTTAACGTGAGATTTTCACACTCTCTTCCAACACGGAGCATATCGTGAGCAACAAAGGACAACTCCTGCAAGACCCGTTCCTCAACCTGCTGCGCAAGGAGCACGTCCCGGTGTCGATTTACCTCGTCAACGGCATCAAGCTTCAAGGGCACATCGAGTCTTTCGACCAATACGTCGTCCTGCTGCGCAACACCGTGACCCAAATGGTGTACAAGCATGCCATCTCTACGGTGGTGCCCGGCCGTGCCGTGAGTTTCCACACTGCTGAACCAGGCGACGCCCCCTGAGCGCCCCCCGCTCTCTCGTACGGACCGGGCTGAAGAAGCCTGCTGCATCTTGAGTGCATCATCCACGACGTCCGACTCCGACATCGCGAAAGCGGTGTTGGTCGGTGTTGATTTCGGCCCAGGGTCGTCATTCGACCCCAGCCTCGACGAGTTGGCCTTGCTGGCCGAATCGGCGGGCGATGTGGCCGTAGCCCGCGTCACGGCCAAACGCAAGTCGCCCGATCCCGCGCTCTTTGTGGGCTCCGGCAAGGCCGACGAAATTAAATTTTTGGTCCAGGCGCATGGCGCTCATGGCGTGATTTTCGATCAAGCCCTGAGCCCAGCGCAGCAGCGCAATTTGGAGCGTCATCTGGGCGTGCCAGTGGCTGACCGTACGGCGTTAATCTTGGAGATCTTCGCGGCTCGGGCCCAAAGCCATGAAGGCAAGCTACAAGTTGAGTTGGCGCGTCTTCAATACCTCTCTACCCGATTGGTGAGGCGCTGGAGCCATTTGGAGCGTCAGCGTGGTGGTGTGGGCCATCGAGGCGGTCCGGGTGAAGCGCAAATTGAGCTGGACCGACGCATGATTGGCGACCGCATCAAGTCGGTCAAAGAGCGTCTGCACAAGGTGAAGCGTCAGCGCAGTACCCAGCGGCGCGCTCGCGAACGCAGCGGAACCTTCAGGGTGTCTATCGTCGGCTATACCAATGCCGGCAAATCCACCTTGTTCAATACCCTGGTCAAGGCCAAGGCGTATGCCGCTGATCAGCTCTTCGCGACCTTAGACACGACCACCCGGTCGCTCTATTTGGGCGAAGCGGGACGCTCTGTGTCGCTGTCCGACACCGTTGGCTTTATTCGCGATTTACCGCACAAATTGGTAGAGGCCTTTCAGGCTACTTTGCAAGAAGCCTGCGATGCAGACTTGCTCTTGCATGTGATGGATGCATCGAGCCCGAATTTGCAGGAACAGTGCGAAGAGGTGGATCGCGTGCTGGCTGAGATTGGCGCCCAGGATATTCCTCAAGTTTGGGTCTGCAATAAGGTCGACCAATTAGACGTAGCGCAGCGTCCTCGTCTGTCCGTGGATGAAGTCGATCGCGGCGCAGCGGGTCGGGTAACTCGGGTGTTCGTCAGTGCTCGTGACGGCGACGGATTAGATGCTCTGCGCCAATTGATTTCTCAGCACGTCACACATGCGTCTAACTTGAATTCACAAGACACTGTCACCATCTTGCCTGATGGCAGCGCGGTAGAGTCTGAACCTTCAGCCTCTGTCGGTCCAGCTTGATCAACCTCTTTTCACGACTATCGGCATCAACTATGCGCGATTCAACAACTACTTCCGCTGGGGCGACACGCCTTAGTGCCTTGACCCGAGCCTTGTCAGGGGCCTTTCAGCGAGGCCGTTTGGTGGGGTGGAGGATGCTGAACAACGGTCGTCAGGAGGGCCCCCCGACCTCGATGAATTGTGGCGAGACTTCCGCCGTAAATTGGGGGGCGTTTTCGGCGGGGGGGGCAACAATGGGCAGCCACCTAACGGTGGCCCGAGTTTCGAGCCCGACATGAAGAGTGCTGGGGTTGGCGTCGGACTGATTGCCGGTGTCGTCGCGCTGATTTGGGTCGGCAGCGGTGTCTTCATCGTTCAAGAAGGCGAGCAGTCGGTGATCACCACTTTCGGCAGTTACAGCCGGACCGTGGACGCTGGACTGCAGTGGCGCATGCCCTATCCCATTCAGCAAAATGAGACGGTTAAAGTCACACAGTTGCGCTCGGTCGATGTCGGGCGACAGTCGGTGGCCGCCTCCACGGGTCTGCGAGACTCCTCGATGCTGACCCAGGACGAGAACATCGTCGACATCCGTTTCACCGTTCAGTACACCCTGAAGGATGCGAGAGCATTTTTGTTCGAGAACCGCGGCACTGATGAGGCTGTGACCCAGGCGAGCGAATCCGCGGTCCGAGAGATCGTTGGCAGCAGCAAAGTCGATGAAGTGCTTTACGAGCGCCGGGACGCCATTGCGGCCGATTTGGTCAAGTCCATTCAGTCACAATTGGATAAGCTCAATGCGGGCGTGACGATCAGGAACGTCAACCTCAGAAACGTGGAGGTTCCGGAGCAAGTGCAGGCGGCCTTTGATGACGCCGTGAAGGCGGGCGCCGATCGCGATCGCTATAAGAACGAAGGCCAGGCCTACGCCAGCGATGTGATTCCCAAAGCACAAGGTACGGCATCCAGATTGGCCGAAGAGGCCCAGGGCTACAAGTCTCGGGTTGTGGCCCGGGCTGAGGGTGACGCCCAGCGCTTTCTCTCGGTCTATGTTGAGTATCAAAAGGCACCCGGCGTGATGCGTGATCGGCTCTACATTGACACGATGCGAGAGATTTACAGCAACGTCACCAAAGTGATGGTGGACAGCCGCAGTGGCTCCAATCTGCTGTACCTGCCCTTGGACAAGATCATGCAGCAAGTTGGGCCTGCAGGCTCCTTGGCTGGGGCTGCGGTGCCCAATGCGGCGATAGCCGCTGCGCCGGCGACCGCCGGCAGTCCTGAGTCCATGGCGGATCCCCGAGCTCGAGAGGGCCGTGAAGGCCTTCGCAGTCGCGATCGTGACAGTCGTTGACCCCTTAGCTGCATACGAGTGACATCATGAATCGAATTGCAATGTTTGCCAGTGTCTTGCTGGCCCTTTTGATGCTGGCAGGAGCCACTTTATTTGTGGTCGATCAGCGCCAGGTCGCGGTGGTTTATGCGCTGGGTGAGATTAAGGAAGTTATCACCGAGCCAGGTCTGAAGATCAAGCTCCCACCGCCTTTCCAGAATGTGGTTTTCTTGGACCGACGCATTCAGACACTTGATAGCCCAGAAACCCGCCCGATCTTTACCGCTGAAAAGAAGAGCTTGGTCATCGACTGGCTCGTGAAGTGGCGCATCAAGGAGCCGCGTCAGTTCATCCGCAACAACGGGACTGACATTCGGAATCTTGAAAATCGTTTAAGCCCCGTGGTTCAAGCCGCCTTCAACGAGGAGGTCACAAAGCGCACTGTCGGTGGCGTGTTGGCCACCGAACGCGAGAAAGTGATGCAGGGCGTGCAGGCGCGCTTGGCGGATGAGGCCAAGTCTTTCGGCATTGAGATTCTTGATGTTCGGATCAAGCGAGTTGACTTTGTGGCCAGCATCACTGAATCCGTGTATCGGCGGATGGAGTCGGAGCGAAAGCAAGTAGCCAACGAGTTGCGATCCACGGGCCAAGCCGAGGGAGAGAAGATTCGCGCTGACGCTGATCGCCAACGCGAAGTGATCGTGGCTGAGGCCTATCGTGACGCCCAGAAAGTCATGGGTGAGGGTGACGCACTGGCGTCGGCGACCTATGCTGCAGCCTTTGGACGAGACCCCCAGTTTGCTCAGTTCTATCGCAGCTTGGAAGCCTACCGGGCTTCTTGGCGCAGTAAGTCGGATGTCATGGTGGTGGAGCCTTCAGGAGACTTCTTCAAGGCCATGCGCGGTGGTGCTCCCACAGTTGCGCCCAATCGATAAGCTTGGGCTGCCACTTGATGCATGAGCGATGTGTTTTGGAGTGCAGTGGCACTGGTCTTGGTCTTCGAAGGCTTGCTGCCGTTGCTCGCGCCAAGCGCTTGGCGGGCAGCGTTTGAAAAGGCGCTGCGCCTGACTGATGGCCAGCTCCGATTTTTCGGGCTGGCTTGCCTGCTGCTTGGTTTAGTCCTGCTTGCTTTCCTGCAAAGCTGACAGTGGGCTGGCAGCCTCAGATCGTGCTGTGGCTTCGAAGCCGCAGGGGCTCAGGGCACGAGTACAATGCCGGTTTTAACCCGGTCCAATTTTCATGTCCTCTGCTTGGCTGTTGCCGGAGTACATCGCCGATGTCTTGCCTTCTGAGGCGAGGCGTATTGAAGAGCTTAGGCGTCAATGCTTAGATCTGGCTCGCACCTACGGGTTTGAGCTGGTCATGCCTCCGATGCTGGAGCATTTGGAGTCACTGCTCTCTGGCACAGGTCGTGAGCTCGACCTCAAGACCTTCAAACTGGTGGATCAACTCAGCGGCCGCACCCTGGGCTTGCGCTCTGACACCACCCCTCAGGTGGCACGCATTGATGCCCATTTGCTGAATCGCCAGGGCGTCACGCGGCTTTGCTATTGCGGCCCCGTTCTCCACACCAAGCCTCAGGGGTCTCATGCGACGCGTGAGCCCTTGCAGTTTGGTGCCGAGATTTTTGGCCACGCAGGCCTCGAAGCCGACCTTGAGATTCAAGAGCTGGCTGTGGGGGCGTTGCAGGCTGCCGGTGCTAAGGCCTTGACCATTGACCTGGGTGACGCGCGCATTGTTCGTGCTGTTTTGGCGGGCGTGCCCCTCCATGTCGAGGCCTTAACCGGATTGGTGTCGGCCCTGACCTAC
>JAXHNT010000028.1:0-48835 GCA_034520165.1 Ideonella sp.
ACAGTGAAGCAGGCTGGCAGAGAGTGTGTGCCTTGGCAGACACGCATGCCGATGGCTTTGTCAGCATGCAGCCCTACGACGATGAGCTCACCTACAAGCTGGTTTCCGCCGTCACCGTAGAAACTGGCTTGACCGCAGAGCAGGTGTTGGAGGCCTTCGGGGAGTACTGGATCCTCTATACCGCCGAAGAAGGCTACGGCCAACTTCTGGATGCCGCAGGGGACAATCTGAGAGATATCCTGGGCAATCTCAATGACCTGCATGGCCGCGTCGAAACCGTCTTCCCGCACATGCACTTGCCGATTTTCAGCGTTGAAGATCGAGAGGATGGCAGCTTTGACGTGATCTACGATTCACATCGCGAAGGATTGGCCCCGATGGTGGCGGGTTTGATCCGAGGTTTGGCCAAGCGCTCTGAGCAGACCATCACCCTCGAACGCCAAGCCAACGCTCGGGAGGCTAAAGCGGTCTTCCGGGTCCGTGTGGTCGCGCAGTGAACAAGGACAGCCATGGACAACAGCTTATCGTTGCGCGGAGATCAGCTCAACCGAGCGTTTCCGTTTCATGTGTGGGTCGACGCTGAACTGCGCATCCAATCTCTCGGGTCAAGCCTGTGGGCCTTGGGGCTGGGCGATAGGCTTGGCGGCCGATTGGACGCATTGTTTGACATCAAGCGGCCTCAACGGCACACCACCATGAAGGACTGGCAACAGCATGGGCACGGCCTGTGCACGCTGGTCAGCAAGGATGAAAAGCGCCTGCAACTGAGAGGCAGTGCCGAGTGGATGGACGATGGCACCATGCTGCTCGTCGTGGCGCCGGTCGTGACCAGCATGGCTGACATGCAAGGAAAAGGGCTGAAGCTCAAGGACTTTGCAGCGCACGACGCCGCAGGCGAGCTACTGCTACTGGGCCGTACCATGGCGCTGTCGGCAGACGATGCCATGCGCATGGCTGCGAAGTCCAAAGCCCGCCTGGCGCAAATCGAAGCCATGCTGGAGTTGTGCGACGCTGGCGTCGCCTACTTCGACGCCGATGAGCGCTTGCGTTACCAGAACAAAGTGCTCAACGGCCTGATGTGCCTCATGCCCGGCGAGGCCTTGGGGCTCAGCCTCACGCAGTTTGAGGACAGATTGGTCGGCTTGCTGTCGCCCGCTGAAACGCAACGAAACCCGATCACCGAGTTGCTGATCGCCGAGGGCGCGGGGCAGAACGACGCGGTCATGGAATTGCGTCGGGAACGTCCGTTCTACGCGGTGGTTCAAGTCTCCCTGCGTCGCAGTGAAGACGGCGGGCACGTGGTGTTCATTCGAGATGTCACGCGCGAGATCGAGACCGAGCGCATGAAGAGCGACTTTTTGTCGAGCGCGGCACACGAACTCAGAACGCCCATGTCCAGCATCTTGGGCTACGCTGAACTCTTGCTCCACCGGCCCATGTCTGAGGAGCGACGCACTGAAGCCATGAGCATCGTGCTGCGCCAGAGCCAGCTGATGATGCGCATCGTCACCGAGCTGCTTGACCTGGCGCGCATCGAAGCTCGACAGGGCCGCGACATGGAGCGCAAGCCCACCGCCCTAGGCCGCCTGCTGGAGCAAATTGCCCAGTCTCAACTCGAAGCCGGGGTCAGCCATCCCTTGAGTTTGCCTGCGGAGTGCCCACAGACCCTGGTGCTCATCGACGAGATCAAGGCCGTGCAGGCCGTCGCCGAGGTGCTGGACAACGCGCGGCAATACTCACAGCCGGGTCAGCCCGTGGCCCTCAGCATCGTGGGCGCTGATGATCAGTGGTTGACGCTGGAGATCCGCGATCGCGGTATCGGCATGACACCCGAAGAAGTCAGCCGGGTGTGCGAGCGCTTTTGGCGCGCAGACCCTTCGCGCCACAACCCCGGCACGGGCCTGGGCATGAGCTTGTGCAAGGAGATCATCGACCTGCAAGGTGGTTGGATGGAGATTGACAGCGAGCCCGGCATGGGGACACGTGTGCGTTTATCGCTGCCTGTCGTGACTGTCGCTTCCATCGGTGGAGCACCCATGGACCATAATTCAGCCATCGCCACTACGAAGGTGCCCCCCTTGGACGCCCCTCACCCGCGGTGACCGTCCCCTCCAGCCCGGTGCGCTGAGGCTCAGAGCCCCTGAGCTTCGTCTCTGGATGCGGGGTGAGACGGTTCCCACTCTCCCGCCCAGGTGCTGTTGGCACCTGTTGAAAGCCCCGAATTGCGCCGCAGCCGTTGTGCTGTGTGCCATGCCGACGCTGGAACTGGACCCATGCTGAACGTATTCACGCTGGACAAAGGCCGCCTCAGTGGCCGCTTGCTGCAAGAAGAAATCGACTCGGCCGCCGACCTGGCCGACGTGCAACCCGTCTGGGTCGACCTGGATGCGCCCACGGCCGAAGAAATCGGCTGGATTGCCGTCCGTTTTGGCCTGCACATTCCCAACAACATCGTTGATGACGACCTAGAAGAGTCGGCCCGCTTCTACGAAGAAGACAACGGCGAGCTGCACATCCGCTCCGACTTCTTGATCGACGACGACATCACCCCGCGCAATGTGCGGGTGGCCTTCATCCTCTTTCACAACGTGCTGTTCTCGGTGCACGCCGAGGACTTGCCGGTGTTTCGCCTGCTGCGCCTGCGCGCCCGCCGCATTCCGGCCTTGATTGAAGACGCCAAGGATGTGCTGCTCAAGCTCTATGACGCCGACGCCGAGTACTCGGCCGACGCGCTGGAGGGCATCTACGACTCCCTCGAGAAAGTCAGCGCCCGCGTCTTGAAGCAAGACGTGGACGATCGTGCTGCGGGGGAGGCCCTGGCCGCGATTGCCCGCGAGGAAGACTTGAACGGCCGTATCCGCCGCAATGTCATGGACACCCGCCGCGCGGTCAGCTTCATGATGCGCAGCCGCATGCTCAATGCCGAGCAGTTTGAAGAGGCGCGGCAGATCATGCGCGACATCGACTCGCTGGACAGCCACACGGCCTTCTTGTTCGACAAGATCAACTTCTTGATGGACGCGACCGTCGGCTTCATTAACATCAACCAGAACAAGATCATCAAAATCTTCTCGGTGGCCAGCGTGGCGCTGTTGCCGCCCACGCTGATCGCCAGCGTCTACGGCATGAATTTCAAGTACATGCCTGAGCTGAGCCAAACCTGGGGCTACCCCTTTGCGCTGGGGCTGATGGTCTGCTCGGTGGCCGCCCCACTGATCTACTTCCGCCGCAAGGGGTGGATGCGGTGAGCGCCACCTTCAAGGCCCTCACGCTGGACCTGGACGACACTTTGTGGCCCGTCTGGCCTACCATTGCCCGAGCCGAGCAGGTGCTGCACGCCTGGCTACAGCGGCATGCGCCGCGCACGGCCGCACACTTTGATGTGCTTGCCTTGCGCCGAGCGCGCGACGCCGTGGCCCTGGCTCACCCTGAGCAGGCGCATGACTTTTCTTGGCAGCGCCAAACCAGCTTGGTGTGGGCGCTGCGGGAGGCCGGCGACGATGAGTCGCTGGCGGCGGCCGCGTTCGAGGTCTTTTTTGCAGAGCGCCAGCGCGTGGTCTTGTACCCCGACGCCTTGGTCGCCTTGCAAGCCTTGAGCGCCCGTTGGCCCTTGTTCGCCCTGACCAACGGTAACGCTGATCTTGAGCGTATCGGTCTGGCCCACTTCTTCGTCGGCGGCCTCAGCGCCAAGGCCTTCGGTCAAGGCAAGCCCGAGCCCGCCTTTTTCGATGCCGCCTGCGAGCACCTGCAACTCGCGCCACACCAGGTGCTGCATGTGGGTGATGACTGGGTGTTGGACATTGAAGGCGCATGCCGGGCGGGCCTCGCCGCAGCGTGGGTTTGTCGCCCAGGCCATCCCGCCAAACCTGCAGGTGCTTCAGCCCAGCCGTGGTTCGAGGGCACGGATTTGGCTGAGTTGGTGAGGGCGCTGGGGGCGGGTTGAGCGCGACGGGCTGACAGCGCGGCGCTGGCCCGAAGGGGGGCACCACCCACCTGCTCAGCCCACCATCGGCCCTTCAATGCCTGCCAGCAGGCCGCGCAGCCAGCGTTGAGCGGGCAGGGCGTCTTTGCGCAAGTGCCACATCATCTCCACATGCACGCGGCCCAGGGGCAGTGGCAAGGGTTTGACGACCAAGGCATCGGCGGCGCCCGTGGCCTCCACAAACGACTGCGGCAACACCGTCAACAGGTCGGAGCCCGCCACCACGCGCCCGGCGGTGTAAAACTGGTTCACCGTCAGCACAATGCGGCGCTGCTGGCCCACGGCTGCCAAGGCCTGGTCCACAAAGCCATGGGCGCGGCCTGAAAAGCTCACCAGCAAATGGTGAGCGGCGCAGTACGCCTCCAGCGTCAATGGCTGGTCGGCCAGCGGGTGGCCACGGCGCATCACGCATACATAGTGGGTGTCGTAGAGGCGCTGATGGCGCAAGGCCGCATCGTCGCCTTGCGCTAGCAGGGCGGCCATGGCGTCAGGGAAGTAGCCCACCGCCACATCCACCTCGCCACGCTCCAGCATGGCTCGCGGGTCGCGGGTGGCCAGGGGCACCACGCGCAGGTTGGCCAGGGCGTTTTGAGCCTCGATGGCCTGCACCAGTGCCGGCATCAGCAGGGCAGCGGTGGCATCGGCCATGGCCAGGCGAAAGGCCACCCGATCCCGTGCGGGGTCAAAGGCGCTGGGGGCCAAGGCCTGTTGTAGCGTGCCGAGGGCCGCGCGCACCTGGGGCCAGAGCGTCTGCGCCAAAGGCGTGGGCCGCATGCCGTGTGCGGTGCGCTCAAACAGCGGCTCGCCCACCGACTCGTGCAGGCGCTTGAGCGCATGGCTGACAGCCGGCTGCGTCATGGCCAAGACCACGGCGCTGCGCGTCAAGCTGCCCTCGGCCATCACGGCGTCAAACACGCGCAGCAGGTTCAGGTCCAGGGTGCGGAAGTTCAGGCGGCTCAAGATATTCGATTCATTGATATCACATCTGCCAATTATTCAATAGACAAGCATTAGTGCAAACCCTTATGCTTGCGGCCATCTCATCAAAGCCCTGTTGACTGCCATGACCGCCGCCGCCGCCTTCGCCTTTGTCCCCGCTGCCCGCCCTGCCCGTGCCATGCGCGCGGTGTCGCTGCGCCAAGCCTTGCAAGCGCGGATGAAGCGGGCCTGGCACGACTTAGGCCGTGCTTTGGTGCATGCCGCCGAATTGCGCGCCGCCCCGCATCTGCGGCACCTGGCTCAGCAGTATGAGATCGATCATCCCGCCTTGGCTGCCGAATTGCGCCGCTTGGGCACCCCGCACGCTCGCGCCTGATCGGCCCGAGCGTCTTCATCGCCCTGAACCGCAGGAGTTCTTTCATGTCCGCTATCACTTCCCAAACCTTTGGCCTCAGCCCCCGCATCACCGCCCCGCGCGGCGCCCGTGTTGCCGCCGAGCTGTTTCTCTCCGGTGCCCGCCTGCTGGCTCGCCTGAGCAGCGCCCCCAAGATCCGAGCCGCCCACCTGGCCCGCTCGCGCGATGCCGAAGCCGTGCGCGGCCTTGCCCGCAGTGTCGAGCGTTCGGACCCCGGCTTTGCCGCTGACCTGTACGCCGCTGCCGCGCGCCACGATGGCCTGAACGACTGACCGAGCGTCTGACCAGCCGTGGCAGCAATGCTGCGGCCATTGCGCGAAAACCGAACAGGGCCTTAGGGCCCTGTTGGCGTTCCGTGGGTCGCTGACTGCAAGTTCGGGGGATGCTGGGCAGACCGGGCACACCTGCGCCATGCAGCGCGCTTTTGCGGGCATCATGAGCGGTCATTCCATTCACGCCCGCTGCGCCAACCCTCTCCCCCATGGGTGCACTTGCCCTGCTGCTTCGCCGACTGGCTTCCCTCAGCCTGACCTTGCTGGTGGCCTCCGCCTTGGTGTTTGCGGCCCTGGAATGGCTGCCGGGCAATGCGGCCGAGGTGATGCTGGGTGAATCTGCCACGCCCGAGGCCGTGGCCGCGCTGGAACAAAAGCTGGGGCTGGATCAGCCCGCGCTGACGCGCTATGCGCAGTGGGTGGGTGGCTTGCTGCAAGGGCAGCCGGGCCTCAGCCTGTCCTATGACGAGCCCACCTTCGCTCTGCTGGCCGAGCGCATGCAAGTCACCGGACCCTTGGCGCTGATGGCCATGCTGCTGACCGTGGCCGTGGCGCTGAGCCTCGGGGTGTATGCGGCGGCCCGGCATGGCCGTCTGGGCGATGTAGCGGTGATGAGTGCCGGGCAAGTGGGCCTGGCCCTGCCCAATTTCTGGCTGGCGATTTTGCTGATCCTGCTGTTTGCGGTGAAGCTGCAGTGGGTGGGCGCGGGTGGGTTTCCGGGTTGGTCTGAGGACGATGGCGGCGGGCTCGTGGCGGGGATGAAGGCGCTGCTTTTGCCCGCTCTGGCGCTGGCCTGCGTGCAGGCGGCCATCTTGGCGCGGGTCACGCGCTCGGCCGTGCTGGAGGTGATGCGCGAAGACTTTGTGCGTACCGCCCGGGCCAAGGGCTTGAGCCGCCGCGCCGTGATGTGGCGCCATGTGCTGCGCAATGCCATGGTGCCGGTGCTGACCGTGATGGGGCTGCAAATGGCCAACTTGCTGACCGGCACCATCGTGGTGGAAAACGTGTTTGTCTTGCCCGGCGTCGGGCGCCTGGTGTTTCAGGCCATCAGCAATCGCGACCTGGTCTTGGTGCGCGATGTGGTGATGGCCTTGGTGGCCCTGGTGGTGTTGATCAACTTTGTGGTGGAGCTGCTCTACCACTGGCTGGACCCGCGCCTGAAGCGAGGCCGCACATGAGCCCCTTAGGCCAGGCCCACAGTGCACCGTCTGACCAGCCAACACGGCCCGCCACGCTATGGCAGCGCGCCCTGCGGCACCGCAGCTTCATGCTGGGCGCGGTGCTGGTGGCGCTGGTGGTGGGCATGGCGGTGCTCTCCTTGATGTGGCAGCCTTACCCCCCGGCCGAGCTGGATATTCCCAACAAGCTGCAAGGCCCCAGCAGCACGCATTGGCTGGGTACCGACAGCCTGGGGCGAGACATTGCCAGCCAACTCATGGTGGGCGCGCAAAGCGCCTTGCTGGTGGGCCTGTTGGCCGTGGGTTTGGGCCTGTTACTGGGCCTGGCTTTGGGGCTATTGGCTGCGGCTCGCCGCGGCTGGGTGGACGAAGTGCTGATGCGCGCCGTGGATTTCGGCTTTGCCTTTCCGGCCCTGCTGACCGCTATTCTGTTGGCCGCCGCCCAAGGCCCGGGCCTGGCCACCAGCATCATCGCGATTGGCCTGTTCAACATCCCGGTCTTCATGCGGGTGACACGCGCGGCGGCCCTGAATGTCTGGGCGCGAGACTACATCCTCGCAGCCCGACTCTCGGGCCTGAGCACCTGGGCTATCACCCGCAGTCATGTGCTGCCCAATATCGCGGCACCGCTGATTGTGCAGGCCACCATCCAATGCGCCTTGGCCATCTTGGCCGAAGCGGCACTGGCCTTTCTGGGCCTGGGCACCCAAGCGCCGCAGCCCAGTTGGGGCCGCATGCTGGCCGACGCGCAGCTGCAGTTGTTCAACGCCCCGCTGCTGGCGCTGTGGCCCGGCTTGGCCATTGCCATCACCGTGCTCGGGCTTAATTTGCTGGGTGACGGCTTGCGTGACCTGCTGGACCCCAAACTCCGCCACCGCTAGGAGCCCCTGATGCCCACCTTTATTGTTGGTTTTGCCCGCTCAGGCACCACCTTGTGCCAGCGCGTGGTGGCCGAGCGCTTTGCCCTGCCCACAGTGCCGGAGACGCATTACTTTGAGTGCCTGCCCGAACACTCGCCCGAAGGCGACCGACTGACCCGTCGCCAAGCCCAAGGTTTGCTGAGTTCACTCTCGCCTTACTTGCCCTTGAAGCAGGGCGAACGAGAGGCCCTGCTGCCCGCACGCGGCACGCCGGTGCGCGCTTTGTTCATGAGCCTGCTGGAAGCCTTGCTGCCCGCCACGACCGCCTCGGCCCAAGCCCTGCAAGACGGCCAATGGCTGGAGAAGACACCCGGCCATGTTTGGCACATGGAGCGCATCCTCAAGCTGTTTCCCAAGGCACGCTTCATTGCCATGGTGCGCTCACCCTTTACGGCCTTGGCTTCGCGGCGTGAGCTGGCCGAGCCCGGCAAAGGATGGGGCGAAACTTGGCGCCCGATTGAGGACTATGCGCGAGATTGGGCGTGGACGCAGCAGCACATCTGGCAGTTTGGGCAAGCCCACCCAGGCGCCCTGCTGATGGTGCGCCTGGAAGACTTGAGCTTGCAGCCGGAGCTGGAGTTGGCCCGCATCGGCGCCTTTTTGCACCGCGCGCCCCGGCGCAGCCGCCGCCTCGGCCAAAGCCGCTTGCTCATGCCCTTTGAAACCTGGAAGCGCGGTGCCCTGGGCGAGGTGGACCCGGCTGTCGCGCAGCGCCAAGGGCGCTCCGGCCTGAGTCCCTTTGAGCGTTGGCGGCTCAGCCAGATTTTGGCCCCGCAACTGGCCGCATTGGGCTACACCGAAGAGGCGCCTGAGCCGCCGCTCGATGAGCTGCACCGCCAGTTGTTGGCCAGTGTCGATTGGTTCCGGCCCCCACTGCCCGCTGTTCCCCAAGAGGGGGTGGCGCTGCCGTCCCTCACGCCTGCGTCATGAGCACCACGCCCGCACCGACGCCTCACACCGGCTTGCGGGTGCGGCACCTGCGCGTCAGCCTGCCTGAAGGGGCGCAAGTGCTGCGCGATGTGTGCTTCCAGCTCAATAAAGGCCAGACCTTGGGGCTGGTGGGTGAGTCGGGCTGCGGCAAGTCCATGACCGCCTTGGCCTTGATGGGCCTGCTGCCCGAAGGTGCCCAGCAGAGCGGCGAGATGTGGTGGGGCGGCCAGCCCCTGCACCGCATGAGCGAGGCCGAATGGTGCGCCTGGCGCGGTGCGCGGCTAGCCATGGTGTTCCAAGAGCCGATGACGGCCTTGAACCCGCTGCACACCATTGGCCACCAAATTGCCGAGGGCCTGCGGCTGCACCAGCGCCTCAGCCGCAGTGAGGCCGAAGCTCACGCCCTGCGCTGGTTGGAGCGCGTGCACATGCCGCAAGCGGCCCAGCGGCTGCGGGCCTATCCGCACCAGCTTTCCGGCGGCCAACGCCAGCGGGTGGTGCTGGCCATGGCCCTGGCTTGTGGGCCTGAGCTGCTGGTGGCCGACGAGCCCACCACGGCCCTCGACACCCATGTACGGCGCGAAGTGCTGGACCTGATCCGCGACCTGGTGGCACAGCAGGGCATGAGCTTGCTGCTGATCAGCCATGACCTGGCGGTGATGGCCCAGCGCGTGCAGCAGGTGGCGGTGATGTATGCCGGTGAGGTGGTGGAGATGGGGCCCACCGAGGCCGTGTTTGCGAGGCCCCGTCACCCCTATACCCAAGCCCTGATGGCGGCACGCCCGCGCTTGGGGCTCGCCCGTGGCACACGGTTGCCGGTGCTGCCCGGGCGTGTGCCTGCCAGCACGGCTTTGATCCCAGGCTGTGCCTTTGCCCCGCGCTGCGGCCGGGCACAAGCCGGCTGTCATCAGCAGGCCCCCAGCATGGACGACGGCCCACACCGCGTGCGCTGCTGGCACCCCTTGGAGGCGGCATGAGCACGCCCTTGCTGCAGGTCGAGTCGCTCGGCCAACGCTATGCCTTGCCGCGCACGGCAGGCTGGCGGCAAGCCAGCGTTCAAGCGTTGGCGTCCGTCAGCTTCACGCTGCAAGCCGGGCGCAACCTGGGCGTGGTGGGCGAGTCGGGCTCGGGCAAGTCCACCTTGGCGCGTTTGGTCTGCGCACTGGAGGCGCCCCACAGCGGCAGCGTGCGGTTTGAGGGGCAAGACCTGCACAGCCTCTCGCCCGCAGCCTTGCGGGCCGCACGGCGCGGCTTTCAGATGGTGTTTCAAGACCCGTTTGGCTCGCTGGACCCCCACATGCGCATTGGCCACAGCATGGCCGAACCCTTGCGCGGTTTGCGCCTGGGGTCCAGCGCTGATCAGCAGGCCCAAGTCGCCGAGATGCTCGAAGCGGTGGGGCTGAACTTCGCTGATGCCGAACGTTATCCGCATGAGTTTTCAGGCGGTCAGCGCCAGCGCATCGCTCTGGCCCGAGCCTTGATCACCCGCCCTCAGCTCATCGTGGCGGACGAGCCGGTGAGTGCGCTGGATGTCTCCGTGCAGGCCCAAGTGCTGAACCTGATGCAAGACCTGCAAGAGCGCTATGGCGTGAGCTACCTCTTCATCAGCCACGACTTGGCGGTGGTGGACCTGGTCTGCGATGAAGTGCTGGTGCTGCAACACGGGCAGGTGGTGGAACATGGCCTCACCGATGAGGTGCTGCGCCGCCCACAGCACCCCTACACCCAAAGCTTGTTGGCTGCGGCGCTCTGAAGAGCACAGGGGCCTTGCGGCCCCTGTGTATGCGTCAGAAGAAGGTTGCGCGGGGTGTCTTAACCGCCGCCGCTCTTCTTCAGGCCGCCCGTGCCCATGGCCGCGGCCTTGGCCCGTGCGGCGGCTTGGGCTTGAGCGCCGCTGTCAGCGTTGATTTGGCGCAGGTACTCCACCAATTGCGCCATCTCGCCGGCTGGCGGCTGCGTGGTGTTCTTGGTGTGGGCGCGCACGGCCTCTTCCAGCGTGGCAGCGGAGCCGTCATGCAGATAAGGTGCGCTGGCCCACACGCCCGCCAGAGAAGGCACATCAATGCCCGTCAGCGCGCCGCCCAGGCGGTTGCCGCTGCTGCCCTTCAAGGTGCCCACATCGCGCAGCGGCGTCGCATTCCCCGGGAAGCCAGGGGTCGCATGGCAGCTGGCGCACTGCGCGTTGATATAGGTCTGGCGACCCAGTTGCGCTGTGGCGGTGAGGGTGCCATCGGCTTGGCGCCATGGGCTCTCGACCGGCGTAGACAATGACTTCACATAGGTGGCCAAGGCATCCAGGTCTGGGCTCAGGCCGGTTTTGCGATCCCCCAAGGGGGTGTTGCGCGTGCCACCGAAGAAGTCGTTGTAGCTCATCAGGCCAGAGCCCTGGGCGAAATTGCGGATCTGACCTTCAAAGTCCTGGATCTCGTCAAAGTTGCCGCTCCAGTGCTGGAAGCCTTGGGCCCCAGCCTTGCCGCGCAGGTCCACCGTGTTGCGCAGGCCTTCACCAAAACCCGTGAAGTCCCAGACGCGACCATCGTCAGCGCCATCTGCATGGCAGGCCGCACAGCTCAGGTAGCCATCACGTGCCAGACGGGTGTCCTTGGCGTCATAGAACAACTGCTTGCCCAGCAGCACGGCCGGTGACAAAGCCTCCGCCGCCACCGTGGAGGCGGTGGTGATGAGCTTGCTCTCCAGCAGGCCGTTGCGCACCAGCGGACTCAGGTCCACCGCACTGACGCTGCGGTCCATGAAGTTCTGGACATACAGCGTGCGGCCATCGGTTGACAGCGTCAGGCCTTGCGGAGCGCGACCCACATTGATGCGGAACAGCTCGCGGCGACCCACCGGGTCCATAACCGCTACTTCGCGGGTGGTCTCCAGCGCCACAAACAGATAGGCGCCTGTGGGATGGAAAGCCGCTGCAGACGCCACGCCTGCGTTGTCGTGGTCCACGCGCGCCGCGTAGTCCTCTTGGTTGGCAGTCAGGTCAATGCGCGAGCTGATGGCGCGCACCGAGTTTTGGAAGTCCAACTGTTGGCGGTTGCGCAGCATGCCTCGACCAATGTTGTCCTGCTTGGAGGGCACCCAGGCCGACTTGCCGTCCGGCGCAATCACCGCAGCAGACAAGTAGTTGGGCACACCGCTGCCCGTCACCGAGGTGTCGGCCTTGTCGCTGTGCTGCAGCACGATGCGGCGCTGGGTGGTGAAGGCGGCCGTGCTGACCTCGATCACCTCGCCACCGGTCTTGACCCCATTGAGGTCACCACGCACGGTGCCCGTGCCTTCGCCAGGCTGGCGCGCGGTGGTGAAGCGCGACACGAACAAGCGCGAGCCATCGGCCGAGATCGACAGATGACGTGGGTTGCCGCCCACCGTGACCGTGCCGACCGCTGCACCGGTCAGGTCGTACTTCACCACCTGGCCGGTGGCTTCAAGGCTGACGTAGGCGAAATCTCCCAGCGGCGAGAACACGATGCCATAAGGCCGCGAGCCGCGCGGTGTGGGCAGCGAGCCCGAGATGCCACCGCTGTTTTGGTCGATCACCGTGAGGTTGCCACTGGTCTGGTTGACCACAACGACCGGCCCGTTAGGCACCAAGCCCAGGCTGGCAGGGCCGGTGCCACCGGTCGAGACTTCGCCCAAGCGGTTCATGCTGGGCAGCTCGAACACGCTGACCGTGTTGTTGTCGGGTGAGAGCACCCATAGACGAGGCGCCACATCGGTGCGCGGCTCGACCAGGATGTTGGTGCTGGCCAGCGGCGCCTTGGCGGTCGCGGGCGTGGTCACGGCTTGGCGGAAGGTGATGGTCTTGCGACTGCCATCCACGGTGCTGCGGATGATCAGGTTGACCACATACAGGCCCGGCGTGGTGTAAGTGTGGTCTGCGTTGGGTGAAGCGGCGGGTGCAGAGTCTGCGCTGCTGTCACCAAACTGCCAGACGTATTCGACACTGCCCGCCCCCTTGACCACCGGTCTGTAGCTGGCTGTCTGGCCCGCCAAGATGGGTGGTGCCTCAATCGGGTCAACTTCGGCCAATGGCTCCTTGATGGTCCAAGTGAAATTGGCTTCGCCGGCCATCCGCGATGGGTCCGTGGCTGCTACTTGAACGGCGTAAACGCCGCTGACGGTGGGTGTGCCGGAGATCACGCCATTGGCGGCGAGGCTCAGGCCTGGTGGCAAGCCGCTGGCCGTGAAGGTGAGGGTGGCGCCCTCGGGGTCACGGGCGGTCACCGTCAGCGTATCCGGTACACCCCGCAGGCCCTCACGGTTGACGATCGGGCTCACCTCTGGGGCTGCATTGGCCAACGTGGACAGCAGGTTGCTGGCCGGCACCGGCACAAAGGTGCTGGAGCCCGGTGTCTTCCACAGCAGGCGCACCACGGCCGCCCGGTCGAGGTCGAAATACTCCAAGGTGATGGGCACTAACTGACCTGTTGATAAGGCGATAGGGCCGACCGTGTCGCCCACCACGGTGCCTGGGCTGGTCCAGCGGTTGATCACGGGGTCGACGATGCCGCCGCCCCACATGCGTACACCGTCATCGGCTTCGGTGCGGAACTCGTAGTCACCGCCGGTACTGATGACGATGCTGCCTTGCCAGCGCACGGAGAAACCGTCGGGCTGCACATTGGGTCCGGGCGAGCCCAAGCCCCAGTCGAAGCTAGGTGCTTCTACCCGGTTCAGCACGGGCACGCCCGACAGTGTGGTGTTGTTGAAGTAAGTCGCACGCAGGCCGGTGGCAATGTTGAGGTCGCTGAACAGCACGGCGGCGGGGACCACTTCAAAGCCTGCTGCCCCTGGCTTCTTCCAAAGCAGCCGGATGGTGCCGGAGGCATTGCCATTGAAATACTTCAAGGAGATGGGCACACGTTGGCCTGCCAGCAACTGCACCGAGCCACTAGTGTCAGTGGTGGTGGCGTGACTGGTCCAGTTGTCAATCAGCGAGGCATTGTTCAGTGTGAGTCGAACGCCATCGTCCGACACGGTTTGGAACTGATACGTCCCACTGGACGGCGCCTGCAACTGGCCTGACCATTCGACGGAGAAGTCGCTGACCACCACGCCGGGTGCGGGCGCTGTGCTCCAGGCAAAGTCCACGTTCTCGGTTTTCAAGTAGACAGCCGTGCCGCCCAGAGCCTTGCCATTGAAATAGCGCCCGACCAAGCCGGTGCCCTGGCTGTTGGCCCCCGTCACGACCCACTCAAATGAGGTCGAAGTCACGCCGTTGCCGTTAGCCGCTCTGACCGTCACGGTGTAGGTGCCGCCAGCGGTTGGCGCACCCGAGACGACGCCTGTGGCGCGGTCGATGGTCACTCCAGGAGGCAGACCCGTGGCCGAGTAATTGAAGCCTGGCTGAGCGGCGGTGGCGTTCACATTGAAGCTCACCGGCGCATAGGCATCAGAGCTGCGCGAGGGCACAGGCTGCACCAAAGGCACGCCATCGGCGCTGATGGTGACGATCTTGGCCACCGAGGGGACGCCGTTGGCATCCATGGCGAACAGCATCCACGGCCCCGGCAGCAACCACCCTGGGTTGCTAGGAATCTGCAGGCTGTAGATGTTGTTGCCAAGGCTGGCCGACATCAGCGGAACACGGCGCTGGTCGTTGTTGATGGTGTGGGTGGTGGCGCCCAGGCGCACCATGGCGAAGTCAGTGACAGCACCACTCATGGCCACATTCACCACCGAGCCGTACTTCACGGTGCTCGGTGCGGTCTGGATCACCGGCCGCTGCGCGGGGCTGCCGTCGGCATTGAACAAATAGGGCGGCGAGAGCATTTGCAGGTCGGCGTGGTTGGCCGCACAACCGCCGCACAAACCACCGCCCGCAGACATCACGCGGCCGTCCGGCATCAACATGGCGATGCTGTGATAGTTGCGCGGCACCGACATGGCGTTGGGCAGCGTGGTGAAGGTTTCGGTGGTGGGGTCCCAGATCTCCGCCGACATCACTGAGTCGTTGTCGGTGAACGAGGCCTCGAAGGTTTGCCCGCCAATGACGACCACCCGGCCATCAGGCAGCACCACACTGTTGTGATAGACCCGCTGGAAGGCCATATTGGCCACTTTGCGAACGGACACACCTTTGTCGAACTCAATGACAAAGGCATTGTTGTGTGCAGGCTGGCTGAGCCGGTGAATGCCGCCCATCTTGAGCGCGCGGCCGACGTCATACATGACCAGACTGCCGCCCACACTGGGCACATCCGCACCGCCCTGGACACTGGCGTCCGTGCGATCGCCGATATAGGTGGTGGCCCCCGTTCCTGCTGTGTCCAACCAATGCATGCGCACCCCTGGGCCGGGATGGAAGACTTTGCCATTGCCCGCGGGCACCAGCCAATAGTGGGAATCACCTCCCCAGGGGCCATCGGCGGTGAGGGTGGAGTCGATGCGCATGCCGCTCAGCGTGCGCCAGCCAGAGCCTGAGGACCAGACTTCGCCGTGCTTGCCGCCGGTGCCACCGCTCCAGGAGCCGCCAAAGGTCAGGACCGAGCCATCTTGCAGCAAGGTATTGGACTGGTAGCCTCGGGGGATGTTCATCTCGCCGCCGCGTGTCCACGAGTTGGCGTTGAGGTCGTAGATGCTCGTGGCGGCCGAATCGCTGCCACCGTTCACCAGTAGGCGCCCGTCGGCCAGCAAGGTGGTGCCGGTGCAGAACATGGCATGGCCGGTTTCCTGTACCAAGCGATCACTGGCTGTGTTGGTGACCGGGTCGTAGACCGTGGTGTAGGTGCGGCCACCGCCGCCAAAAGACATGGGGTTGTCGGCCGACCACAGCAGCACTTTGCCGTTAGGCAACACCGAGCCTGAGGATGGCACCAAGCTCAGATTAGTAGGGGCCGACCAGGTGGCTGTGGCGGCCGTTTGGGCGTTCAGTGCGGACCGTGCAGCCGTGGGCGCGCGGCGCTCATCAGGGTCAGCGGCCAAAGGGGCTTGCTCCACCTCGCCGTCACCTCCGCCTCCACAGGCGGTCAGGACCAACAGCGCGCTGCAGATCGAAGCCCACAATGGGCCACGGGCCCCGAACAGCAGTTTTGAATTCATTACTAATAACTCCAGCCCACACAGACTCATTTCGTGGCTCGCAGCGTCGTATCGACACATCGCGTGCTCTGCTTGATCACGGCAAGCCCTCGGTCTGCGTGATAGACCCGAGAATTTAACGCCTTGTTGCGATTAGGCCCAGTCCTCGTGCGGGTCTTCTCCGGGGACAACAGGCTTCTGCCGTGGCAAAGTTGGCAGCAAACGCACATCTCACCAGTGAGAGTATCCTGTCGCGGGCGGCTTTACAGCGCCGGCAGGCTCAGCCCGATCGGTGCCGCGCAGGCGGAAACGCTGAGCGCTGAACGCCGTCTCGGCGGTAAATTTGGGGCACCATGCGCCCGTCCTCACTCCAAGGAAGCAACCCCATGCGGTCCTCCATGCCCTCTTGCTCTCCACACCTACGGGCTTTGGCCTGTGCTTTGGGTGTCAGCGTTGTCGCCCTGCAGCCCGTGGCGGCCCACGCTCAAAGCGGCAAGACGTCGGCCGTGATTGGCATGGTGCTAGAGCCGCCGGGCTTAGACCCGACCGTGGCCCCGGCAGCGGCCATTGGCGAGATCGTTCACCTCAATGTGCTGGAGGGCCTCACCAAGATCAACGTGGATGGCCAGATCAGCCCCTTGCTGGCCGAGCGCTGGAGCATGGAGCCTGACGGCCGCTCCTACACCTTCAGCTTGCGCAAGGGCGTGAAGTTCCACGACGGCGAGGCTTTTGATGCGGCCGACGTGAAGTTCTCCTTCGAGCGCGCGAAAGCCGAGGGCTCGACCAACAAGGCTAAAAAGGCACTGTTTGACAATATTGCCTCGGTCAGCACACCAGACCCGCACACGGTGATCTTTACGCTGAACAACCCAGACGGCAATTTTCTGTTCCGCCTGGGCGAGAACACGGCGGTCATCCTCGATGCCAAGTCGGCGCTAGGCGCTGCCCAGCGCCCTATCGGCACCGGGCCATTCAAGTTTGACGACTGGAAAAAGGGCAATGCCGTGGTACTGAGCCGCTTTGACGGCCACCGCCAAGCTGCGTCGGTCAAGCTCAAGAAGGTCACCTTCCGCTTCATCAGCGACCCAGCCGCTCAGGTTGCCGCCTTGTTGGCGGGCGATGTGGATGGCTTTCCCCGCAACTTGGCGCAGCAAAGCATCAAGCAGTTCCAGGCCGATGCGCGTTTTTCGGTCACCATGGGCGCGACGGCCGGCAAGGGCATCATGGCCATCAACAACAAACGCAAGCCCTTTGACGATGCGCGGGTGCGCCGCGCCCTGGCCCACGCCATTGACCGCAAGGCCTTTATCGACGGCGTGATGGATGGGAAGGCCGTGCCCATCGGCAGCCACTTTGCCCCCACCGATGCGGGCTATGTGGACCTGACCAACGTCACCCCCTATGACCCGGACAAAGCCCGCGCCTTGCTGAAGGAGGCTGGCGTTCAAACCCCGCTGCAAGTGACCCTGACCTTGCCGCCGCCCCAATACGCCCGCCAAGGCGGAGAGGTGCTGGCCGCGCAACTGGCTAAGGTAGGCATCCAGGCCAAGCTTGAAAACGTGGAATGGGCGCAGTGGCTCTCGGGAGCCTTCAAAGGCCAGTTTGATCTGACGGTAATCAATCATGTGGAGCCGCTGGACTACATGGTTTACACCGACCCCAAGTACTACTACGGCTACGACAGCAAGGCCTTCCGCGACCTGGCCGCCAAACATGCTGCCAGCACCAACACCAAGGAGCGCGCTGGTCTGTTTGCCCAGATGCAAAAGCAGTTGGCCACCGACGCGGTGAATGTCTACCTCTTCAACCCGCAACAAGCGGCAGTGGCCAAAAAGGGCTTGAAGGGCCTGTGGCACAACTCGCCGATCTTTGCCAACGACATGGCGGCGGTCTCTTGGCAGTGAGCGACCTGCACGCCCTGGCGGCCAGCGCCTTATAGATTCGGCCCGATAAAGCTTGAAATTCATGAATCCGCCCCCAAGTGATTGGGATGGAAAAAGAAGACGCAAGATTTCAAACGTTGGAGCAATTACACGAGAGACGCAAGCAAGTCGTGAGGTTGCACAAAAAGGTATCAAGGTCATGCAGATTGTGGGCATGACGGGGCTGAGCTACCCGACGGTTCGCAGCGCGATTGACCTGTTTGAAGCAGGGGGTTGGGCGGCAGTGCGGCCGGGCTTGCGAGGGCGCAATCGGGGCGATGGGCGGGTGCTCAGCGAGGCGCAGGAAAAGAGCGTGCAGCGCATGATCATTGACCAGCGGCCCGAGCAGCTCAAAATGGACTTCAGTCTGTGGAGTCGGGCGGCGGTGGGCCAACTCATTGAACAAGAATTTGGCATCCAATTGCAGGTGCGCAGCGTGGGTAAATACCTGGCGCGCTGGGGCTTCACGCCGCAAAAGCCGATCAAGCGTGCGTACGAGCAAAGTCCCGCTGCGGTGCAAGCCTGGCTAGAGGGTGAATACCCCGCCATCGAGCAGCGCGCAAAGGCCGAAGGGGCCGAGATTCACTGGGGTGACGAGACCGCCTTGGTCAACACGGACGTGCGTGGCAGAAGCTTCGCGCCGATGGGCAAAACGCCGGTAGCCATGGCCATTGGCGGCACGCGCCAGAAGCTGTCGATGATCGCCACGGTGACCAACCAGGGCAAGGCACGCTGGATGATCATTGAAGAAGCGTTCGATGCTGAAAAGCTCATTGAATTTTTACAAGCCTTGGTCAAAGACGCGGGCCGAAAGGTCTTCCTGATTCTGGACAATTTGCGGGTTCATCACAGCAAATTGGTGAAGGCTTGGGTGGCAGAACACAGTGAGCAGATCGAGCTGTTTTACCTGCCCAGCTATAGCCCGCAACTCAACCCGGAAGAGAGGCTGAATGCGGACCTGAAACAAGAGATGGGCAAGCGCGTTCCAGTCCGCACAAAAGCCAAGTTACGTGAGGCGGCGAATGAGCACATGATGATGCTGGAGCAGACGCCCGAGCGTGTGATGAGCTACTTTCAAGACCGGCGCGTTCGCTACGCTGCGGGTTAAGACTTCAGTGGGCCGGAGCAATAGGCCCGCTGTTTGCGCGGGGCGAGTGCTCACCCGTGGAGGTGGCCCAAGCCGTGCTTGACCAGATGCAGGCCTGCGAGCCGCTGCTGCAGGCCACCTGGGCCACCGATGCCGACGCCACCTTGGCGATGGCCCGGGCCTCCGAGCAACGCTGGCAACGTGGCCAGGCCTTAGGGCCGCTGGACGGTGTGCCTGTCACCCTCAAAGAGAACATCGCCACCCAAGGCGTGGTTACACCCCTGGGCTGTGCGGCCACGGTCCTGACACCGGCTGCCGCCGACGCCCCACCCGCCGCGCGCCTGCGCGAAGCCGGCGTGGTCTTCATCACCAAGACCACCATGCCGGATTGGGGCATGTTGTCTTCAGGTCTCTCCAGCTTCCATGCGCTGGCACGCAACCCCTGGGACACCCGGCTCAACCCCGGCGGCAGCAGTGCGGGGGCCGCCGCTGCGGCGGCCGCAGGCTACGGGCCGCTGCATTTGGGCACCGACATCGGCGGCTCCATCCGCCTGCCCGCCAGTTGGTGCGGTGTGGTGGGCTTCAAGCCCAGCTTGGGGCGCATTCCGATTCAGCCGCCCTATGCAGGGCGCGTGGCGGGGCCCATGACCCGCAGCGTGGGCGATGCCGCCTTGGCCATGACCGCACTGTCGCGCCCGGATTGGCGCGATGCCATGAGCCTGCCATTCCAAGATATTCCTTGGCTTCAGCTCGAAGGCTTGGACCCAAGCGCCTTGCGCATTGGCCTGTGGCTGGACCCCGGTTGGGGCACGCCGCTGTCAGATGCCGTGCGCGCCGTGGTGCTGGACGCGGCGGCGCGCCTAGAGGCCGCCGGCGCGACCCTCGTGCCCATGGCGCCCTTCATGACCCGGCGCATGATCGACGGGCTCGACAATTTCTGGCGCATGCGCTCTTGGCTGGATTTCGCTGCGCTGCCACCTGAGCGCCAGGCGATGGTGCTGCCCTACATCAGTCAGTGGATACGGCGCGGCGAGCGGCTCAGCGCGGCCGAGGTCTTCACCGGCTACAGCCAGATAGGCGTGCTGCGCGACAGCGCGGTGGCGGCCTGCCAGGGCTTGGATTTCGTGCTTTCGCCCGTCAGCCCCGACGTCGCCTTTGCGGCCGAATGGGCCAGCCCCTTGAACGACCCCGAGCAGCCCTTTGAGCACATTGCCTACACCCTACCGTGGAATATGAGCGAACAGCCGGCCATCAGCGTCAACGCAGGCTACAGCGAGGCGGGCTTGCCCGTGGGTGTGCAGTTCATCGGCCATCGGCATGACGACCTCGGTGTGCTGCGCATCGCCGCGCTGTGGGAGCAACTCCGGCCGCCGCAACGCCCCTGGCCGCTGAAACCGGTTTGTCACGAGACGGCTTAACAGACGCGATACAGTAGGCCGATGACCAAGCCACCGCCTGCCCCGCCTCTGCTCAGAGACTCGCGCAAGCTTTTGCTCGGCACCGCCGATGAGCAGGCGGCGCGGCATGTGGAAGAAGCGCTGCGGCGCATGATGGCGTTTGATGCCGACCCGCTCACAGAGCTGGGCAGCGCCCATGAAGCCGACCCGCAGTGGCTGCTGCCCTTGGTGATGCGAGCCGGGCACTTGCTGAGCTTGCGCGACCACGGCCATGACCATGAAGTCGCCCTGCTGTTGGAGCAAGCGCAAGCCTTGAGCCAAGACGCGGTGGACCGCGAGCGCATTCACCTGGCTGCGGTGTCGGCCTTGGCCGAAGGACGCTGGCACCATGCCTGCCGCCTGTGGGATGAATTGCTGCTGGACCAACCCCGCGATGCCTTGGCCTTGCTCTGGGCCCATGAGTGGGACTTGGTGCGGGGTGACACGGTGCAGTTGCGGCAACGCCCGGCGCAGTCCCTGCCCGAGTGGGACGAGGCCGACCCGCTCTATCCCTATGCCTTAGGCCTCTACGCCTTCGGCCTGCAAGAGAACAATCTCTTTCCCTTGGCCGAAGACATGGGCCACCGCGCCACCACCGCGCCGGGTCGCCCCGTACCCTGGGCGGTGCATGCCGTGGCTCATGTGATGGAGATGCAAGGCCGCTGCGAAGATGGCGCGGCCTGGCTGCGCCACCACCAACCCGGCTGGGCTGAGGGCAGCCTGCTGGCCGGGCATTTGTGGTGGCACATGGGCTTGTTCCGCCTGGAGGCCATGGACATGGCGGGCGCGCAGCGCTTGGTAGATGCCCACTTCAGCCGCCCCTCGCTGAACAGCGCCTTGCGGCGCATGGATGCTGCGTCCCTGCTGTGGCGCATGCACTTGCTGGGCATGGACGTGCAGGCCTGCTTTGCGCAACTGGTGGACGCCTGGCCGCTGGGCAAAGATGAAGCCGGCTGGCATGCCTATCACGACGTACACGGCGTGTTGGCCTTGCTGGGGGCGGGTGAGCCCGGTCGGGCTGAACAATGGTTGGGCCGCTGTGCCGCCCGCGCTTTTGAGCCCGAAGATGTGCGCCGCAGCAACCACCTGCCCGCCCGCGAGGTGGGTCTGCCGCTGATGCGCGGGCTGCTGGCCTTTGCACGCGGCGAGTTCGCCCAAGCCCTGGCCGCTTTGCACGCCCTGCGGCCCCAGGCCTGGCGCTTAGGCGGCAGCCAAGCCCAGCGCGACCTGATCGACCAAACCCTGCTGGCCGCCGCCGCGCGTTTGGGTGGCCATCCGGTGGGCCGCGCCTTGCTCAACGAGCGGCGCCTGGCCCGCGCCCTGACGCCCTTGACGCGCCACTGGGCCCAGCACTTACACATTCAACTTTGATGACTTCGTCTGAACTGCGCTGCGGCTGGTGTGCCGCCAGCCCGCACTACATCGCCTACCACGACCACGAATGGGGCTTTCCCGTCACCGACGACCGACGCCTGTTTGAAAAGATCTGTCTCGAAGGCTTTCAGTCGGGCTTGTCGTGGCTGACCATCCTCAACAAGCGCGAGGGCTTTCGAGCCGCCTTCGCGCAGTTTGACGCTGCCGCCATGGCCCGCTTTGACGACCACGACGTTCAACGCTTGCTGGCAGATGCCGGCATCGTGCGCCACCGCGGCAAGATCGAAGCTGCGATCAACAATGCCCGCCGTGCGCAAGCGCTGCTGCAAGAGTTCCCGTCGCTGGCGGCCTACTTTTGGCGCTTTGAGCCCGCGCCAGCAAGCCGCCCCGCCAAGCTGACCCCTGAGGTGCTGCGCACCCTGACCACCTCGCCCGAAGCCATCGCCTTGTCCAAAGACTTGAAAAAGCGCGGCTGGAAGTTTGTCGGCCCCACCACTGCCTATGCCTTCATGCAGGCCATGGGCTTGGTCAATGACCATGTCGAAGGCTGCATCACCCGGGGCCCGGCGCTGGCGGCACGTGCGGCACTGCAAGTCCCCGAATGACGACTGCACCCGCCAGCACCCCCGCAGCACCTGCATCTGTCAGATTTGGCGAGGCCTTGCGCTTTTGGCTGAAGCTGGGCTTCATCAGCTTTGGCGGCCCCGCCGGGCAGATCGCCATCATGCACAGCGAGTTGGTCGAGCGCCGCCGCTGGATCAGCGAGAAGCGCTTTTTGCACGCGCTCAACTATTGCATGCTGCTGCCCGGCCCGGAGGCCCAGCAGCTGGCCACCTACCTCGGCTGGCTGATGCACCGCACTTGGGGTGGGGTGGTGGCCGGGGCGCTGTTTGTGCTGCCCTCGCTGCTGATCTTGATCGTACTGAGCTGGCTTTATATGGCCTGGGGCCATGTGGCATTGGTGGCGGGCATTTTTTATGGCATCAAGCCTGCGGTGGCCGCCATCGTGGTGCAGGCAGCGCACCGTATTGGCAGCCGGGCCTTGAAGAACCGCGCCTTATGGGGCATTGCCGCAGCCTCTTTCGTGGCGATTTTTGTGGGCCATGTGCCCTTCCCAGCGATTGTGTTGGCGGCCGCGCTGGTGGGTTGCTGTGGGTGGGCGGCTGGTGGCCGCAGTGTTTCAGCTTGGGCGGCGGCCATGCGGCCAGGGTGGCGAAAGGCGCGCTACGGCCCTGCTTTGATTGACGACGACACGCCCACCCCGGCCCACGCCCGCTTTTGCGCCGGCGCGCTTGGCTGCGGGTGCTGGCTGGCTGGCGCGCTGCTGTGGCTGCGTGCCCATGGCGCGTGCTGGTGGAGGCTGTACGGCTGGCAAGGCACCCTCACCCAGATGGGCTGGTTTTTCACCAAGGCCGCACTGCTGACTTTTGGCGGGGCCTATGCGGTGCTGCCCTATGTCTACCAAGGCGCGGTCGGGCATTTCGGCTGGCTCAATGGCCGCCAGATGATGGACGGCCTGGCGCTGGGCGAAACCACGCCCGGCCCGCTGATCATGGTGGTGGCCTTTGTGGGCTTTGTGGGCGGCTGGCCAAGGCGGTGCGGTGGGGCCGGAACAGCAGCCTGTTTCTGGGCGCCGCGCTGGCCGCCTGCTTGGTGACGTGGTTCACGTTTTTGCCCTCCTTCATCTTCATCCTGGCCGGCGGGCCGCTGGTGGAGTCCACCCACGGCAAGCTGCACTTCACCGCGCCCTTGAGCGCCATCACCGCCGCGGTGGTGGGCGTGGTGCTGAACCTGGCGCTGTTTTTTGCGTATCACGCGCTGTGGCCGCAGGGCTGGGCAGGTGGGCTGGATGTGGCGGCCGCCGTGATTGCGGGCGTGGCCGTGCTGGCGCTGTTCAAGCTCAAGCGCAGTGTGACGGAGACGCTGGCCGTGTGTGCCGCCTTGGGGCTGGCCTGGACCTTGGCCACCTGAGGCCCCTGCGGCGCCGCCAACCCCCCCTTCAGTGTCAGGTCTTTTGCCCGAAGAACCCGTCAGCGGTCTGCGCGGCAGGCCGCTTTTCTGACGGGAGTGAACGATGAGCGCAGCCCACGAGCTGGCCAGCCGCTGTGCGGTGCTATTGATTGAAGACCAGGCACTGGTGCGCGACCTGGCCGCCCAGACCTTGCGCATGCGCCTGGGCTGCACGGTGGAAGCCGCCGGTACGCTGGCCGAAGCCAAGAAGCTGATCGACGCTCGGGGCGCTGACTCGCCTTACTTTGTGGCCGTCGCCGACCTACACCTGCCCGATGCCGACGCAGGCAAGATCCTCTCGACCCTGGCCGCCGCCGACATCCCTGCCTTTGGCGTGACCGCCAGCTTTGACAAAGACCTGCGCGAATCGATGTTGCTGCGTGGCGCGGTGGACTATGTCATCAAGGACAACACCCAAGTCTTTCGCTATGTGGCCGACCAGATCCGGCGCCTCTGGTGCAACCGCGGCCAAGCTGCGCTGGTGGTGGACGACTCCGCGGCGGCCCGCCAACTGGTGAAGAACTGGCTGGAGCGCCAGCAGCTCACCGTTTACTTGGCAGCGGATGGGCAAGAAGCGCTGGAGGTGTTCAAAGAGCACCCTGAGATTTGCTTGGTGGTCACGGATTGCCACATGCCACGCATGGATGGCTTTGGGCTGGTCGGGCAATTGCGCCGCAAGCATGACCGCGAACACCTGGCCATCGTGGGCGTCTCCTCCAGCGACGACAGCTCGCTCTCGGCCCGCTTCTTGAAGCTCGGTGCCAACGACTACCTGGGCAAGCCCTTCACCTATGAAGAACTCTGCGCCCGCGTCAACCAAAACATCGCCATGCTCGACAGCGTGGCCACACTGCGCGAACAAGCCACCCGCGACGCCTTGACCGGTCTGTTCAACCGCCGCCACTTCTATGACCAAGCGCCCCTGCATGCCCGCAGTGCGGCCGTGAACGGCCAAGTGCATGCCACGTTGATGCTGGACATCGACTTCTTCAAAAAGGTCAACGACACCTACGGCCACCCGGCCGGCGACGCGGTGATCCGCCACATGGCGCAACTGCTGGCCCGCCACTTCAATGACGGCCTGGTGGCCCGCTTGGGTGGCGAAGAATTTTCAGTGATGCTGACCACCACCCCCGCAGAGGCCAAGGCGCGGGCAGAGGCCTTCAGACAGGCGCTGGAAGAGTCGCCCACCGCCCACGACGGCCGGGTGCTGAGCTGCACCTGCAGCGTGGGCCTGTGCCTCACACCTGGACTGCCCGCGCACGAGCTGCTGCAACGCGCCGACCTGCTGCTCTATGAAGCCAAGACGAGCGGCCGCAACCGGGTGTGTGCCAGCGACGCGCCCTGAGCGCCACCCCGCGCAGGCTTGGGCTGCTGATGCAGCGCCCAAAGGGGGCAGAAAACAGGGCGGAAAAGCAAAAAAGCCAGGTGGTGAAACCTGGCTTTTTGCTTGGCGTTTGGAGCGGGATAAGAGGCTCGAACTCTCGACCTATACCTTGGCAAGGTATCGCTCTACCAACTGAGCTAATCCCGCATTTCTTTGGTGGCCTGGGGCGGAATCGAACCACCGACACGCGGATTTTCAATCCGCTGCTCTACCAACTGAGCTACCAGGCCACGCAGTCAGCTATTTAGCATGAATTTTTGGCTGTTTTTTTGAGTGGCATGGCGTTTAAATCAGTCCAGCGTCTATGCATCAGGCCCGCCGCGCTTGTTGCGCGTCAGGTCCACGCCCAACTGCTTGAGCTTTCTGTACAGGTGGGTGCGCTCCAGGCCGGTTTTCTCGGCCACGCGGGTCATGCTGCCGCCTTCGCGGGCCAGGTGGAACTCGAAGTAGGCGCGTTCGAAGTCGTCGCGGGCTTCACGCAGGGGGCGGTCCAGGTCGAAAGCTCTGCTCGTGCAGCAGGCCTGCAGCGACCGGCGGCGGCATGCGGGCGGCTCGCTGCCAGCCGGCTGGCGGACTCCACGGTCCGGTGCGGGCTCGCCGCGCTGCGCCCAGCGGGCTAGCTGCGCATGGGCGGGCAGCGTGGCAGCTGCCGCCGGCGGTGCGCGGCGCGGCTTGGCCAGGCCCTGCTCCACCGCGCGCAGCAGCTTTTGCAGGGTGATGGGCTTTTCCAGGAAGGCGGTGGCACCGAACTTGGTGGCTTCGACCGCCGTGTCGATGGTGCCGTGGCCACTCATCATGATCACGGGCATGGTCAGCTGACCGGTGGCCCCCCACTCCTTGAGCAGGGTGATGCCGTCGACATCGGGCATCCAGATGTCCAGCAACACCAGGTCGGGGCGGCTGCGCTCGCGCGCAGCGCGGGCCTGCGCGGCGTTTTCTGCGATCTCGATCGTGTGGCCTTCGTCGGTCAGGATTTCCGACAAGAGGGCCCGGATGCCCAGTTCGTCGTCGACTACAAGAATGGTTGCCATGAAGTTCCCTAGTGCTCACGCTGCGCGGCGGTTGAGCGTGGCCGGCAGCGGGCCCGGACGGCTGTCCGCGGCGCTGCAGCTCGCGAAACTCGAAAATGATAACGAAACCTGCGCGCCTCCTGCCAGGGCCATCGCTGCCGTCGCCATGTCGTGCAGGTTGCCGATGCGAACGCGTGCACCGTGTTCATCCGCAATCTTCTTGACCACCGCCAGCCCCAGGCCTGTGCCTTTGCTCTTGGTGGTCACATAGGGCTCGAAGGCGCGCTTGAGCACCTTCTCGCTGAAACCGGGCCCATTGTCGCGTCACGTCAGGCGAACTCTCGCGCAGCGCGCCATCGTCGAAGCGCGCTAACTCGGTGCTGACCTGCACACGGGCATCGCTGCGGCCTGATACGGCGTCCAAACCGTTCTGCAGCAAGTTGTGAATGACCTGGCGTAACTGCGTGGGGTCGCCTTGGATTTGCGGCAACGCAGGCTCACAGCGCGACTGCATTGCCCGCAGGCCGTTGTCATGCGCCTGGCCATACAGGCCCAGCACTTCGGCCACCAAGGCGTTCAGATCAATGGCGGCCAGCCGCGCCGCGGGCAGGCGCGCATAGTCGCGGAACTCGTTGACCAGTTGCTTCATGGCCTGCACCTGGTTGACGATGGTGGCCACGGAGCGGTTCAACATGGCGGCATCAGTGGCCTCCAGTTTGGCTTCGAGTTTGTGCTGCAGGCGCTCGGCGGAGAGCTGGATGGGGGTGAGCGGGTTCTTGATCTCGTGCGCCAAGCGGCGGGCCACCTCGCTCCAGGCGGCCGAGCGCTGGGCCGAGACCACTTCGGTGATGTCGTCAAACACCATCAGCCGCGCGCCACGCGGCAGGTCGGCCCCACGCACCAGCAGCGTCAGCACATCGTCGTCGGCCCCCACGCGCAGCTCGAAGGCGTCTTGCCAATGGTCGCGCTCGCCATCCTCGGGGCTGGTCTCATGGGTATCAAAGCGCTGCCAAACGGCCTTGGCGAAGGCTTCCAAAGCAGGCACCTCGCCCAAACCTCGGCCCACAAAGGCGGACAGTGGTGCGCGCAGGATGCGGGTGGCGCCGGGGTTGACGGTGTCGATGTGTTTGTGGCGGTCAAACACGATGACCCCGGCGGTCAGGTTGTCCAAAATGGTTTGTAGTCGGGTCCGGGCGCTCTCCAACTGCCGCAGCGAGGCTTGGGCTTGCTCGCGCGCGCTGCCCAGCTGGCCGGTCATGTCAGCAAAGCTGCGGGTCAGGCCGCCCAGTTCGTCCCGCGAGGCAAACACCGGCTTTACGCTCAAGTCACCCGCCGCCACCTGGCGCATGCCCTCGGCCAGCAGCAGCAGCGGCTTGGCCAACTGGTTGCCCAGCACCACGGCCAACAACACCGCACCAAATACCGACAGCACCAGCGAGAGCGTCAGCGTGCCGATGTACATGCGGCGCAGGCCGTCACGGGCCAAGATGCGCTGCTGATAATCACGGTAGGCCGCTTGAACGGTGAGCGCGTCACGGGCCAAGGCCTCTGGCAAGCTGCGTACGGCCATCAAGAAACGCTCGCCTTCGGGCACCAGGCTCAGGCTGTTGCTGGGCAGTGGCACCAGCACCCGCACACGCGCTACCACCTTGGGGCTGCCGCCGGCCTCGTCTTCCAGCCCTTCAACGACGGTGGCGACGCGCTGGCTGCGCGCTTGTCGTAGCAGCAAGGCCGAAGGTCGTTCGGGGGCAGTCTCGAACTGCGTGCTGACCGTCACCAGAATCTGACCCGAGGCCCCGACAATCGCCATCTCTTGGGCGTTCAACTCTTCGCGAAAGCGCTCCAGTGCGGCCAGTTCGGGTTCACTGCTGGGGCGCTCGCTCATGCGCAGCGCAGCGCTGCGGGCCTTGCTGCCCATATCCTCGGCCATCGCAGACAGGGCGCCCTTGCCCAGCGCCAGGCCTGCGTCCAGCGCATGGGCAATGCGCACGTCGAACCAAGCCTCCACGCTGCGAGAGACAAACTGATAGCTGACCGTGTAGATCAAGGCGCCTGGCAGCACGCCCACCAAGGCAAAAATCCCCGCCAGCTTGATGAGCAAGCGACTGCCGAACTTGCCTTGGCGCAGGCGCACCAGCAAGCGGAACGCCGCCGTCAGGATCACCACGAAGAGCAGCGTCGCTACCACGGCGTTGACCACAAACAGCCAGCCAATGTGCCGCTCATAGCGCTCTGGGCCTTGAGCCAGCAAAGACAGCAAGGCTGCCAGCACCAAGCCCAGCCCAGATGCTGCCAGCAGGGCGATGCCCCAACCCCAGCGCTTGGACGAGGCCCTCATGTCAGTAATCGATCTTCAGCTTGCGATCCACGGCCAGTCGCCACTCGGCCTGAGCTGCCAGATCGAGCTGCATGGGGCGCGGTAACTGGTTGGTGTCGAGCCGGTAACTGAACTCCACCTCGTAGCGCTCGCCCAGGTCCAATTGCTCAGGGTCGGCAATTCTCCAATCGGTGGCCCGGGTCACGGTGTTCAGGGCTTCGGGGAGGCTGGGGAAGTTTTGGCTCAAAGCGCCGAAGCTGACACGCCACGAGGAGGTCAGAGGCTGATACGACAGCCGCCATGTGCGCGAGGCCCGAGTGACGCGCTGATTGCGCCAATACCAACGCACTCGGTTGACCTGCGCCTCGGCCACAAAGTAAACCGGCACACCGCGTTGCAGCGCCTCTTCGACGGCTTTGGACAGGGCCGGCTTGACCACAAAGCTCAGCATCAGGGCGCCCTCATCGCGCTCCAAGCTTAAGGTCGGCAGCTCGATGCTTTGGGCCTGTGCCACACCCTGGGGCAGCAACCAGAGCAGCACCATGCACCACACGCCCACAGCCGCAGCCAGACCACGCTTGAGGCGGGTCGCCACAGCCAGCAGGGCAGCGAATCGGTTCACGTCAAAGGCAACAAGAGAGCGGGCCGGAGAAGGCTAACGGCAATCTAGGGCAAACGCTTGTGCAGCACCGCATAGTAAAAGCCGTCGGCTGCGGCGACCGTCGTCGCAGCCGCTCCATTGTCCGGCAGCGGCAGGCAATGACCCGGAGAGTCCGCGTCTTGCCGGGCTTGATCCAGGGGCAGGCGTTGCAAAAATGCGTCGATCTGGTCCTGGCCTTCTGCCTTAAAAAGGGAGCAGGTGGCATAGACCATGCGCCCACCGGGCTTGAGCAGGGGCCACAGCGCGTCCAGCAATTCAGCCTGGGTGCGGGCCAGGGCGGTCACGTCCTCAGGCCGGCGCAGCCAGGCAATGTCGGGGTGGCGCCGCACAATGCCCGAGGCTGTGCAGGGCGCATCCAGCAGAACAGCGTCAAAGGGCTGGCCGTCCCACCAGGTGGTCACCTGTCGCGCATCGGCGGCCTTCAACTGGGCCGTGGCGCCCACGCGGTCCAGTGTCTGCTGCACCCGGGTCAGGCGGCCGGCATCGGTGTCCAAGGCCAGCAGTTGCAGGTCGGGAGCCCGCTCCAGCAGGTGGGCAGTTTTGCCACCGGGCGCCGCACAGGCGTCCAGTACCCGAGCGCCCGCAGGCAAGCCCGCCCCCAAGACCAGCCCGGCCGCGCGCTGGGCTGAGAGATCTTGCACCGAGACATCGCCCTGGGCAAAACCGGGCAGGCGCTCTACGGGCCAGCCGCGGTCCAGCACCACAGCATCGTCAAAGCCCGGCACGGCCTGCGCCGCGATGCCGGCCTCAGCCAAGCGCTCCAGGTAGCTCTGCGGCGTGCCGCGGCCACGATGCACCCGCAAAGCCATGGGCGGGTGCAAGTGCGCTTGCAGCAGCAGGGTTTGCCAGTGCGCGGGCCAATCGCGGCGCACACGGTCTATCCACCACAGCGGGTGGTTCCAGGCAGCCACCGGGTCTTGCTGGACCTTGGCCACCCAGGCTTCGCGCTCGCGCAAAAAGCGGCGCAGCACGGCGTTCACAAAGCTCGCGGCAGCGGGCATGCGTTTGCGCGCGGCGGTCACGGCTTGGTCCACCAGGGTGTGGTCCGGGTAGGGCGGGTTGTCATCCGGCCAGAGCAGGGCCAGGGCCGTGATCAGCAGCGCCTCGACATTGGGCGGTGGCTGGCGCGGGGCTAGGCCTGCGCGCACGGCTTGGGCTGCGCCCATGCGCCGCAGCACCGCAAAGCTCAAGGCCTGGGTGCCACCGCGTGCCGCTGGGGGCGCTTTGGCCAGCACATCGGTCAGCGAGCGGCCTGCGCGCACCGCTTGAACGGCGTCGCTGGTCAGCTCCAGAAGCCGCGACAAAGGCGGTGCGGCATGGGATTGAGGGGGCTTGTTAGAGGGGTTCACGCGCCCAGTCTAGCCCCGCGCCCGCAAGGACTTTGGCTTCTGCCCCACAATCAACCCCCGATCACGCTCGTCAGGAGCCCCGGCATGGCCGACCTCTCTCACTCGTCTTCCCGCCCTTCGGGCCTCATTTTGGATGAGGACGATTTGGCCCAATTGCCCGCCTCCGAGCGGATCCGCTACCGCTTGGTGGGCGCAGACAAGCGCTATCACGCCAACGACAACATCTCCGCCTTTGTGCGCGAGGGGGAGCTTACCGAGATCAAGGCCGAGGTGCAGGCCAAGATGGCCGAGGTGCTCAAAGCCCTGGTGATCGACACCGACAGCGACCACAACACGCAAGAAACGGCCAAGCGCGTGGCCAAGATGTTTGTGGAAGAGGTGTTCCGGGGGCGCTACCAGCCCATGCCCGACGTGACCGAGTTCCCGAACATCTCGCGTCTCAATGAGTTGATGATCGTCGGCCCCATCACCGTGCGCAGCGCCTGCTCGCACCACATGTGCCCCATCATCGGCAAGCTCTGGATCGGCGTGCTGCCCAATGAGCACTCCAACCTGATTGGCCTGTCCAAGTACGCTCGGATCGCCGACTGGATCATGAGCCGTCCGCAGATCCAAGAAGAAGCCGTGATCATGTTGGCCGACACTTTGTTGGAACGCGTCAAGCCCGACGGTTTAGCCATCGTCATGGAAGCCGATCACTTCTGCATGGCCTGGCGCGGCGTGAAAGACAATGATTCTGCGATGACCAATAGCGTGATGCGCGGCGCCTTCCTCAAAGACGCCAACCTGCGTCGCGAGTTCCTGTCGCTGCTGCCCAAGAAGTCTTGAAGGAGCCTCACCATGCTGGTGCGTTTGATGTATTGCAGCCGAGCCACTTCGGCGATTGACACCGAAGAGTTGGTCGGCATCCTGCGCCAGTCGCGCACCCAAAACCCGGACCGCGGCATCACCGGCGTGCTCTGCTTATCGCGCGGCATCTTCATCCAGGTGCTGGAGGGCGGGCGCGCTTCGGTCAATGCGCTCTACAACAAGATCGCCTCTGACCCCCGCCATGCCGAGGTCACGCTGCTGGCCTACCAAGAGATCGCCGAGCGCCGCTTTGCTGGTTGGTCCATGGGCCAGGTGCAAACCAATCGCCTCAACCCAGCCATGCTGCTCAAGTATTCCGAGACTGCCACCCTGGATCCTTACGCCGTCTCGGGTGAAGCCACGGCCGCGCTGTTCGAAGAAATGATGGCCTCGGCGGCGATCATGGGGCAGAGCTGACGTACTCTGGCCTCAGGGCAACAGGGCTGGCAACCGTTGCAAAAGCCTGTGGCCTGCGCGGCGTAGCAACACATCAAGGTCGCGACGCCGCGCAAGAGGCTCGTGCCCCAGCAAGACACGCCAAGACAACACGCGCAGGGCATAGACCTGCCAGGGCATCGTCTCTGTGACCTCAAAGCTACTGATCAACTGATCGTCAATCCGTCGATGAATCTTGGCAGCTAAGCCTACTTGAGGACGCCACCACAGCGGCCATCCGACGGCCCCCAGTGACACGTCCGTCGCGCTACCCACTCGAAAGCCTTGCAAGACCACGTCAAGCACCAGATCGGTGTCCTGAGCGCTTCCTGCCGCCTCTAGGCTTGGCAAATCCAATACCTCAGGCAGGTCGGCCAGTAGCGCTCGCTCGTAAGCTGGGCGCGGCGAGGACACCAGTGACTCAAGGCGTTGAGTCAGGTCCGGTGCCCCCAGATTCGCACTGAGTCCCCTCAGCAAGATCCTCACGGGTCTGGGCTGCCAGGTGTCCACAGATTGATGCTTTGTCATGCCTCAAACCTCATGACCACCGCCCTGCCAGAAAGGTCAACACCGCGACGCCGACAGCGACCACCAGAGCCAGTCCCACGAACAGAACTTCAAGGGCTCCATGTCGATCACGACATGACTTGCAATACTGAAACGTGCCCCCGCGGTGGTGATACACCGGCACCAAGCTGCGCCCGCCTTCGCCACACGCGTAGCAGCAAAGCCCCCTGTTTCGACGGCCTCCGCGAACATCGCGAAAGACATGGATCACGAGCAGCGCCACGGGCGTAGCGAGAACCGCCACGATCCACCACAAGACTCGCCCATGCATTTCCTCCCTTGAGGCCGGCGATCCTTGATGGTTGGCCCCTATCGCCCAGCCACATCACTGGCTTGGCGCCGTCTGCTGCTCGGTCGACCCAGACTGTATCAATCGCTCCATCCTTTGGTCCTTGAGCTGCCGCGCCTCTTCAGCCATGCGGGCGCGGTCATCTTGCAATGCTTCAGCCGGGTTGCCGGCAGGCAACTTGGGCGGCGCTACAGGTACCGGCGGCATCACCGTCAGAGGGGGCAGCTCGGCCGCAGCAGCGCCACTGGCAGGCGCCCGGTCGCTGTAGAGGACGCGGCCTTGCGCATAGGTGTGCCGGAACACTGGGGCGGGCTCGCCGCCCGTCCAGCCCCGCCACTGCGCGGCCACCCAAGCTTGGGCTTGCGCGAACTGCGTCGGAGCCCACCACCAAGCTGCGGCCAGTGCCAGCGTCAGGGCGGCGAGCGCTTTCCAGAGGCTGCTGGCTCGCATGGCGTCACAGCGAGGCCGTGGGCCTGAAGCCAAAGGGGCGTTGCAGCAGGCGGGTGGGAAACTCCGCCACCGCCGCGTTATAGGCCGCTGCCGCGTCGTTAAAGCCTTGGCGGGCATAGCTCATGCGCGGCACCAGCTCCACCAATTGGCGGATCAAGGGGCGCACAGCCTCGGCGCCTTGAAAGTCTCGGCGGTGCTCCAGCAGGGCTTGCAAACGGGCCAGGGGCGAGGCCAGTTCACTCTCGGCCAACTGCCAGGCTTGCAGGGCTGCGGCCAAGTGCGGTTTGGCCCGCACTGCACGCGCGGCCTGCTGTTGGCGCTCTTGCGCAGCAGCCAAGGCCGACAGGGTGGTGACCTCGTCCGCCAGGGGCTCGCGCACCAGCTCCAGCAAGGAATCGAGGGCCGCCGCGCGGCGCGCCAATTGCTCGTCGATCTGGCCCCAGGCCGCGCCGATGGCGCTGCGCAAGCGGGTCAGGCGGTTGTAGGCGCCGACCACCCAAAACAGCAGCACGGCCAGCAGCACCGCCCGCACCAACCAGGCCCAGGTCGAGAACTGGCTGGCCGCCTCTAGGCCGTCGCCGCTCATACGCCCGCCCCCCCGTGCTGCAGCCAATGGGCGTGGCCTGCGCCCCGCAACTGGCAGGCCGGGCATTCGCCGCAGCCATAGCCCCAGGCGTGGCGCGTGCCGCGCTCACCCAGGTAGCAGGTGTGGGTGTGCTCGGCGATCAAGGCGTTCAGGGCCTCGCCGCCCAGCTCATGCGCCAGGGCCCAGGTCTGGCCTTTGGTCAGGAACATCAGCGGGGTTTCCAGCGTCATGGGTGTGTCCAGCCCCAGGCTCAGGGCCACTTGCAAGGCCTTGAGCGTGTTGTCGCGGCAGTCGGGGTAGCCGGAGTAATCGGTCTCGCACATGCCGCCCACCAGCACGCTAGCGCCGCGCCGGTAGGCCAGCGTGGCGGCAAAGCTCAAGAACAGCAGGTTGCGGCCCGGCACGAAGGTGTTGGGCAGGCCATTGGCCTCCAACTCGATGGCGCGGTTTTCCGTCAGGGCGCAGGCCGAGATCTGGCCCAGCAGGCTCAAATCCAGCACGTGGTCTTCGCCCAGCTTGGGTGCCCACTGCGGAAACTGGCGCGCCAGCTCTTGGCGCACGGTCAGGCGGCACTCCAGCTCAATGCGATGCCGCTGGCCGTAGTCAAAGCCCAAAGTCTCGACCTGCGCAAAGCGCTGCAATGCCCAGGCCAAGCAGACGGTGGAGTCTTGCCCGCCAGAGAACAGCACCAGCGCCGTGCGGTTTTGAGCTGCCATAACAGCGGCGCTCATTGCCGCACCTCGCCTTGGCCCAGCACCACCCACTTCATCGAGGTCAGGCCTTCCAGGCCCACCGGGCCGCGGGCGTGGAACTTGTCGGTGGAGATGCCGATCTCGGCGCCCAGGCCGTATTCAAAGCCGTCGGCAAAGCGGGTGCTGGCGTTGACCATCACGCTGGCCGAATCGACCTCGCGCAGGAAGCGCATGGCGTTGGGGTGGTTGGTGGTCAGGATGGCGTCGGTGTGGTGCGAGCCGTAGCGGTTGATGTGGGCGATGGCCTCGTCCAGGCTGTCCACCAGCTTGATGCTGATGATGGGCGCCAGGTATTCCTCGCTCCAGTCGGCCTCGGTGGCGTCGGCCAGCTTGGCGCCCGGCACGGTGGCCAGCAGCGCCTTGCGCGCGCGGGCAGCAGCGCATCTCCACGCCCTTGGCGGCGAACACCGCGCCGATGCGCGGCAGGAAGGCTGCCGCGCTGTCCGCATGCACCAGCAGCGATTCGGTGGCATTGCAGGGGCTGTACTTCTGCGTCTTGGCGTTGTCGGTCATGCGCAGCGCCTGCTCCAGGTCGACCTGCGCGTCGACATAGGTGTGGCAGTTGCCATCCAGGTGCTTGATCACCGGCACGTTGGCTTCGGCGCTGATGCGCTCGATCAGGCCCTTGCCGCCGCGCGGGATGATCACGTCCACATACTCGGGCATGGCGATCAGCTGGCCCACGGCGGCGCGGTCGGTGGTCTCCACCAGTTGCACCGCGTCTTGCGGCAGGCCGGCCTCGCCCAGCGCGTGCTGCACCAGCTTCCACAGGGCCAGGTTCGAATGGATGGCCTCGGAGCCGCCGCGCAGGATGCAGGCGTTGCCACTCTTGATGGCCAGGGAGGCGGCCTCGATGGTGACGTTGGGGCGGCTCTCGTAGATCATGCCGAACACGCCCAGCGGCACGCGCATCTGGCCCACGCTGATGCCGGTGGGGCGGCGCTTGACGCCGGTGATCTCGCCCACCGGGTCGGGCATGGCGGCCAGTTGCTCGCAGCCTTCGGCCACGGTGGCGATGACGCTGGGGCTGAGCTTGAGGCGGTCCACCAGCGGCTCGGCCAGGCCTGCGGCACGCGCGGCGGTCAGGTCCAGGGCATTGGCCTCACTCAAGGGTGTGCCCGCAACGCGCAGCAAGCGGGCCAAATTCAGCAAGGCTTGGTTCTTGGCCCGGGTGGGGGCGGCGGCCATGGTGCGAGACGCCTCACGGGCAGCCGCGCCCAAATGGGCCATATATGCCGCCAGGTCAGAGACATCCATCGCAGTCATGTTCGTCGCACAAAAAAGTCAAATGAGGGGGCATTGTCCCAAATCGCGCACATCCTCGGGTGGCGGGGCGCAGAACCCTCTGCCGAGCATGACATGCTGCCTGTCGTCGTCCCGGCCCCTGTGGGCGTTATGCCCGCACCTTCTTCTTCACCCAAGAGTGCCCAATGCCACTTTCACTTCGCCCTCTCACCCTCGCCTTGCTCACCGCCCTGAGCTTGGGCACCCTGAGCGCCTGCGACCAAGAGCGTGTCGCCAAACTGGAGGAAGGCGTGGCCGGTGAGTCGGACGTGCGCCAACAGTTTGGCGAACCCACCCGCACCATCGAGCGGGCCGATGGCTCCAAAGTGCTGGAGTACCCCCGCCAGCCCGAGGGCACCACCAACTACGTGATTGAGATCGGCCCCGACGGCAAGATGAGCGCGCTGCGCCAATTGCTGCACCCGGCCAACTTTGCCAAGGTGCAGCCTGGTATGACGGATCTGGAAGTGCGCCAACTTTTAGGCCAGCCCGCCAAGACCCACCGCTTTGACCTCAAGCCCGACGAAACCATCTGGGACTGGCGCTTCCAAGACGGCCAAGAGCGCAAGGTCTTTAGCGTGACCTTTGGCAAGGATAAAACCGTGATTGCCACAGCCACCCAGGATGACCCGCGTGAGCGGGATGGTGGGCGCTGAGTCAGCGTTTCAGAGGGCCAACACCCACAACCACAGCGGCACCGCCACCACCAAGCTCAAGGTTGAGAGCACGATGGCCGCCGTGGTCTCCGCCTCTTGGGCGCGGTAGCGCTGGGCAAAGAGCAGGGCGTTGGAGCCGACGGGCAAGGCGGCCATCATCACGCACACGTTCAGCGGCAGGCCGCTCAAGCCAAACACATAGCGGCCCGCCAGCCACACCAGCAAGGGCTGGGCGATCATCTTCAGCAGGGTCAGCCCCACGGCATGGTGCAACGGGCGGGGCAGGCCCAGATAAGCCAGGCTCATGCCAATCAGCGTCAAGCACAGCGGCACCACGGCCGCGCCCAAGAGCTTGAGCACTTCGTCCATGGCCTCGGGGATGGGCCAGCCCGTCACATTCCAGGCCATGCCCAGCAGCACGGGCAAGACGACCGGGTGAACAATGGTGTTGCGCAGCGTGCCGCGCAGCAGGCGCCACAGGCTGGCGCGGCCTTGGGTGGCCGAGCCTTCGCGGGCGCGCTCCAGCGCCAGGTCGGCCTCGACCAGCAAGGTGAGCAGGGTCAGCAGCACCAAGGCATGCAGGCTGACCAGGGTCAGGTGCAGGCCTAGACCCGCCTCACCAAACAAGGCGGCGGCCAAGGGGATGCCGATCTGCACCGAGTTGCTAAAACTCACCGTGATGGCCCGCGTGGCCGGGGCAGCCACGGGCAAGCCCAAGCGTTCTCGCTGCCAACGCTGCCAGCCCCACACGGCCAGCATGATGGCCACCACCGGAATGAAATAGGCCGCCAGCATGTGCCAGGGCAAAGCGTTCAGGTCGATGCGCGCAGTGGTGCGGAACAGCAATGCCGGGGCAAAGATGAAGAAGGCCGCATTGGCCAGCACGCGGGCTGGGTCGGCCTGCTCATCACCCAGCCAGCGGAGCCGCCCCACCACGTAGCCCAAGCCCACCACCGCCACCATGGCCAGCAGCTTGTAGAACAGCGCCAGCGTCATCGGCCGGCGCCCTTCTTCTTCAGCCCACCGTCAAGCCTCACGCCTTGGCGGCCTTTTTGGCGGCGGCCTTCTTGGCGGGCACCTTGGCGGCGCGCGGCTCAAACTCGAAGCTGACCTTGCCTTCCTTCTTGTCAAAGGCCAGGAAGGCCTTGAACTTGCGGCGGGTTTTGTTGGAGACGAAGTTCTCCAGCAAATCGGTCTTGCCGCTCTCCAGCAGCTTGGCCAGTTGCTCGTGCGGCACCGGCTGCTGCAGGATGATCTTGCCGGTCTTGAAGTCGCAGGTCGGGCCGGGGCCCACGCGCGTTCTCGCAGACGTAGTTGCTGCCGTGCTCGAACACATGGCGCTGTTGCCGCATTTGGGGCAGGCGCCCAAGGCTTTGCTGGCCGCTGAAGTCCACCGGCTTCGCCTCGCCTCGGCTTGTTTGGCGTCTTCGCCGAAGTCGAACTCCAGCTTCCAGTTGGCTTTCGATCTCGTCGTCGAAGACCAGCTTCAGCTCGGCGGTGAAGGGCCAGCCGGCTTTGGAGCGGAAGCCTTCCAGCGGGCCGATCTTCTTGTCGACCAAGAAGTTCTCCACCTCGTGCAGCTCAAAGCTGCGGCCCGCCGGGATCTTGGTGATGGAGAAGCCGCAGCCTTCTTCGGCGCCGGCCTTGCCCGGTGCAGGTGAAGCGGCGGTAGTTTTCTTTGACCACGCCCTGGCAATTGGGGCACGGTGCCTTGAGCGTGGCGTAGTCGCCGGGGATGGTGTCGCGGTCGTATTCCTTGGCCTTGCGGACGATGCGCTCGGCCAGGCCGGCGATCTCCTTCATGAACTTCTCGCGCGAGAGGCGGCCATGCTCCATCTCGGCCAACTGGTGCTCCCAGTTGCCGGTCAGCTCGGGCTTGGTCAGGTCTTCCACGTCCAGGCCGCGCAGCAGGGTCATCAGCTGGAAGGCCTTGGCCGTGGGCACCAGCTCGCGGCCTTCGCGCAGCATGTACTTTTCCAGGATCAGGCCTTCAATGGTCTGCGCGCGGGTGGCTGGCGTGCCCAGGCCCTTCTCGGCCATCGCCTCGCGCAGCTCGTCGTCGTCGATCAGCTTGCCCGCGCCTTCCATGGCCGACAGCAGGGTGGCTTCGGTGTAGCGCGCGGGCGGCTTGGTGGCCAGGGCGTTGAGGCTCACGCCCTCATTGCTGACGTTTTCGCCCGGCTGCACCGCCACCAAGTTGGCGTCTTCGTCTTGCGCTTCCTTGCCATACACCGCCAGCCAGCCGGGGTTGACCAGCACCTTGCCATTGGTCTGGAAGTGGTGCTGGGTGCCACTGGCCGCCACCTTGGTGATGCGGGTGGTGACCATGAACTCGGCCGGCGGGTAGAACACCGCGATGAAGCGCTTGACCACCAGGTCGTAGAGCTTGGCCTCGATCTCGCTCAGGCTCTTGGGCGCCTGCAGCGTGGGGATGATGGCGAAGTGGTCCGAGACCTTGGCGTTGTCGAACACCCGTTTGCTGGGCTTCACATAACCGGCCTTGAGCGCCTTGCTGGCATGTTGCGACAGGTCCTTCAGCGGCCCGGGCATGTCCTCGTGGGCGATCATCTCAAAGGTCTGCTTGACCGTGCCCAGATAGTCCTCCGGCAGGGCGCGCGAGTCGGTTCGGGGGTAGGTCAGCACCTTGTGCTTTTCGTACAGGGCCTGGGCCAGGCTCAGCGTGGTTTTGGCCGAGAAGCCGAAGCGCGAGTTGGCCTCGCGCTGCAGGGTGGTCAGGTCATAGAGCAGCGGGCTGGCTTGGGTGCTGGGCTTGGCTTCTTCGGTCACCACCCCGGGCTGGCCCTTCACTGCGGTGGCGATGACCTGGGCCTCAGCCTCGTTCCAGAGCCGGTCGGCACGGCGGTCTGCGTCCTCGTTTTTCTTGAAGCTGGGGTCGAACCACTTGCCTTCGTACTCGCCCGCCGCCGCGCCAAAGTCGGCCTTGATTTCCCAGTAGTTGCGCGAGATGTGTTTGCGGATCTTTTCTTCGCGCTCCACCACGATGGACAGCGTGGGCGTCTGCACCCGGCCCACGGTGGTCAGGAAGAAGCCGCCATCGCGCGAGTTGAAGGCCGTCATGGCCCGCGTGCCGTTGATGCCCACCAGCCAGTCGGCCTCCGAGCGGCTGCGCGCCGCATCGGCCAGGCCCCGCATCTGCTCGTCGCTGCGCAGCTTGTCAAAGCCATCGCGAATGGCCTGCGGCGTCATGCTCTGCAGCCACAGGCGCTGGATGGGCTTGCTTGATCGGGGTCTTGAGGTTGTCGGCGTACTGCACGATGAGGCGGAAGATCAGCTCGCCCTCGCGGCCCGCGTCGCAGGCGTTGATCAGTGCGGTCACGTCCTTGCGCTTGACCAGCTTGACCACCGCCGCCAGCCGGGTCTTGGCTTTGTCGATGGGAGCCAAGTCAAAGTGCGGCGGCACCACGGGCAGGTGGGCAAAGCTCCACTTGCCGCGCTTGACGTCATATTCCTCGGGCGCCTTGATCTCCACCAGGTGGCCGACGGCCGAGGTGACGACGTAACGGTCGTTCTCGAAGTAGTCGGCGGCCTTCTCGAACTTACCCGCGACCGGGGTCAGCGCCCGCACGATGTCCTGCGCCACGCTGGGCTTCTCGGCAATGATCAGTGACTTGCTCATTCTTGTTCAATCGTATTCAGGTTGACCTTCGGGGGCACAAACAAAACGCCATGCCTACAATCGCGGCTCTCGCGCGCTTACGCGCACGCGCTCGCAGGTGTGTACGCACACACGCACGCGCCCATGCTCTCAATGTACCTAATGAAATCGCCCACGCAAGCCAAGACGCCCAAGGCCCCCGCCGCCAACACCCCTCAAGTCGAGAGGGTCCGGGGCGGCCGACGCATCCAGGTGCGCCGCAGCGGCGTGCATGGCCGGGGCGTATTTGCCACCACCACCCTGGAGCCCGGTGAGCGGCTGATTGAATACACAGGCCAGCGCATCTCTTGGCAAGAGGCGCTGGACCGCCACCCGCACGACCCCCTGCAGCCCGACCACACCTTCTACTTCCAGATCGAAGGCGGGCAGGTCATCGACGCCCTGTACGGCGGCAATGCCTCGCGCTGGATCAACCACGCGTGCGAGCCCAACTGCAAAGCGGAAGAAACCGAGGACGGCCGCGTATTCATCCACGCCCTGCGGCCCATTGGGCCGGGCGAAGAGTTGTTTTACGACTACGGCCTGACCATTGACGAGCGCTACACCCCGGCCCTGAAAAAGCGGTACGAATGCCGCTGTGGTTCGCCTGACTGCCGCCGCACCATGCTGGCGCCCAAGGGGGCCCCCAGAAAAGCCAAGGCCGGATGATGCGCGCCACTTCCCCCACCCTGGCCAAATGGGGCACGCCGGCCCTGTGGGACGCACTCAGTCCGCTCTTGCCGGGGCTGAGCATTGAGGTGGTGGAGAGCATCGCGTCCACCAACGCCGAGTTGGTGGAGCGCCTGCGCGTGGTGGCCAGCAGCGGCCGCAACCGCCATGTGCGGGCCGATGACCTGAACCCTTGTTTGCTGGTGGCGGAGCAGCAAACCGAAGGGCGTGGCCGTTTGGGCCGCGCTTGGCAGTCAGCCGCTGGCGCCTCGCTGACCTTTTCTTTGAGCCTGCCGCTGCAGCGGGCCGATTGGACGGGTCTGTCGCTGGTGGTGGGCCTGAGTGTGGCGGAGGCCTTGGACCCGGAGGCTCAACACCTGGGCCTGAAGTGGCCCAATGACCTCTGGGTTCGTGATGGCAGCCACCGAAAGCTGGGCGGCATCCTGATCGAGGCCATCAGCGTGGGCACCAGCCGCGTGGCCGTGATTGGCGTGGGCCTGAACATTCAACCCTTGGGGCAGAGCGTGGCTTCGCTCAGCGAGTTTCACCCCGATGCTAGCGCGCCTTGGGCCTTGAGCAAGCTCCTGCCTGTGTTGGCGCAGCGCCTGCTGCGCTTTGAGCAGCACGGCTTTGCCGAGGCGGCTGAGGCCTTTGCGCAGCGCGACATTCTGCGCGGTCGCACCCTCACCACCACCGACCCTGCTTGCCCGCTGGGCTTGGCCGAGGGGGTGGACGTGGACGGTGCGCTGGTCTTGCGTGGCGACGCCGGACCCCACCGCATCGTCAGCGGCGAAGTCAGCGTGCGCCCCGCGCAAGTGGCTTACTGAAGGGCACCGAAGCATGCTGCGTGGCCTGGTCATTGCCCTGCTGATTGCCAACCTGGTGTTTTGGGCCTGGAAGCAGCCTGCTATCGCGCAGGCCTTGGGCCTGCCTCAACAACAAGACCGAGAGCCTGAACGTCTGCTGCGCCAGATTCGCCCCGAGCTCATGCAACTCATCCCTCCGCCCTCGGCGGAGGCCGTTGCCAGCGGCGTGGCTGCGTCAGCCCCTGCCAATGCTGCTGTGGCCAGTGCTGCGGCGCCGTCAACGGCGGCTTTCGATGGCCAGGCTTGTCTAGAGGTTGGGCCTCTCAACCCGCCCCAGATATCCACCGCCACTCGAGCGCTGCAGCAAGCCGGCGTGGCACCAGGCGGCTGGGCGGAGATTCGGCGCGACATCCCTGGCCGTTGGGTGATTGCCATGGGTCGGTTCGAGAGCCGCGAACAACTCCAGCGCAAGCTCGCTGAGCTGCAGCGCTTGCAGCTCAAGCCCCAAGAGGCCACCGGCACCTTGGCCCCAGGCTTGATCTTGGGGGAGTTCAGCAGTACGCAAGCTGCCCAGGAGCGACTGACTCAGCTCAAAGAGCGGGGCGTGCGGACGGCCCGTGTGGTGAGCTTGGCTGAAGGTCGGGTCGAGGTGCGGCTGCGGGCCGATCAACTCAGCCCCACCGCCTTGAGCAAGCTACGCGCGACGACGGCGGCGGACGCAGCGCTGCGTTGGCGCGCTTGCGAAGAGTAACGCCAGCAAGCCTGCGGCCAGCGCGGGCCATGCCAAGGCCCCACCGCCGCCACTGACGGGTGTGGCCCCGCCCGGGGGGGGGCCAGCCCCGGCGCTGGGCTCGCGGTCTGGCCCCAAGGCCACGGCCTGCTGCAGCTCAGGGGTATCCAGTTCCACCCAGGACCACTGTGGCACTTGGTAGGCCAAGCTATTGGCCTTGGCGCGGGCATAACGTAGCGCCTGCTCGGTGTCCAGCATTCCGGCGCCGCAGGTTTGGCTGCTGCACAAGCACCGGCCCGGGTTGGCTGCGCTACAGGCCTTCATGAGCCTAGAGTTCACATGAGGCCGGGCACTGAGCTGCACGCCCTCCACCAACTCTTGGGCCGTCAGTTCGGGGTGAACGGCCAGCATCAAGGCCAGGGTGCCACTGACCATGGGGGCCGCAAAGCTGGTGCCCACCAAGCGGCCATAGCTGCCGGCTGCGGGGGCTTGCGCGCCCTCGTTGTGCAAGGTCAAGAGGCCTCCATCGGCCAAGAGCCGACCCCAGGTGCCTGCGGAGTCGTCCCCCCCCACCGTGGCTAAGCGTACTGACGCCCCGAAGTTGGCATAGCTGGCCTTGAAGCCATCGCGGTTGAGGGCGGTGACCCCCATCACCTTGTCGCAGTTGGCCGGCCGGGCGGGGTCACCATGCTGGTTGCCGGCCGCCGCCACCACCACCACGCCGCGTTGCCACAGCTCGTTCACCGCCGCTTGGTATTCAGCATGGCAGGCCGACGGGCCGCCAAAGCTGATGTTCACCACTCGGGCGGGGCTTGGGTTTGCTGGCACCCAGGCCCCGCAGCCGGAGCCCGGGTCTTGGGCTTGTTGCCAGCGCTGGCACACGGGCAAGCCCGCCGCCCAGCGCATGCCGTCGATGATGTCGCGCACCGAAGCGCCGCACTTGCCCGCCACCCGCACCGGCAAGACCCTGCCTTGCCAGGTGAGTGCCGCCACGCCTTGGCCGTTCTGGGTGGCCGCGGCCACCACGCCCACCACCCCTGTGCCATGCCAGGTGCTGGCGGTCAAAGCGCAACTGCTGTAGCGCGCCGGGTCTTGGGCCTTGTCGTCGGTGCCGACCCAGTCCCCTGGGTCGCTGGGGTCGGCGTCGCGGCCATCGCCGTCGTTGGCAAAGCCCCGGCCCAGACGCGTGTCCCAGTCGGAGACAAAATCGTAGCCGGGTAACAGGCGCTGCGCGGCCAAGTCCGGGTGGGCGGTGATGCCGGTGTCCAGCACCGCCACCACATCCTGGCTGCGGCCCGTGGAGAGACCCCAGGCCATCTGCACCCCAGGCACGCCACGGCGACGGTCAGCCAGGGGCACGCTGTTGCTGCCAGAAACGGTTTGCAACCACCACTGCCCTTGGGCGCCTGCAAACCACGGGTCATTGGGCACCACGGCTTGTTGCAGTGGCTCACGCACCTCTTCCTCGACCCAGGCCACCTCGGGGCGGGCCGCCAACTGGGCCTTCCAGTGGGCGGCTTGGGCTTGGGTGAGTGGGGTTGGGGGCACCAAGAGCTGCGACGCCGCGCCCACCGGCTCCAGGCGCCAATCGCCCAGCCCTTGCAAGCCGGTGGCCTGCACCACGGCCTGCCAGCGCTGGCTCAGGCGCTGGCGCCGGGCGATGTCTGCGGCCAACGCGGCTGCGCGTTGCGGCGCCAACTGCTGGGTGGGGGCCTCATGCAGGCGAATGATCAGGCCATGCACCGTGGCAGGCGCAACGGGGCGCTCGGCGGCCACCAGGCTGGTGGCCAGGCCAAGCATCAAGAGGCCGCCCAAGGCGGCAGACAACACGGTCATGCGTTCGGGTCCAGCTAAAGCCAGCACCCGACGCTGCGGATGCCGTGAAAAGGATCTTCACGGCTTATCGACCAATGGCCCCTAAACCAAAGGGCCGTGGCCTTGATCTCAGTGTCGGCGACGACGCCCCAACAGCGCAGCGCTGAGTGCCAACAGCCAGAGCCCGGCCAAGTTGAAAGAGCCGCCCCCCGACTCCAGCACGGGCTGCGGTGGGGGCGCTGCGGCAATGTTCAGCGCTTGGCTGCTGACATGGCTGGTCCCCAAATCGTCGGTCACTGTCAGTTGCACCGTCACGGTGCCCGAGGCCAGTGGGCTGAGCGTGGCAGTGGCCGCGTTGGTCGCGCCGCTGAAGCTGGCCAGCGTGCCCCCGGCGGTGATGGCCCATTGATAGGCCGTCAACGTGCGTCCAACCGCTGCGGTGCTGGACTGCCCGTTCAGGACCACATTGATACCGACGGCCGGGCTGGCCGGTGAGTAACTGAACGAGGAGGTGGGGGCGGCACCTGACATGGCGGCCACAGCGGCAGCGGCATTCAACAGGCCGGCCCCGCAGGTGGTGGTGGTGCAGTAGCACTCCGTCTCCTGCGGCACGAGGGTGGGGGCCCGGCAGGCGGAAACACCGGCGCCAGCCCCGCTGCTGGGAAAGGGTCGGGCACTGGACCGCAGCGCAGCAATGATCTGATCGGGGGTGGCGTCAGGCTTGATGGCCTGCATCAGGGACACGGTGGCCGAGACCAAGGGTGCGGCAAAGCTGGTGCCGACGGTGTAATTGGTGCCGGTGGAGTAACTGAACACGGATGGCGCTGTCGTCCCGGTGTCCGTGGTTGTCAGCAGCGAGTACAGGCATGGGCCGGTATCCTGCCCGCAGTTGCCCGCTGGCGCTGCCAAGGTCACTTCAGGCCCAAGGTTGGAGTAGCCGACTTTGGTACCCGCATGCCGAACACCCGCCACACTGACCACGCCGGCACAGTTGGCTGGGGCGCCCACCGCCAAGCCTTCATTGCCTGCCGCGACCACCACGGTGGCCTTGATGGCCGTGAGCTGTGCAATCGCTTCGGTATAGGCAGGCCCGCAGGCCCCTGAACTGCCCAGGCTGAGGTTGATCACCTTGGCTGGATAGCTGTTGCTGGGGATGCCCGGCACCGCCAAGCCCGCCGCCCACTTCATGCCCGCAATGATCTCGGAGTCAAACCCGCCGCACTTGCCCAGCACCCGCACCGGCAAGACTTTGGCGTCCCAGCCCGCACCGGCCATGCCAATGCCATTGTTGGTCGAGGCGCCCACCAAGCCAGCGACTTGGGTGCCGTGCCATGAACTGTCAGAGACATCGCAGCCGTCAAACCGGCTGGTGGCGGCCTCAGCAGCGGTGACCCAATCGCCCGGGTCTGCCGGGTCGGCGTCGGCCAGATCCCCGTCATTGGCATAGGCCAGCGCGTCGGCCGTGCTGTAACCCACCGCAGGGGCACTGAGGCCAACAAAGTCGTAGCCGGGCACGAGCTTGCCGGCCAGATCGGGGTGGTCACGCAAGATGCCGGTGTCCAACACAGCCACCACCAAATTGCCGCCTCCCTTGGTGCGGTCCCAGGCGGCCTGTGCATTGATGGCGGACACAAAGGTGCTGTCCGGGGCCCGCAGATACCACTGGCCCACCACGGGCGTGGTGTTGGTCAGGCCATTGGGGAAAAACGGGTCATTGGGCATGGCGCGCACAAAGCGGCGGCGGTCCTCGGCCACCCACTCCACATCGGGGTGTTTCGCCAATGCTTTCGCCAGGGCAGCGCTGCTCATCCCCTGGGCCATCAGCACCTGAGAGCGCTCGCTCAAAGCGCGGCCGTCTTGCAGGCTGAGCCCTAAGCGCAGGCCCAGCGCACGCGCTTGTTGCGGGCCTGCCTTGGCAGCAAGAGTCTTGGCGCGCAGGGCTGCCGCTCCCGCGCGATATTTGATGATGACACGCCCCTCGGCCTCGGCCACCCGCTTGGGCGCCGGCAAAGGGCCGGGCTCACCGGCTTGCGATGGGCTGGACAGCACGCCCAAGCTGAGGGCGGACACCACCCCCAGAACAGCGCAAAAACGACCTAGCGCCCCTTGGGCCTGCGTTGTCTCAGGTGCGTGCATCCCGGTCTCGCTCAAAATCTAAAGGTTGAAGTCTAGGCGGAGCCTAAAGACCATGTCACGAGGCTTCGTGACGCATTGCAAGATTCTGCCCAGCGCAAACATTCTTTAAGGGACAAAAAGGGGCGCCCCGCTCGCGCCGGGCGCCCCTTTTGCAGACCCCTCTTGAACAGAGGGGCGGCCTATCACTTGGCGATCACGCGTGCCATCTCCAGGCACTTATTCGAGTAACCCCACTCGTTGTCGTACCAGGACACGACCTTCACAAAGGTCTTGTCCAGGGCGATGCCGGCTTCGGCATCAAACACCGAGGTGCAGCTCTCGCCACGGAAGTCGGTGGCCACCACCTTGTCTTCGGTGTAACCCAGCACGCCTTGCATGGCGCCTTCAGAGGCGGCCTTCATGGCCTTGCAGATGTCTTCGTAGCTGGCTTCGCTGTTCAGCTCAACCGTCAAGTCCACCACCGACACATCGGACGTGGGCACGCGGAAGGCCATGCCAGTCAGCTTGCCCTTCAACTCGGGCAGCACCACACCCACGGCCTTGGCCGCACCGGTGCTGCTGGGGATGATGTTTTCCAGGATGCCCCGGCCACCGCGCCAGTCTTTGTTGCTCGGGCCGTCCACGGTCTTTTGCGTGGCCGTGGCCGCGTGTACGGTGGTCATCAAGCCGCGCTTGATGCCAAAGGTGTCGTTCAGCACCTTGGCCACCGGGGCCAAGCAGTTGGTGGTGCAAGACGCATTCGAGATGATGGCCTGGCCGGCGTAGGTGGCGTGGTTCACGCCATAGACGAACATCGGGGTGTCGTCCTTGGAGGGTGCCGACAGGATGACCTTCTTGGCGCCCGCCTTCAGGTGGGCTTCAGCGGTTTCCTTGGTCAGGAACAGGCCGGTGGACTCGATGACGATGTCGGCGCCCACGTCGCCCCAGGCCAACTCGGCCGGGTTCTTCACGGCGGTCAGGCGGATCTTCTTGCCGTTGACGATCAGGTTGCTGCCGTCGACTGAGACCTCGCCCTTGAAGCGGCCATGAACGCTGTCGTACTTGAGCATGTACGCCAGATAGTCCGGCTCCAGCAGGTCGTTAATGCCGACGACTTCGATGTCATTGGCAAAGTTCTGCACCGCCGCGCGGAACACCATGCGGCCGATGCGGCCAAAACCGTTGATACCAATCTTGATGGTCATGTCATATTTCCTTACTTGAATGAATAACAGGGAACTTCAAAGGTGGTGGAGTCGCCAAAGATCGACGAGCTGGTCTCTTTGGGTAGATCCAGTTGTAGAGCAGAAAACCAATCCAACAGGGGCTTGCGGCGTGGGTCTGTATTGCCAACTTGATGCACCCGGTTAGGCAGGTGTGGCATCAAGTAGGTCAGTCGCACATCGAAAGGGCATGCCATGTCCACGCTGCTGCGAGGCAAGGTCGCGAGCCTGCTTTTGCTGCTGAGTGCCAGGAAGTCCTTGAAGGCAATGCCGGGTTTGAAGCCATAGGCGTCGCCCTCGAATGTGAAGCGGTACAGCACCGTGCCGTGAACAGGTATACCGTCATAGCATGGCAGCCGCATCCCGCCAAACCATTCCTCGATCGCTCTGCGCAGTGGCGCAAGGTCACGTGGGGCCGTGACCGTAAAGCTGGGTGCTTCGGTGGCACTGTTGAATCGGTAGCTCACCAGCACTGTTCCCTGCACCTCCTTGCGCCTTGCTTCGGATGGGAGCTCTGGGCGCGTGGGGCCTGTGGCATGCCTGAGGCAGGACAATGTCTCCCGCCTCGCCTTGATCCGTTCGGCGTCTTCGTCCAGCGCAAAGACTTTTCGGCTGTCCTTCTTGAACTCGTAATCTCGAACCAAGACAAAGGGCAGATCCTCGACTTTGGCGCAAGGCACACGCAGCCCCTTGGCATGCTGCCTGACCGACACTTCGAACTCGGCGTCATCGGGCGCCAAAAGCACTTTGAGCGTTGGGGCTTGATCCGGCGCGGTGAAGGTCAGTTGAACACGGACCTTGCCTTCGATGCCACTCTTAAAAGGCGCAAAGGGATAGTCCGGCAGATCCGAGGCGCTAGGCTCTCCCATGCCAATACAAGCCATGGCCGGATGGGGCCGGTCAATATGCTCTTGCCCGTGCGCTACTCCGACAAGGCTAGCCCAGAACATCCCCACCCAAGTCAATGCGCGCATCTGTATTGGCCTTCGTTATGCTTGCAAATGGACCGTGCCGCTCACTTGCCCAAAACCTTGCGCACCGTGAGCGCCAGGTTGTCGACGGTGAAGCCGAACAGCTTGAACAGCACACCAGCGGGGGCGGATTCGCCGTAGCGGTCCAGGCCGATGACGGCGGCGCAGCCGTACTTCCACCAGCCGTCGGTCACGCCGGCTTCGATGGCGATGCGGGGCAGGCCCTTGGGCAGCACGTCGAGCTTGTAGCCCAGGTCTTGGCGGTCAAACACCGTGGTGCTGGGCATGGAGACCACGCGCACGGCGATCTTGGCACGGGCCAACTCGGCTTGGGCTTGCAGGGCGAGTTGCACTTCAGAGCCGGTGGCGATGATGACGGCTTGCGCCTTCTTCTTCAGGCCCACATGGACCGGCTCAGACAGCACATAGCCGCCCTTGGTGATGACGTCGGCGTCTTCCTTGGGCGCATAGGGCAGGTTTTGGCGCGACAGCAGCAAAGCTGTGGGGCGATGCTTGTTGGCCAGGGCCATGGTCCAGGCGACGGCCGTCTCGGTGGTGTCGGCGGGGCGCCAGACATCCAAGCCAGGGATCAGGCGCAGGCTGGCGGCATGCTCCACCGACTGGTGGGTGGGGCCGTCTTCGCCCAGGCCGATGGAGTCGTGGGTGAAGACATGGATGACGCGGCGCTTCATCAGCGCGGCCATGCGGATGGCGTTGCGGCTGTAGTCGGAGAAGGTCAGGAAGGTGCCAAGCAATACGTAGCTT
>JAXHNT010000058.1:0-92138 GCA_034520165.1 Ideonella sp.
TTATTATTGGTATTGCTTTCGACGACTGCCCCCATTCCAATCACCGCACCTGTACCCACTGTTACGCCAGCCTTGATGTAGACCCCTTCACCTATCCATACGTCAGCGCCAATTAGCGTCCTGTGGATCGGCAGATAATCATGTCGCGAAAACTTGGTACGAACACTATCCCGGTGGGATAGGAAAACCGGGCTGGTTGACGCAAAGTGCATAGGATGCTTGGCTCCGCCGGTTGTGACTCGGTTCCCGATGGAAGTGAAGGGTCCCACTTCAGTGTCCACAATGGAGCAGTCATATCCGCAAAACGAGTGCCGATCGAATTCAGAACGCACAATCATCGAGCCTGATTCAATCTTGGAATCTGGATGAATCCGGCTGTCGCGAATAGCTACACCTCGAAGCTTCTTGCGTAGCTTTGCAAAAAGGTAACGCGCGTTCAAACCCGTCCCCCAATAGATTTGGCAATTCTAATTTGAGGTAGAGGCGAACGTGCAGCCTTCTGTCTGATGAATGGGCTGCTGTTCCGGGCCGTGACTGCAATGCGAACAGGGAAGACGAAGACGCGCCCGGATTGCCAGAGTCGCCATTTCAGCTTCTTTACTTTCAAGATTACTGACATGGAACTGACGATTTTGTAATTTGAGTGCTTGCGCATGTTGAAGCAGACCACAATGTGGTCATGAACGGTGGGCTTGTAGAGTGGTGCCTGTACTACAACGCACTGACCGGTGAAATGTGGCGGGAGGGGGCAATGAATAGTACTTTCAAGCGAGTTGCACTGGTAAGTGGCTTTTGCCGATCGACTTGCGTACTGACTTAGGTACGGGCATCTTGCGACGGCATGGATAGGCAGCGACGAGAGCCGCCAGCAAGGCTGTTGCCGTCGCTAGGCCCGGGTCAGCGAAGCTTTTGGCCACCAAGTTGAAAACGGTGACCATTGCAAGCAGCCCGATGCCCAAGGCTGCTTGGCGCTTTCTTGCCGTGTCTCCGGACGTTGCGGCTGACCGGTAGACGAGCGCTGCAGACCAGGCTGCAACCAAGTGGAGAGCGGCGAACAAAAGCAATCCGATCAGCCCTAGGTCGACCCAAGCGGAAAGCCAGTTGTGAGCATAAGCCCCTGCGGAAGCTGCGCGCTCGTAGTGACCATAGTCACCCAGTATGGGGCTGTCAAGCACTGCCCGCCATGCCAACTCTTGGTATATGGCTCGCTCCACCGCAGAAGCATCGCCACTGCCTTCCAGCAGCAAGGCGAGGAACCGGCTGTCAGGAAAGAGTTCCGATAAGGTGTCTAGCGCTCCGAATACAAGGATGGCGGCCAGCCCCGTGCTTGCAGCGACCACCATCACGATCAGCATTGGACGCCGACTGGCAGCGACTTCCAACACGCCAAAGAGAATCGCAGCCCCCACAATCTCTGATCGAGCCCCGACTAGAAACAGCACAAACAGGGTGATCACATAGCCTAACCAACGTACCAATCGCGACCTCTGCCCATTAAGCCCAAATGCGGCGGAAATGAGTACGGCACGCGCCAGACCTTGGTAGGTGGCTGCGCTCGATTCATCGCTCCCACGGAGCAGCAGGCCGAGCAGGTCAGTTTGCGCTGCCCAAAGCACGGCAGCCGAGAACACGGCCGTCGTCCACATCAGGGGAGTGCGAACAAGCTCGAGCGACACATGGCGGACGGCCAAGTAGCAGGCGAGCAATTGCACCCATGATGCGATATGACTATTCGTGACACCAGGGGTGCTGGCGATCAGCACATGCAACAGGACTGTGGCAGCAAACCACGCCATAAACAGTGCAAAGCATGTGTCAATGATTGTCCAGTGCAAATCAACGCGTCGCCCTACGAGTAGCGATATTGACCATGCAAGGACAAAGCCGACAACCGCGCCGACGCGCTTCAATCACATAGGCCGCACCAGTACCAGGGGAGGTCTCACCACATTGAGGTGCGCCAGTGATATGCAAAAATAGCCAAAACAGTGCAAAGAAAGGGCGTAACGCAACGGTAATGGCGATCACACTTGCCCCCTTTTAGCGCGTCAACTATTGGTGGATTAACCTGGCGCGACCGCGTGGCGAAGACCCAACTCGCCATCCAGTCAATGCCATAGGCAAATGCACTTTGCAGCGAAAGCAGCAGAATGCATGTTTCGAGCGGCAAAGCGTAAACCGCCGAGGTAATCAGGCACGCTGCTGTCAACACTGCGCGCAACGAATGCCAGGTGCTCAGATACCACCAAGCGCCTACGATGAGACTGGTTCGATCCAGCGGGGTCGATAGAAAGCCGGCCGCCGCTGCGATGCACAGCCACCGGGCCAGTTCACCCGCACTCTCCCATCCGGCCCCAAACAAAACTGGATACATCAAGGGTGCAAGCAATGCGATCAGTGCGTACATCGGCACGCCGACCTTCGCTAAATTGAGACTGGTGGTGATCACCAAGCCTGCAAAAGGCACGCCGTCACCCTGCATTCGACAGGCCCGTTGGTAATACACCTGTCCGATAGCTTGCCCAACTAAGACCGACGGTAAGTACAAGGTCGACACCACTAGGCCGTATTGACCCAAAGCGCTAGCGCCGTAGCGATCAGCGATAAAGATCATGGGCGCCAAACCCGAAAACAGAGAAACTAGGTTCGAAACCGAGGTCGATACCGCCATAAGGCGGATGGATTTGGCAATAGGAGCGCGATTCGGCTGTAGCCACATGCGTGCACACTCGCTGCCAGCACGTATCAACCAAACCAATTTGGCCCCGCCATTGGCCAAGGTACTAGCCATTAGGCCGCCGATGTTGGGGAGCGCTAAGGCCCCCACCATAGCGCATGCGACATAGGCACTACGGCCAACAAACTCGGACATGGCCGAAGCTCGAAAATCGCCACGCCGCTGCACCGCCTGCTGCAAGCCCACCGCCAGCGACACCGCATATGCCGAGATAGGGGCGAGCCAAAGCCAATGGGCAATAGCGCCTTGGGAGCGCAACCAAGCCCACTGGCCCGGCAGCATCCACAGCAATGGGGTTAACCACAAAACGTGTACCGCACCCATCGAAATGGCCAGCAGCAGCACACTGTCAGATTCACTCTGTTCGGCTGGCAGCATGACCAAATACTCGAAGCGCAAGGTCAGCAATATGGCCAGCCCTGCCACTAACTGCGTGAAGAGATTGAGTGCTGCGAAGTCATTGGGCGCATACAGCCGTGTTAGCAAGGGCATGGCAGCAATGCCCAGTACTTGCGCTGCCGAGTTCCCGGAAGCCTGCAACAGCACGTCGCGCAAGTAATGGGATGACCCCAGCTTGCGACGCACGCGCATGGAGAGTGACTCGGGCGGACGCACGATTAACGAGTTGCCAAAGTCTCAAGGGCATTGATGACGCTGCGGAGGCTCTCGGCAGACAGATGGGCGCTCATCGGCAGGCTCATCACCCGCTTTGCCGTCTTGTGCGCTACCGGCGTACAACCTTCGCAGCATAGGCTCTTGTAAGCTGGTTGCTCATTCAGCGGAATGGGGTAATGCACCGCAGTGGGTACGCCCGCCTCAGCAAGGCACTGCTGTACAGCCTCCCGGTCATCGCAGAACACGGTGTATTGACCGTAGACGCTGGTGCGGTCCGGCCGCTGAACCACGCGCGTAAATCCCATACGGTCCAGCTCGGAGTTGTAGCCCGCGCCAGTCGTCAGGCGCTGCTCAATCTCCCACTCAAAACTTTCCAACTTGGCCAGCACGATGGCGCATTGCAGGGTGTCCATGCGCCCTCCAACCCCAACGCGGGTATGGGTGTATCGCTGACTTTGCCCATGGACGCGGATTTCGCGGCAGGCAAGTGCCAAGGCATCGTCGTTGGTAAAGATGGCACCACCGTCACCGTAGCAGCCTAGAGGCTTGCTGGGGAAGAAGCTGGTGCAACCGAAGGTGCTGAGATTGCAACTTTTGTTCCCCTTGTAGGTGGCACCAAAACTCTGCGCCGCGTCTTCGATCACCGGAATATTGCCGTGCCGCGCGGCAATGGCATTGATCTCGTCCATGTCGGCGGGCTGCCCATACAGGCTCACCGGCATGATCGCGCGTGTAGCGGGTGTGATAGCAGCTTCAATCAGAGCTGCGTTGATATTGCACGTGTCTGGCTCGATGTCCACAAACACAGGCGTTGCGCCCAGCAACACGATCACTTCGGCGGTAGCGGCAAATGTAAAGGGCGTGGTGATAACCTCGTCTCCCCGGCCAATACCCAGCGCCATTAAGCTGATCAGCAACGCTTCAGTGCCGCTAGCCACGGTGATGCAGTGCTTGGCACCAGTGTACACAACCAGTTTATCCTCAAGCTCTTTGACCTCTGGGCCCATGATGTATTGCCCATGCTCCAGAACTGTATTGATGCGGTTCTGGAGCTGGGATTTGAGCGCTTCATATTGGCTCTTAAGATCGATAAATGGAATGCTCATGTGTCAACCTTACTTAAGGAACTGCCATTCAGTTCATACACCTGCCCGCTGTGTAGGCAGGTGTACCGGCCTTCACCTTGTAGTGGCAGGGGAATTTGTTCACCATATTCGCTCATCCAACCAATCTGCTTGGCCGGCACGCCTACCATCAGGGCGTAAGGTTTGACGTTATTATTAACGACCGCCCCAGCGCCCACAAAGCCAAATTCACCAATGGTAGCACCACACACAATGGTGCAATTGGCACCCAGAGTAGCGCCTCTTTTTACCAAGGTATTACGATATTCGCCTTTGCGCTCGATGAGTGAGCGCGGGTTGTATACGTTGGTGAAGACCATACTGGGGCCACAAAAAACGCCTTCTTCGAGCGTTACGTTGTCATAGACGCTGACGTTATTCTGTATTTTGCAGCAATCGCCAATGATTACTTTATTGCCTACGAAGACGTTTTGCCCCAACGAAACACTTTGACCAATTCTCGCCCCTCCCGATACATGCACCCAGTGCCAGATACGGCTGCCATCGCCGATTATTGCTCCCTCATCGACAATGGCAGTTGGGTGAATGGAGATACTTGTATATTCCATATCAACACTCTAGAGGCAAGGAAACTTTTACACCGTCTTTCGCGGAACGATACAAGGCCACAAGCAATTCTAGGCTCTTGAGGCCTGAGCGGCCATCGGTTTCCGGTTCCGCTGCCCCGCACATGACGTCAGCTACATTCTTGTAATACAAAGGATGTCCAAAACCATACACACTTGTGGTAGCGTAACTAGCTGCCATGATTTCCGCGTCCTCCATTCGAGTATCGGCGAACTGCCAGTCCTGAATCTCATTGACGGCCACGCCACCAATTCGGACCGTGCCCGTTTCACCTAAAATTGTGATGCTACCTTCCAAGTTTTTGGGGTAAGTCAGCATGCTGACATTAAGTGTTCCCATAGCTCCGCTGCGCCACCGGATGACGGCCACCCCGCTGTCTTCAGCTTCGATGTCTCTTGCCTGGGTTGCGGTGTATGCCATAACGCTCTCAACCGGACCAACAATCCAATCTAGCAGATCAATATAGTGGCTAGCTTGATTCATAAATGCACCACCATCAAACTCCCAGGTACCCCGCCATCCGTTACCTTGGTCGTAGTAGTCTTGAGGACGTGTCCAGAAGACGTTAAGCGCCACGTTGTAGATTCGCCCAAATCGCCCTTGCTCAACTGCTCGCTTAAGAAGTTGTAGTGTTGCGTTACGGCGATTTTGCTTGACCACAAACAAACGGACTCCAGCTTGATCGCATGCCTTGACCATGGCAATTCCGTCGGCGAGACGGGTTCCCATTGGCTTTTCAGTCAGTACATGCACTTTGTTTTGTGCGGCCAGAATCGCTTGCTGGGCATGCAAGCCGCTAGGCGTACACAGAGCGATCAAATCGACTTGCTCCTCGCTCAACATCGAGGCTAGGTCCGCATAGCCAGGTACTTGCAGGCGTTGTGAATGCTCTTTGAGTACCACTGGGTCTACGTCGCAAACAGCTACCAACTCGAATGCATTTGCGTGCTGCTCAATCGCTCCGAAATGGTTCTTGGAAATCCGCCCGCAACCAACCACAGCGATGCGAATCTTGCGGTCAGAGACGACCGGAAACTGCCGAAGTTTCATAACTAAATCAACCCAATTTAAAAACGGAACACTGTGAAGCCCAAATCCGCAGCCTCTTGCCGGTCATAAAGTGATTTAATGTCAGCCAACACCGGAATATTAGATCGACACAAGGAACGCAAATGTCGGAGCGGCAGATCGCGATACTCACGGTGTCCCACAGCCACGACCAACGCATCGACTGGATGACTGGCGTCAATAGTCCCAAGTTCTATTCCATACTCATGGCGAACCTCAACTGCATCCGCCCATGGGTCAGCCACAATTACCCGTACCCCCCATTGCTGCAACTCCTTTACCAAATCCGCCACTTTGCTATTTCGGATATCTGGGCAGTTTTCTTTAAATGTTACCCCCATGACACCCACAGTGCTACGCGCTACGTCAATACCGTTTTGTATCATGCGCTTTACGACGTTACGTGCAGCATATCGCGCCATATCATCGTTGATACGGCGACCTGCCAATATTACCTGGGGATGATATCCAACTTCCTCAGCCTTGTGAGTAAGATAGTAGGGATCCACACCGATACAGTGACCTCCGACCATACCAGGACGAAACGGCAGAAAATTCCACTTACTTCCCGCCGCCTCTAAAACCTCGATTGTATCAATTCCGAGCCGATCAAAAATAACGGAAAGCTCGTTGACGAAAGCAATATTAAGGTCACGCTGGCTATTTTCAATCACTTTTGCAGCCTCAGCAACTTTGAGACTGCTTGCCTTCCACGTTCCCGCCGTAATGATGGTCTGATAGAGCGCATCCACAGTATCGGCTACGGATGGGGTGCTGCCGCTGGTGATTTTCTTAATTGTGGTCAGCGTGTTGACCTTGTCACCCGGGTTAATGCGCTCTGGGCTGTAGCCACAAAAGAATTCTTCATTGAACTTTAGTCCAGAGTGTGCTTCAAGAATCGGCACACAAATTTCTTCGGTGCAACCCGGATACACAGTCGATTCATAAATGACGATCGCGCCCTTTTTCATCGCCTTTCCAACAGTTTCACTCGCTCTAATGAGTGGAGTCAAATCAGGGCGATTAGCACCATCAATCGGTGTCGGGACAGTGACAATAAATATACCGCACTGTTCGAGCTTGCGTCTATCACTACTAAACTCAAGAAAGTCGGCTGCATCCAATTCTTGCGGGGAGACCTCCAAGGTACTGTCTTTTCCCGCACACAGTTCCGCGATGCGGCCATCATTGATGTCAAAACCCAGTACATGGCGAGTTTTTCCAAACTCAACTGCCAACGGAAGTCCGACGTAACCCAGACCGATGATACCGATTATTTCTTCCCTGTAATTCATTCCTGAAATGCTCCTGTTTACCAAAATATCATTAGAACAATTCTTCGAAATTCAGTGGCGTGTGTTTTCAGCACTTTCAAAGCTGCCTGTACGGGCCTCTTTCCTCAGCATTTCAATTTCCGCCCTCAACGCCTCATATTCCTCCATTTTTCGGTGGAGAAACCTATGCGTGATGGATGCCTTTTCGGCAATCCCACTCGGCGTTAGAACATAAACGTAACCAAATTTATTCTTCGAGTTGGAAAAATTCTTCATCTTGACCAATCCCTTTTCCATGAGCGCCTTGAGGCAGTAGTTCAAGCCACCGACACTGATGCCCAACCTATTGGCCAACTCACGCTGGGTAAGATCGGGGTTTTCTTGCAAGATACGCATTACCCTGAATGATGTATCCTCTTGGATTCTTGCTTGTCTACTGGTCATTGTTATGTACACGAAGTGCATCCGATGGGCGAGGTTTGAGCAATAGCGCCCCCGGTCTCGCGGCGTTGCCGTTTGGCGACCTTTGGCGCGCTTACCCGTAGCATTCGTTTTTCTGTTTGAACTTGAACATTGTAGCCTTCCGCACGTGACTCCTCCGACTCAGGCAACTAACCGGAAATCACAGCCCCCGCGACAACATGCGCACGGTGCAATGTTCCGAGTTCCCTCAGGGTCCCAAAGTCGTCCGGCAAAGCCCCTCCCTCCCGTCATTCAGAGACATAGAATGCCAACGAAAGAGGCTGAACCAAGCGCTCTCAATAGAAACACTTGTCGGGTGCACCTTGCCCGTTCGAATACACACCGCAAGATCAGGGTCATGTCGTGCTCATTGTCCTCCTCATCTCCTTTGCAGTCGCATTGGCGACTTGCCTTGGCCTGATTGCCTCGGCACATCGCCATGCGGCATGGTCGGCCGATCACGACTTGGACGGCCCACAGAAGATGCACCAGCACGTGGTGCCGCGCATTGGGGGCGTGGGCATTGCAGCTGGATTGTTGGCAAGCTTGGGCGTTGCGTATTGGCAGTGGCCAGCGCTGGGGCAGCCCTTAGCTTGGTTGTTGGCGGCTGCACTCCCCTCCTTCGCGCTAGGTCTGCATGAGGATCTGACCAAATCGGTATCGCCCAGGCGCCGCTTGGTAGCGACTGCATTTTCTGGTTTGCTGGCCTGCTGGCTGCTGGGGGCCAAAGTGGCGCCTTTCGGCATTGGTTTTGCGGATCAGGTACTGGGCCTGACCGCTGTGTCGTTGGCAGTGACCATGCTCTTCGTCGCCGGCCTCGCCAACTCCGTCAACATCATCGATGGCATGAACGGTTTGGCCTCTATGTGCTCGGCCATCATGTTCGCCGCCATGACTTATGTGGCGCTGCAGGTGGGGGATGTTTTTGTGGCGGCGATGTCGGTGGCTGGCGTTGGGGCTTGCCTGGGCTTCTTCGTATGGAACTACCCGCGGGGCTTGATCTTCTTGGGTGACGGTGGCGCTTACCTGTTGGGGTTTTGGCTGTCGGCGCTTTCGCTGCTGTTGGTGGCACGCAATCCATCAGTCTCGCCTCTGCTGCCTTTCACGCTGCTGGCCTACCCGATGTTCGAGACACTGTTCACCATGTATCGGCGCAAGGTGATTCGGGGGCGGCCAATGACGCTGCCAGACGGCATCCACCTGCACACCTTGATCTATCGCCGCATGATGCGCTGGGCGCTGGGAAGAGACGGAAGCATGGCGCCGACGCGTGGCAACTCCATGACCTCGCCCTACCTCTGGGTGTTGAGCGGTGTCTCAGTCGTCCCAGCCACTGTGTTTTGGGATAACTCCATGGCCATGCTGGTCGCCTGCGGCGTTTTTGTGCTAACTTATCTCAGCCTGTACTCGCGCATCGTAACCTTCCGTACCCCCTCTTGGATGGGCCGGTTCAGAGACAGCAAGCAAGTCGACGCAGAGCCTGAGCAGCCCTGAACGTATCACCACTGCTCATCAATGGGAGCTGGGTGAAAACTCTAGCACGACCTCTGACAGCCATTGGCGGATATGTTGGTCCGTGTGCATCGAGGTGGTCGACTCTAAGCCTTGCAACATCGCTGCCTGCGCGCTCAAGTCTTGGGCCTTCAAAAGCGCCAACCGAATGGCAGGAAATGGCGTCGGCAAGGTGGTATCCGCAGCTGCCAGCAGTTCTTCATACAGCTTTTCACCTGGACGTAGCCCGGTGAAGCGGATGCCTACCTCATCCTCCCGCAAACCCGACAGCCGAATCATGCTTTTGGCCAAGTCCAGTATACGCACCGGCTCTCCCATGTCCAACACCAATACTTGACCCGATTCGCCAATGGCCGCAGCCTGCAGCACCAAGCGCGCGGCCTCAGGAATGGTCATGAAGTAGCGGATGATGTCCGGGTGGGTCACGGTGATGGGGCCACCCGCCTGGATCTGCTGCTTGAATTTGGGGATCACGCTGCCAGACGACCCCAAGACATTGCCAAAGCGCACGGCCATGAAGCGCGTCTTCAAACCTTGGGCCGCCGCTTGCTGGGCCATGTGGCTGACCACCATTTCGGCCACCCGTTTGGTCGCCCCCATCACATTGGTCGGGTTGACGGCTTTGTCGGTGCTGATCAGCACGAATCGCCCCACGCCATGTTGCGCGGCAGCTCGGCAAGCGTTGTAGGTCCCCAGTGCGTTATTGCGCAGGCAGGCCGCCGCGTTGAGGTCCTCCATCAAGGGCACATGCTTGTAGGCCGCCGCATGGAACACGACATGCGGCTGGACCTGCGACATGGTGTGGCTGAGGTGGGCCAAGTCCTTGACGTCCCCGATGATGCGCACCAGGGGGATGTGGGGATAGGTCTCGCCCAGCGCTTGCTCAATGGCATAGAGCGCGTACTCGCTCAGCTCGTACAGCACGATGCGCTGCGGGCCATAGCGCGCCACTTGGCGGCACAGCTCGGACCCAATCGAGCCCCCCGCACCGGTGATCAGCACGACCTTGCCGCTCAGACTGTCGGCAATGCCTCCTTCGTCCAGCATCACGGGCTCTCGGCCCAGCAAATCCTCGGGTTCGATGTCCCGAACTTGGTTGACCGAACTCCCTGCTTGCAACTCGTCGTGGCTGGGCACGGTCAGCACCGGGCAGCCGGTGGCCGAAGCCAACTCCAAAGCGCGCTTGCGTTGGCTGGGTGTGGCGCCGGGCATGGCCACAATCAAATGGGTGATTCCATGCACCGACACCCAGTGCGGCGCTTGGTTCAAGCCCCCCAACACCGGAATGCCCGCAATGCGCCCGCCCTGCTTGCCAGGGGCATCATCTAAAAAGCCCACCACCACCCAGCCCTGGCTGTGCTGAATGCCGGCCACCAAGAGCCGCCCCGCATCACCCGCACCCAAAACCAAGGCGCGCCGCTGCTCCTGGGCGCTGCCGCTGATCTGGCGGCGCATGTGCTCGTACAGCATGCGATAGCCCATGCGCATCATGGCCAGGCCCATCAAGGTGAAAAGCGGGTGCAGAGCCAGCACGGCACGGGGCACTTGCTGCAACTGCAGCATGAGCACCGCCGTGGCGCTGATCAAGCCGGCTCCTGTGCAGACCAGCGCTAGCCGCTTGATCTCGCCAAACCCCGAGAAGCGCCACATGCCTTGCGGCACTTTCAAAGCCGCCAAGCCCAGGCCGTAGACCAGCACCACGCCACACAGCACCCATATGTCGTAACTCGGCCGCGCCGAGAACCAACGCTCAAAGCCCAGACGGAACAGATAGGTGGCCTGCCAAGCCAGCACCACCATCAAGCCATCTAGCAGCAAAGCCAGCCGCTCGCGGTGAGGGCGAACACGGGTCAACAGGGTGTCTAGGTCAAGCCAATTCATGGTGGGCAGATTGTGGCAGCACCGTGCAGGCACTCGCACCTTGGCCTTGCACCGCTCACAGCACCCGCAAGGTCTGCAGGATGATGCCTACATCACGCCAAACCGTGGCTCGCTGAATGTAGTCTGCTGAGAGTTGCAGCTTTTGAGGCAGCACCTCCTCGACATAGGCACGCTCTGGATCGGCCGACGCCGCCAAAATCTCACTCTCGTGGCGAAAGTTCAGCGAGGCCGGATCGGTGATGCCTGGTCGCACCGAAAGCACCACCTCGCGCAGCGCCTCCGGATACAGGACAACGTAGCGGGGCACTTCCGGGCGCGGCCCCACCAAGCTCATCTCGCCGCGCAACACATCCAGCAATTGCGGCAACTCATCCACCTTGCTCGCGCGCAGCCACTGGCCGGAGCGCGTGATGCGTGGGTCGGCCCCGATGGTGATCTGCAGCCCCAGGCTGGGCGCATCGACCCGCATGGTGCGGAACTTGTGGATGCGAAAGAGGCGCCCACCTCGGCCTACACGTTCCTGCCTGAAGAACACCGGCCCAGGTGAATCGAGTTTGATCCAAACGGCCACTAGCACGCCGGGCACCAGCAACACCGTCAGGCCGAGCAAAGCACAAATGACATCCAGCATGCGCTTGATCATGAGGAAAGGCCCAGGTCACGCCAGCTCAAGACATGGTGATCCCCTCCTCGGTAGGAAACATCACCGCCGTAGACCAACACCAGATCGTCGATGTTGGCTCCTGCGATGCTGCGCCATTTGCGATAAGGGGCAAACCAATCCGACTGAACGGTCATGCCTGACTTGCATTCCACGGGCACCAAGTGGCCGTCTTGTTCAGCGACAAGATCGACTTCAAGGCCATGGTTATCGCGCCAGTGATACAGGTCCGCAGGCAAGCCACGGTTGGCGCGGTGCTTCAACACCTCAGAGGCCACCCAAGTCTCAAAAATGGCCCCTCTGAGAGCATGCGCCCAGAGTACAGAGGGGTCTGAGAGGCGCAGCAGGTGGCACAAAAGCCCTGTGTCTAGAAAATACAGCTTAGGCGCCTTGACCAAGCGCTTTCCAAAGTTGCGATGGAAGGCGCCCACCAGCGCCACCAATCCGCTGGCCTGCAGCACAGTGAGCCACTGCCTCGCAGTAGGTTGACTGACCCCGCAATCTGTCGCCAAGCTGTTGAGGTTCAAGGTTTGCCCACTTCGGCTGGCGCACATGCAAACAAAGCGCTGAAACAGCAGCAGGTCTCCCACATTGAGCATTTGACGAACATCTCTCTCAAGATAGGTCGCCATGTATGCGGAAAACCAATGGGGCAATTGCTCAGGCCGCGCTGGCCCGTGCAAGGCCGGATAACCCCCTTCGAAGATCCGCTGCTCTAGGCTGATCTCGTAAGCCGTGGCTTCTTCGGCCACACGCAACTCTGCGTGACTGAGGGGCAATAGCTGCACCAGACCCACCCGGCCCGCCAGCGACTGGGTAACACCATCCATGATGCCGAATTGGTGGGAGCCCGTCAGCACATAGCGCCCAAATCGACCCGCACGGACGGCTTCATCAGCCACACCCAACATGTAAGACATCAGGACTGGGGCACGTTGAACCTCGTCGAGCACCACCCCATCTGGGAAGCGCCTGAAGAACAAGCGAGGGTCCAAGATGGCCTGCTCTCGCACATCCGGGTCTTCCAAGTTCACATACGGAAGATCGGAAAACACCTCCCGTGCCAAAGTGGTTTTGCCAGATTGCCGTGGGCCGGTGATCACAAGCACTGGAAACGAACGCGCCAATGACCTCAGCAGAGGCTCTGCATGCCGAGCAATGGAGGGTCTGTACAGTTTCAAATTCATATTTTGAAATTGTACAAGACCGTCATTCACTTCAGCAGACGACGCACCGTCTCAGTCACTCGCGTCACGTCGTCCATGCTCATGCGTGTGTAGAGCGGCAAGCTGAGCATCTGCTCATAAGCTCGTTGGCTGTGCGGAAAGTCTTCAGCACGGAGGTGGTAGCAGGACTTCCAGTACGGGTGTTGGTGCAATGGGATGTAATGAACGCTGCAACCTATGCCTGCTGCATAAAGCGCGTCAATCAGTGCATCCCGCTGCAGCGCTGCCTCAGGCCGCAGCCGCAGCACATACAGGTGCCAGGAGTGCAACTCTCCCGACTGGGGTAGGGGCGGAAGCACCACCGGCAGGTCCGCTAAGGCCTCGTGATAGGCCTGGGCCAGCGCCGCACGTTGAACCTGGAACGGCCGTGCCCGCTTGAGCTGATGAATCCCCAGCGCCGCCGCAATGTCCGTCAGGTTGTACTTAAACCCCGGCGCTACGATCTCGTAGTACCAGCTCGGCACTTTGGCGGTGAAGCGGTCAAAGGCGTCGCGGTTGATGCCGTGCAGGCGCATCACCTTGGCACGCGCGGCCAAGTCTGCATTGCGGGTGACCAGCATGCCACCTTCACCCGTGGTGATGGTTTTGTTGGCATAGAAGCTGAAGACCGTGGCGTCGCTGGCCAGGGTGCCGATCATCTGGCCGGCATGCGTGGTGGGCAGGGCGTGTGCGGCGTCTTCCACCACCTTCAGGCCGTGTCGCTGGGCGATGTCTAGAATGGCCGTCATGTCGGCCGCCAGGCCCGCATAGTGCACGGGGATGATGCACTTGGTGCGTGGCGTGATGGCCGCCTCAATGGCCGTGGGCGATATGTTCAGCGTGGCGGGGTCAATATCGACCAGCTTCACGTCGGCCCCCAAGTAACGCACCACTTCAGCGGTTGCGGTGAAGGTGTGGGTGGTGGTGATGACCTCGTCGCCCGGCCCGATGTTTAAGGCTTCGAGCGCCAGGTGCAGTCCGGCCGTGGCGGAGTTGACGGCAATGCAATGCAGGGACTCGTCGCCCAAGAAGGCGGCAAAGTCGGTTTCAAAACGCCGCGCTTTGGGGCCGGTGGTGACCCAACCCGAGCGCAGTGTGTCCACCACCTCGGCAATTTCTTCCTCACCGATTTCAGGCAAGGCAAAGGGCAGGAAGGGGAGCTTGTCGGTACTCATGACTTTTGAATCCAGACCAGCCGGTGCGAACGCAGCAGCGGCAAGGCATTGAAGAGGTGATAAAGCGAAGGATGCAGGCGGCAGATGCGGCGCGCAATCGGCGGCGCCAGGGTCAGGCGCTGGGCCTTTAGGCGCCCTTGCGGGAACAAGGCTTGCACCCGGCTGAGCGGCACGCCGCGCACATCGCGGTTGCGTGGATTGTCCATGCAGAAGTCATACCAAAGCACCGCACCACCCGGCTTGAGCCACTGCCACATGGCGTGGGCAAGGCGCTCTTGGGTCTCGTCTTGCAGCAGCGAAGAGAACACCGTGGCTTGGAAGACGATGTCTTGGCTGGCGGGCGCTATGCTCAACGCAGAGGCATCACCCACCAAGAGCCGCACTGACTCAGGCAGCACCTCACGCGCGGTGGCCAGCCGCTCAGGCAGCAGCTCGCACCCGGTCAGATGCGCTGGCATGAAGCCTGCGCGCAAAAATTCCAGCAAGTTGCCCCCGGCGCCGCAGCCCACTTCCACCAGGCCGCCGCGCCGCGTCCCAGCGCCGCGCTCAGGTCCTGCAGGATGGCGCGCTGCCGCTCTGCACCAGTTGCACACATCGGGCTGCGGAGAGAGGTATGCCGGGCTTCGGTGCGGGGCGCAGGGCTGGCCATTTGGTGCAGCGGCGCCCGCCTCCGCTGCCGGTCGTGCGCTCATTGGCAGGCCTCCATGAAGCGCTGCGCCAGGACGGGGTAGGTGTGCTGTGCTTGCACAAACGCCCTGCCCCGCTGGCCCATGGCTTGCCGCTCAGCCGGGCTGTAGGCCAACAACTGCTGCAGTGCTGCCGCAATGGCCGGCACATCGTCAGGCGCCGAGGTTATGCCGGCACCGGCTTCGGCCACCGGGTCATTGCCGGCCTCCACCGCATGCAGCACAGGCACGCCCGCCATCATGTAGTCCATCAGCTTGTTGGGCGCAATGCCAAAGCGGTAGATGGGCACGCGCTGCCAGCCGATGTAGGCCACATCCAGGGCGGCCAAGAAGCTGGGAATTTGGCCTTTGGGAATGGGGCCGCACCAATGCACTTTGCTCAAACCCTCGGCCTGGATGCGGGCCACCAGGCGCTCGCGCTCATGACCGTCGCCCACCCACACAAACTGAATGGATGCGTCGCGCAGTTGCGCGGCCACATCCAGCAAGGTGTCCAGCGCGTTGGGCAAGCCCATGGAGCCGGCGTAGCCCACCACCAGGTCACCGGCGGCTCGCGCCTGAGCCAACACGCTGGCTACAGCAGGCAGCAAGGGCTCGGGTGCTGCGGCCCAATCATCGGGGGAGATGCCGTTGGGCACGATGTGCAGCTTGCGCAGGTCCAGACCGCGCGAGGCCATGTAGTCGTGCACTTTGGGCAGCATGGAGACCACCACATCGGCATCGCGGTAGGCGGTCTTCTCGGCCCAGCCACACAGCAGCGCAAAAGGATGATGCGGCGACATGCCGGAGAGTTCAATGGGCGAGAGCGGCCAGAGGTCATGCACCTCAAAAACCAGCTTGGCCTTGGCCATGCGCGCCATTCGACGGGCCACCCAGATGTCCATGGGATAGGTGCTGGAGGCAATGACCACCTGCGGGGCCACCTCGGCCACGATGCGCGCACTGGCCGCCCACAGCGCCTGCTGAAATGCCCAGATGTTCTTCACCCGCCCCAGGCCATTGCCCTGGTAGGGCGGAGACGCAAACCACTCGTACTCCACACCATCGATCAGCTCAACACCCAACTGCTGCGGCTGACGCGCGCGGACATGGGAAAAGTCGGCCGCCAGCATGCGCACGCGGTGGCCCGCACGCACCCATTCGCGCGCCAGGTAGTAAGGCCGGTACTCCATGCCGTGGCGTGGCGAGCCCGCATAGTGGTTGAGATAGAGGATGTTCATGGCTGCGTCATGGCGGCAAAAGGCCTGGGCTCAAGGCATCAAGGCCTCTAGACGTTGCACATAGCGGTTCACCGCCTCTGGGAACAGCGCATGCTGGCCCACCCAGTGGTGCAGCTCAAGCGCCACTTCATCCGCACGTTGTGCCAAGGGCTGCAGGCGGTTAGGCTCCAACAGTTGTCCGTCGGCCAGGATCAGGCCGTTGAGGCCGTCTTGCACCAGCTCGCGGTTGGCCGGCAGATCTGACAGGATGGGAATGGCCCCATACGCCATGGCCTCCAGCACCGAGACGGAGACTGAGTCGCTCTGCGGCAAGCTCAAATACCACCGGGCACGGGCGTAGAAGCGCGCCTGTTCATCGGCCGAGAGCCGCCCCACCATCTGCACGCGCTCACGCAAATCCTGGTGCTCGACCAGGGCTTGCAAGGCCGCAGCCAGAGATCCGCTGTTCGCCATCACCAAGCGGGCTTGGGGCCACTGCGCCGCCAAGTGGGCAAACACGGCCAGCACCCGCTCAGGCGCGTAGATGGGCTCCAGGCCCCGGTTGGCAAAGAACAAGGCCTCGTCCTTTTGACCGGCCGTGGGGGCCGCAGGCATCTGCTCCAGCCCAAAGGGAAAGGTCATCACCTCGCCGGCCCCCAGGGCCTGCATGCGCTGCGTCATGTGGGCCGAATCACTGGTGCACACCGTACAGGCCCGCAGCACCCGCCCGGTGACCCAACGCATCAGCGCACTGCGCTGCGGGGTTACCAAGATGTCCGACCCCCAGGCCGAGCCCGCCATGCGAGCCTTGACGCCACAGCGCAAGGCCAGCCAGGCCAGTGTGCCGTGGGAGCTGAGGTAATGCGGCGCCAGCCAATCCGGCTGCGCGGCTTTGAGCCAGCGCACCACGGTGGGCAAGGCGCGCAGCAGGCCCACATTGCCGCCTTCAAAATTCGGCTGCGTGCCCAAGGCCAGGCGCTGGGTGCTGGGGATGATCTCGTCAAAGCCCGGCGCAAAACCCCGGCTGGAGAGCGCCCACAAATCGACCTGGCCCCGCAAGGCGCGGGCCCACTTCAGCAAGTGCGGGCTGTCGCCATCGCCCATCAAGACCAGCCGCAACATATTCAGCGTGGCCCTGTGTCGCTCAAGGGTCCAGCCCAGGCTTCGCGCAGCGGTGCCAAGTCGGGGTAGCGCTGCAAGAGGCGCTCGTCGGCATGGCGGGTGTCGCCCACGATGCGCGCGGGCCGACCTTCCAGGATCACAAAGTCCGGGTAGTCGCCGCGCACAAAACTGCCAGCACACACCAGCGTGCCCTTGCCCAAGCGGGTGTTGGCCTCGATCAGCGAATGCGGGCCGATGAAGCTGTAGGCGCCAATGTGGATGGGCCCGGCGATCCAGCCGGGGCGCGCGCCTAGGTGCGCTGGCCATTCGGTGTAGCCCTCGCCCAGCAAGCGCAGTGCCCGGTGCGAGCTGTGCGTGACCAGGCTGCAATGGCTGGTGATTTGAACGCCCTCCCCCAGGCTGATGCCGCCACTGCATTCCAGAAAACTGAAGGGGCCGACATAGACATGGTCGCCAAAGCTGAGGTGCTCGGGGTGCTCAATACAAGCGGCCGGTGAGATGCGGGTGAAGCGGCGCAACTGAGGGTCCGCACCGCCAGAGCGCTCACCAAACACCATGCGATAGGCCCACAGATGCCACCAACGGCGGCGCAGACGGTTGAGCCAAGCTCTGAAGGCAGTAGAGGTTTTCACAAGTCTGATTGTCCGCTACCAGACCCCGTGACCCGGCCCATAGGCCAGTGCAGCAAGCGCCAAAAATAATAGCCAAAGTAAGCGCCCATGGCCGCAGACACCGCCCAGCCCGCGCCCACCAGCCCACCCCAGGCCAAGCCCAGCGCCAGCGCTGCGGTAAACAAAGCCTGCCCCACCAGGGCCAGCTTCAGCGCCCAGGCCTGCCCGCCCCAGGCCATGGTGACCACGCCCAGGGGTGAGGCCACAAAATGAAGCCCAATGTAAGGGGCCAAGGCCTGCGCCAGTTCGCCCGCCGGGCGCCAGGGTGCGCCCAACGCCGCTTCAAAGCCCCAAGGGGCAGCCAGCATCAACAGCGCCGTCAAGCCCAAGCCCAGCCCGCCCAGCAGCAGCATGACTTGGCGCAGTGCGGCGCGCGCTTGCCGCGAATCCCCCGCTGCTGCGAGCTTGGGATAAAGCGCCTGCGACACTGCCCCGCCTACCAAGCTGGCTGGCGCCTTGAGATAGCGCAGGGTCAGGCCCCAAAAGCCCGCAGCGGCAGGCCCGAGGGTGGCTGCCACCAGGCCCAGGGCCACCGTGTCTTGCAAAGCGCCCGCAAAGGCGTGAGGGGTGTTGAGCAGCGGGAAGTCCGAGAACTTGCGCGCCAACATGCGCCAGGACGGGCCGCCAACAGGCCAACTCCAGCCCATGGGCAAGCGCAAGCACAAGGTAGCCAACAGCGCGGCGGCAATGGGCGCAGCCACCAAACCTTGCACACCCCACCCCGCCCATCCCGCAGCCACCTGAGCCAAGGCCGCTCCGCCATACTGCAGCACCCGCGCGGTGGCCAGGGCGGCAAAACGCTGGGCCCGTGTCGCCCACAGAGTGGCCAAAGACAAGGCTCCGGCCACCGCCACCGCCAGGGGCAGCCATGCCACCCAATGCCCGGCACCCGCCCACCACCAGCCCAGCGCCCCCAGCCCACTGAGCACGGCGCAGGCCATCAGCAAGCGCAAGCACAACACGCGCAGGGCCTGTGCCTCGGCTTCATCTTGAGCCAAGGGCAGTGCAAACTCAAAACGCGCGCAGGCCACCACGGCCAAGTTGGCCGCCACGGCGGCGAACAGGTGATAGATGCCAAACTCCACAGGGCTGAAAAGACGAGTCAACAGCGGCCCCAACAGCAGCGGCAAGGCCTGGGCCGCAGCACCTCCCGCCAGCAGCGTCAGGCTGGCCCGGCCCAAGCCTCTAAAGCTTTGGCTGCCACCGGGCACGGGGGTGTCAGGCACGCTGCCCCGTCCATGCAGCATGCACCGCTAAGTCAGCCGCGTAGTTCACCTAACCCTGCACCAGCTCGGTGGCGGTGACTTCGCCGGTGCGGTCATGGCCCGCCTGCAGCTCGACAATGCGGGCGCTGTGTATGTCAAAACCAATCACCGGCGAATGGGCCGACGCCTTGCGCCCAAACGCAATGGCCACAGGCAAGCCCACATAGCCCAAGCCGACGACAGCGACCAAACGTTGCATGAATGTTCCCAAAGCCCTCGGTTCAGCAAGGGGTGCCTAGCCAAAGGGATCGATTTTAGGTGGGCGTTGGGCTTGCGTCAGGGCTGCCCGTAAAATCAGTCCTCCTTCGGCAGGCTCATCGGCCCGCCCCCCTTTCTCCCTTACATGCCCCACACCCCGCCATGAGCGCCGACTCCACCACCCCGCTGACGCCCGACGACCACAACCAACTGATCGCTGAGCGCCGCGAGAAACTGGCCGCCCTGCGCGCGCAGGCCAAAGCCAACGGTGTGGCGGCATTCCCCAACGACTTCAAACCCACCCACCATGCCGCCGCGCTGCACCACAGCCACGGCACACTGGACAACGAAGCCCTGGAAGCCCAGCCCGTGCGGGTGGCCGTGGCCGGGCGCATGATGCTCAAGCGGGTGATGGGCAAGGCCTGTTTTGCCACGCTGCAAGACGCCTCGGGCCGCATCCAGCTCTACATCACCTTGGATGCCGTGGGCGCCGAGGTGCTGGCCGCTTTCAAGCACTGGGACTTGGGCGACATCCTCGGTTGCGAAGGCACACTGTTCAAGACCAAGTCGGGCGAGTTGTCGGTCAAGGCAACCGCCGTGCGCATGCTCACCAAGAGCCTGCGCCCGCTGCCGGACAAGTTCCACGGCATGACCGACCAGGAGCAAAAGTACCGCCAGCGCTATGTCGACCTGATGACGGACGACGACGCTCGCACCCGCTTCATGGCCCGGTCCAAGGCCGTGTCCTCCATCCGCAACTTCATGGTCGAGCATGGCTTCTTGGAGGTCGAGACGCCCATGCTGCACCCCATTCCCGGCGGTGCCAATGCGCGGCCCTTTGTGACCCACCACAACGCGCTCGATCAAGAGATGTATTTGCGCATTGCGCCCGAGCTCTACCTCAAGCGCTTGGTCGTGGGAGGCTTTGAGCGGGTGTTCGAGATCAACCGCAACTTCCGCAATGAAGGCATCAGCGTTCGGCACAACCCCGAATTCACGATGATGGAGTTCTATGCGGCCTACTGGAACCACCACGACCTGATGGACTTCACCGAGGCCCTGCTGCGCCATGCGGCGCGCGCGGCCACCGGCAACGCTCGCGTGACCTACGCCGGCAAAGAGGTGCATCTGGACGAGCCCTTTGCGCGCCTCTCCGTGCGCGACTCGCTGGTCAAGCATGCGGGCTTGACCGAGGCTGAAGCCGACTCAGGCCAAGCCGTGAAGGCCAAGCTCCAAGCCCTGGGCGAAGAGCCGCCCAAGCACTGGGGCCTGGCACAGTTGCAGTTTGGTCTGTTTGAAGCCGCAGTCGAAGACAAGCTCTGGCAGCCCACTTTCATCATCGACTACCCCGTCGAAGTCTCGCCGCTGGCGCGCGCCTCAGACAGCAACCCGGCCATCACCGAGCGTTTTGAGCTCTTCATCACCGGGCGCGAGTTTGGCAACGGCTTCTCGGAGCTGAACGACGCCGAAGACCAAGCCGCTCGCTTCCATGCCCAGGTGGCGAACAAGGAAGCCGGTGACGATGAGGCCATGTTCTACGACGCCGACTTCATCCGCGCTTTGGAATACGGTATGCCCCCCACCGGCGGCTGCGGCATCGGCATCGACCGCTTGATGATGCTCATCACCGACTCGCCCAGCATCCGTGACGTGATCCTCTTCCCGGCACTGCGCCGCGAGGCTTAAGGCGGTGAACGACCTGCCTGCGCTGGCCGCCCGGGTCCGGGACGAGTTGGCCCAGGCAGTCTCGACCCGAGGCCACCCCTGGCGCACCGCCACGCTGGCGACGGTCAGCCCGGACGGCCTGCCAGACGCGCGCACGGTGGTACTCAGAGAGTGGGATGAGCACGAACAGGCCTTGGTTTTTTTCACGGATGCCCGCTCGCCCAAGGTTCAGCACTTGCAACACCAGCCCCAGGCTGTGCTGGTGCTGTGGAGCCCGGCCTTGGGTTGGCAGTTGCGCATGACCGTACGAACCGAAGTGACTTTCGAGGGCTTGGGGGTGACCTCGCGCTGGGCACGCCTGAAAATGTCACCAGCGGCGCAAGACTATCTGTCACCCCAGGCGCCAGGTGAAAGCCTGCAAGACATGAGCCCGGCGGGTGTCAGCCGCCCCCACTTTGCAGTGGTGCACGCCAGGGTGTTGGCAATGGACTGGTTAAGCCTGACGCCTGAAGGCCACCGCCGCGCCCGCCTTTCCCCCCTCAAGAGCGCCGCCTGGCTGCAACCCTGACCTCCCCTCATGACCTCCACCGCCCCAGAGTTCAGCCACGACGGCTTTGACCGCGTCAGGCAGCATCTGCAAGCCCGAGGCCACCCATACCCGGCCCAGTGGCTCACGACCCCCGCCAGGACCTGCCAAGAGGCCGCTGAAGCCCTGGGGCTGCAAACAGGACAGATCGCCAAGAGCGTGATCTTCAAGCGCAAGAGTGACGGCCGCGCCGTGCTGGTGGTGGCCGCAGGAGACCAGCGCGTCGACGAGAAGAAGGTGGCCGCATTGGTGGGCCCCATTGGCCGAGCCGATGCAGACTTTGTCAAAACACAGACGGGCTTCTCCATCGGCGGCGTCTCACCGGTGGCGCACCTGCATCCTCCCGTCACCTTGTTGGATGACACGCTGTTCCGGTTCAGCGAAGTGTGGGCGGCTGCAGGCCACCCCAATGGCGTGTTCCGCTGCAGCCCGGCAGACTTGCTACAACTGACCGGCTTGGCAGCCGCAGCGGATGTCGCCCAGCAACCCCAAACCAGCTCACCGCGCCCATGAACAGCGCCGCCATCACCTCCCCTTGCATTGGCGTCTGCCGCATGGACCCCAACACCGCACTGTGCACGGGTTGCGCGCGCACCTTGGATGAGATTGCCGCCTGGTCCAAGCTCAGCCCGGCAGAACGCAGCGCCGTGCTGGCCGAGTTGCCCCATCGCAGTGCACCTTGCGCCGCCACTGCGCCCCCGCCAACAAGCCGGCAGCGCTGAACCTGCAGGCCACCTGCCGACAGACTCAGGACATACCCTGAAAGCGCGCTGCTTCTGCGCGAATCGGGCGTTCTTGCCAGTTCGACGTAAGGCTCGGCGTCAACAGTCACGCCCAGAGTCGCTGGGTTCCGTGTGGGCCTTGCGTTCTATCCGCGTGGTCGACCTGCCCTGGTCGACCTTCTTCAACAAAAGGAGACACCTTCCATGTCCAGCCAAGACACATCGGGCTACTGGAGTGCAACCTTGGGTTTGCTGACCAAAATCATGATAGTTTGGTTTGCATGCTCGTTCGGCGCAGGCATTTTGTTCGCCGAAGCACTCAACAACATCCATCTCGGTGGATATCCACTGGGCTTTTGGTTCGCGCACCAAGGCTCCATCTACATCTTTATCGCACTGATCTTCTGGTACGCGAAGAAGATGGGCGAGATCGACCGTCAGTTCGACGTCGAAGAAAAGTGAGCCGACGATCATGGATCTTCAAACCACCATTTACGTCGTTGTCGGTTTGAGCTTTTCGCTCTACCTCGGCATCGCCTTCTGGGCGCGGGCGGGCTCCACCAGCGAGTTCTATGCCGCAGGCGGCCAAGTGGGCCCCAAGCTCAACGGCATGGCCACAGCGGCCGACTGGATGTCCGCAGCCTCCTTCATTTCCATGGCCGGCTTGATTGCCAACATGGGTTATGGCGGTGGCCTGTTCCTGATGGGCTGGACGGGCGGCTATGTGCTGCTGGCCATGCTGCTGGCACCGTACCTGCGAAAGTTCGGTAAGTTCACCGTGCCTTCGTTCATTGGCGACCGCTTCTACTCGAAGTCGGCCTCCACGCTGGCCGTGATTTGCTTGTTGACCGCCTCCATCACCTACATCATCGGTCAGATGACCGGCGTGGGTGTGGCGTTCTCTCGCTTCCTGAACGTCAGCGCCGACACCGGCATCTACATTGGCATGGCCATTGTGTTTGCCTATGCCGTGTTCGGTGGCATGAAGGGCATCACCTACACCCAGGTGGCTCAGTACATCGTGCTGATCTTGGCCTACACCGTGCCTGCCATCTTCATCTCCCTGCAGTTGACGGGCAATCCGATTCCGCAATTGGGCTTGGGCGGCACCTACAGCGGCACCGACCTGACCCTGCTGCAGAAGCTGGATTCGGTGGTGACTGACCTGGGCTTTGGCAAGTACACGACGACCACAGCGGGCTCTACGCTCAATATGTTCGTCTACACCCTGAGTCTGATGATCGGAACTGCGGGCCTGCCGCACGTCATCATGCGATTCTTTACCGTCCCGTCGGTGAAGGACGCACGTTCATCGGCGGGTTGGGCACTGATCTTCATTGCCATCCTGTACACCACCGCTCCGGCAGTGGCCGCCATGGCCAAGCTGAATCTGCACGCCACGGTCAACACGGCCGTCAAGTCTGGGGGCGACCTTTACGCCGCTGACGCCAGCTTGCAGTACGAAACTCGTCCTGACTGGATGAAGCGTTGGGAAAAGACCGGCCTGTTGAAGTTCGAAGATAAGAACGGCGACGGTCGTATCCAGTACTACAACGACAAGACCAAAAACGAAGCCGCCAAGGCCAAGATGGATGGTGCCGGTTGGAAGGGCAATGAGCTGAGCGTCAACGCTGACATCATGGTGATGGCCAACCCCGAGATCGCGCTGCTGCCCAACTGGGTGATTGCGCTGGTCGCGGCGGGTGGCTTGGCTGCTGCGTTGTCGACGGCAGCGGGCTTGCTGATGGCGATTTCTGCAGCGGTGTCGCACGACTTGGTCAAGGGCGTGTTCGCACCCAACATCAGCGAGAAGGGTGAACTGATGGCCGGCAAGATTGCCATGGCAGTGGCCGTGGTGATCGCAGGCTGGCTGGGTCTGAACCCTCCGGGCTTCGCAGCCGGTACCGTGGCCTTGGCCTTCGGTATTGCAGCCTCGTCCCTGTTCCCTGCCATCATGATGGGCATCTTCAGCAAGAAGATGAACAAAGAAGGCGCCATGGCCGGTATGTTGGCGGGCCTGGTGGTGACGTTGATCTATGTGTTCGCACACAAGGGCATCTTCTTCATCAAGGGCACAGACTTCGTCAATATGATCGGCGGCCCCAACAGCTTCTTCGGCATCACGCCTGAAGCGTTTGGTGCTGTGGGTGCGTTGGTGAACTTTACGGTTGCCTTCTTGGTTGACAAGTTCACCAAAGAGCCACCGCCCCACATCCAAACCATGGTTGAGGCTGTGCGTATCCCGCGCGGCTCTAAGGCGGTGGACGGCGCGCACTGATGCGCTGAGGTGAGCGCAGACACTTCTGAGGGAGTGTCTGCTTAACTCTCCAAGGCCCTGTCGGCGCAAGTCGGCGGGGCCTTTTCATTCGCTGGTTCGTTTTTTGTTTGAGGTAGGTGTGCGATGGGCTTTGATACCGGTACGGCCATAGCGTGGATTTTGTTTTTGGCCCTGTTCCCGCTTGCCTTTTTTTGGCTGCGTCGCTCGTGGCGCATCTTGGTCAAGCGTGATTTCTCCGAAGTTGCCCTCAAGAAGGGCGAACCCCCACCCGATGCAGAACGCTGGGCCCCTTATGAATTGGGTATCAATGCCCTGGCCGGCGTGGTGGTGAGCTTCAACATCATCGGTGTGCTGCTGGGCCATTTGCCCTATGAGACTTGGACGGCCATTGGTGGCAGCACCATTTGGTGCAAGTTCTTCGCGAGCTTTGCGCTGGGCCGCCACGCTCACTTGCAAGTTACCGCTCGGGCAAAGCAAGAAAGCAAGCCTTAGCCCTTTGGCCCGCCCCCTGAGGAGTCTTGATCGTGAGAACTGTGCCTCGCTGGTTTTGGTTGTTGATGGCTGCGGTGCTGGGTGCCTCTGCGCTTTGGGTGTCCCTTAGCGTGAGCATGATGTGGTCAACGTTCAGCGCCCAAGAGCAAGAAGCGCTTGGCGAAGTGCTGGTGGCACGAGTGCCCTTGCTGCTGCTGTGCATGTTCTTTGGATGGGGGTTGTTGGCCGCATTGGTCTGGCGTTACATCGTCCCCTTGAGCCGCTCCGCGCATTGGTTGGCGGAGCAAGTGTTGCTCAAGCTCAATGCCCAGACCTTGGGCTCACCCATCCCGGCACGGCCAGGGCTTGACCCCATCATCAGCAGCATCAATCAACTGCTAGAGCAGCGTCAGTCTCTGCGTGACCACAGCACTGCACTGGTGGAGGCCAGCAGCCGCAAGCTAGAGCAGGAGCGCAGCCGCTTGGCCGCCTTGATGGCCGAGTTGCAGCAAAGCGTGGTCGTCTGCAACGCCGAGGGCCGTGTGCTGCTGTTCAACCAGCGGGCCCGCATGCAGTTCAAGGCGCTGTCGACGGCGCCGAGCCTGGCCGGCGGCGCCGAGTTGTTGGGCTTGGGCCGCTCGATCTACTCAGCCTTGGATCGGCGACTCATCGCCCACGCCCTGGAAAATATCCAAGCCCGCTTGCACAAAGGTGCCGCCTCTCCAACGGCTCAGTTTGTGACAACCAGTCGCTCTGGCCAACTGCTGCGGGTGCTGGTCACCCCGGTCAAAGAAGGGCAAAGCAGCGCCAAGCCAGAAGCAAGCGCAGAGGGCAGCAAGCTCTCGGGCTTCATGCTGATGCTGGACAACGTCACGCGCGACTTCGAACGCGACACCCAGAGAGATCAGCTCTGGTTGGGCCTGACCGACAGCAGCCGAGCAGGCCTGAACACCTTGAAGTCGCAGATAGAGGCGCTGGCCCAGGCAGCGTCCAGCGAGACGCACCGCGCACAAGTGCTGGCGTCGATGCAAGAGGTGGTGAGCACCTTGTCCGAAAAAATGCGGGATGCCACCACCCAAGCCAATGCGGGCATTCAAACCCGCTGGCCGCTGGAGAACATGCTGGGCAGCGACTTTTTGCAGGCCTGCGAACGGCGCCTCACGGCCACCTTGTGCTTGAAGGTCAGTGTCACCCAGCCGGATCAGGGCTTGTGGTTGCGGCTGGACAGCTTCTCCATGCTGATGGCAGTTCACTATCTCAGTGCGCGCTTGCAAGACGAGTACGGCATGAAACAAGTCGAGTTGCGCCTCGCCGCAGACAGCGACGAGTTGGCCAGCATTGACCTGATCTGGACGGGCCAAGCCCTGAGCACGGAGACGGCGATGAGCTGGGAGATGGACGCCATGCAACTGGAGGGCGAGACCCAGGCGCTGAGTGTGCGCGAGGTGGTGCAGCGCCATGGTGGCCGCTTCTGGTTCGAACGCGAGCGCGTGAGGCATCAAGCCTTCTTCCGATTTCTGCTGCGTGTGACGAGTGCGGAGGAGGAGGCCACAGACGAGGGCCTCTCAACACAAGACAGCCGCCCCGAGTTCTACGACTTTGATCTGTTTGATCACTCACCCGCCACTCGATCCCTCGACGACACACCGCTGTCAGAACTGGCCTATACCGTTTTCGACACCGAGACCACGGGCTTGCACCCTTCAGCCGGTGACGAGATTATCCAAATTGGGGCCACCCGTATCTCTGGGGGCAAACTGCGGCGCGCAGAGAGCTTTGAGCAACTGATTGACCCGGTCCGCTCCATCCCCGAAGCTGGCATTCCCATTCACGGCATCACGCCGGAGATGGTGCGTGGCAAACCCCGTATTGCAGCGGTGTTGCCAGCCTTCCACACATTTGCACGCGAGACAGTGCTGGTGGCCCACAACGCCGCATTCGACATGCGCTTTTTGCAGCTCAAGCAGGCCATGACGGGTGTGGTGTTTGATCAACCCGTGCTGGACACCTTGCTGCTGTCGGCCGTGGTTCATCCGAATCAGGAATCGCACCGACTGGAGGCCATTACCGAGCGTTTCAATATCCAGGTGACCAACAGGCACACCGCGCTGGGCGATGCGCTGGTGACCGCAGAGGTGTTTTTGAGACTGATTCCCTTGCTGAACGCCCAGGGTATCGTGAGCTTGCGGCAGGCCAGAGAGGCGGCTCAAGCGACCTACTTCGCGCGCCTCAAGTATTGACCTCGCTTGCGGCCGTCGGCTCTTAGAACCGGCCTGCGGTGTAGCGCTGGCTCATCACGCTTTGCAGCAACTCCACCACCCCAAAAGCGTCTTTGAGCTGACTGCGCTCAAAACTCGAGAGCTGTTGCGGGTTCAAGAAATTGTCCGCCGCGACACCCGCCTCGACTTGGCGGGCTTGGTGCTGAATCCGCAACTGGCCAATGAACTCAAAGGCTTCAGAGAGGTCACGCGCAGATTGCGTGCTGACCTCGCTACCCTCTGAGACCGCAGCCAAGCGATCTTGCGTGGCGACTGCGGGATGCCCCGTTGCCAAGGCGTACACCCGCGCCAAATCCACAATCGGCACCAGGCCGTTGTGCTTCAGGTCTATGGTGCCCGCATGCTCACCGCTGCGCTGGGTGCTGAGCTGTCCAAACATCCCCAGGGCGGGCTGATGGCTCAAGGCATTGCTGGCCATATGGGCCAAGAAGATGCGATTGCCCTTGGTGTGACTCAAGACCCGGTGGCGCATATCGTCCAACAAGCTGGCGTCCCCATGCACGGCACGCAAGTCAAAGAACACACAGGTCAGCATCAAGGCCTTGGGCTCAGGCTGCAACACCCATTGTGCGAAGCGCTGCTGCCATTCGCTTTGGCTGGCACGCCAAGTCGGCGTCATGGCCATCATCTCGCCTGGGCAATAGACGTAGCCGCAGGCATCCAAACCGTCGCAGACCTTGCGCGACAGGGTCTCAAAGTAAGCACCATGGGCCACCGGGTCATAGCTGTTGTGGAACACCAAGCAGTTATCTTGATCGGAGCGCGCGCTTTGCTCAGAGCGCGCTTGCGAACCTGCTGCAACCCAACAAAAAGGCACGGGGGCCGGCCCGAGCTCAGCTTGGGCCATCTCGATCAAGCGGGAGGTGATGGCGTCCGTGATGGACGAGACCACACGCCCAGTATTGAGCCAGGAGGTCTCGGCAGCCGCCAGCTGACGCAGCAAGGCGCCCACGTTCTGCGCGACATGCTTCAGCCCCGGCAGGTCGGTTTGACGATGCACCCGAGAGGCCAAAGCCAGCGGCGAGTGCGTGTGCAGTTCATTGAGTCGCGTTGCGCTGAGCACCCCCAGCACCTCGCTGTCGCGCATCACCGGCACATGGTGAATGCCCTTGCCCGCCATCAACATCAAGGCTTCAAACACGGGGGCATGTTCAGGCAAGGTGTGTACACGGCGTGTCGCCAGCGACAGCAGCGCACTTTGCGCATCCAGGCGCTGCTCGGCGACTGCGCGACGAACGTCTTTGTCGGTGACGACACCCAGCAGCTCGCCTTGGCCTTGCTCGCCAGACGTCAGCAACAGCGAGGACACGCCATGCTGCTGCATGCAGCGAACTCCCTCCAGCACCGTGGCCTGCGGCCCCAAGGTGACAGGGGGCCGACCCAGGATGGAACCCACAGAGGACATCATCATCGTGTCATAGGGGTTGAAGCCACTTCGCTGCCCTGCCCGTTTGGGCAAACTGAAGCGGCCGCCCAGCAAGGGCACTTCATCCAGCAAGGCCTGCAAGTCTGCCGCCATCAAGAGGGCCACATGTGTTGCACCTTCAAGCGCCACAACCTTGGCCTGGCTGAAACGCGGGTCACGCGGAGTCAGCCCCAGCCCACACAACTCACCCGCCTCAAACTCTAGGCGGTCTGTGCTGGAGGCCACAAGGCCGATGCGCCCTTGAATGACCCACAGCGTGCACTGCCACAGGTCTTCACCTTCGAGCAGAAAATCATGCTCTGCGAGTTGAACCACCGTCCATTGGCACTGCCAATGCGCTGCGGCTGACTCAGGAATGCTTCGCCACGCCGAGACCCGGGGCCATGCGGCGCGCACCATCGCCTCCGAATCGAGGTCTGACATCTGTGGAGGCAAAGCGTTGAGCATAGACATAGGTTAGCTAATCTGGGAGTTGAACGCCTGAACGAGCCCTTGGCTGACCCATTGTGGGAGACGCAAGCGCCACCCATTGGCAAGACAAACGCCCCTTTCCCCGGGGTGTCTTGGCATTAGAGCCGAGGACCGCCCAAGCCACCCTTGATCGACATCAAGCCCCTCCCAAGGCCTTGCTGAGTGACCTGGGAGTTACCCACCCCTCCGGTGTTTTTTCCACCAGATGAGGTTTCTCATCAGGGTTACACCCGGTTTTGTCAGTTTCGATTCAGGTCGGCGTCAGAACACGGTCAGAGGCCCTGGGGATAGTCCAGAGAAACGTAACCTGCGATGAGTGACGCGGGGACTATGGAGACCCTGAATGGCAGTAGCCGTCGCCAAGACTCCGATGTCGACAGAGGAGCGCAAGGTGATCTTTGCCTCCTCGCTGGGCACGGTGTTCGAGTGGTATGACTTTTACCTGTACGGCACGCTGGCCGTGATCATTGGGAACCAGTTCTTCTCGGCACTGGACCCCGCCTCGCGCACCATCTTTGCCTTGTTGGCTTTTGCGGCTGGCTTCATCGTGAGGCCGTTCGGGGCCTTGGTGTTCGGTCGCCTGGGCGACATGATTGGACGCAAGTACACCTTCTTGGTCACCCTCTTGATCATGGGCTTGTCGACCTTCATCGTCGGTGTGTTGCCCAATTACGCCGCTGTGGGCGTGGCAGCCCCCATCATCTTGATTGGTCTGCGCCTGCTGCAAGGCCTGGCCTTGGGTGGTGAATACGGTGGGGCCGCTATTTTTGTGGCCGAGCATGCCCCACAGGGCAGACGTGGCGCCTATACCGCTTGGATTCAGACCACGGCCACCCTGGGCTTGCTGCTCTCCTTGCTCGTGATTCTGGGCGTACGCAAGCTCTTGGGGGAGAGCGACTTTGAGGAATGGGGCTGGCGGCTGCCCTTTCTGGCGTCCTTCTTGCTGCTGGCCATTTCGATCTGGATCCGCTTAGCAATGAACGAATCCCCGGCATTCCAGAGGATGAAGGAGGAAGGAAAGACCTCTCAGGCACCGCTGGCCGAGTCCTTTGCGCGCTGGAAAAATCTGAAGCGGGTGATCTTGGCTCTACTCGGTTTGACGGCTGGTCAAGCGGTGGTTTGGTATACGGGCCAGTTCTATGCGCTGTTCTTCCTGACCGATGCGCTGAAGGTAGCGACAGACACGGCCTATCTGTTGACGGCTGCGTCTCTGGTCATCGGCACGCCCTTCTTCATTGTGTTTGGCTCACTGTCTGACCGAGTGGGGCGCAAGCCCATCATCATGGCGGGCTGCCTGTTGGCTGCGCTGACTTACTTTCCGCTCTTTCAGGCCTTGACTGCAGCCGCCAACCCCGCCCTGGCCGCTGCTCAAAGCGCCAACAGCGTGGTGGTGGTCTCAGATCCGGCTGCTTGTTCTTTCCAATTCAATCCGGCAGAAACAGCTCAGTTCACCAGCTCCTGCGACATCGCCAAGAAACAGTTGTCCTCGCGATCAGTGAGCTATGCCCACGAGGACGCGCCCCCCGGTGTTGCTGCAGTGATCCGCGTGGGGCAGACCCAAATTGTCAGCTATGACCGCGAGACCATCAGTGCCGCCGACATGGCCGCTTTCGAGCAAGCCGCCGCCGACACCCTTCATGCGTTAAGGGCCATCCCCGATACGAGCCGCACTGCCCTCAACCACGCTGAGGAGGCCTTGGCCAGCTTTGGCCGGGATGCCCGCACTGCCACCCTCAAGGCCAAAGAGGCCAAGATGGCGGCCGAATTGAATGCCGCCTTGAGGGAGGCGGGCTACCCCGAGCAAGCCGACCCGGCCCAGATCGACAAACCCAGGGTGATCTTGATCCTGTCCATCCTCGTGCTCTATGTGACGATGGTTTACGGCCCGATCGCAGCCATATTGGTCGAGATGTTTCCCACCCGCATCCGCTATACCTCGCTGTCGTTGCCTTATCACATTGGCAACGGATGGTTTGGGGGCCTGTTGCCTGCGACCGCTTTGGCCATCGTCGCGCAAACAGGCAATATGTACAGCGGGCTCTGGTACCCCATCCTCATTGCAGGCCTGAGCTGCGTCATCGGCACGCTGTGGCTGAGGGACACCAAAGATGTGGACATTCACAGCAGCATCTGAAGTGGGGCTTGGCGCGTGGACGGCAGAAGGGACGTTGCGCTCGCGCCGCCTGTGCTTGACGAGCATCAAGCCTGAGCTGGCGATGAGGTTTTATGGTGACTGCATGTTCTTCAACAAAGCCTAGCCATGTTCGAGCGCTTATTGGTTCCCCTGGATGGCACGCCAAGCTCCGAGCGAGCCATGACCACCAGCATCGCCTTGGCCCGAAAGCTACAGGCGGCCATTGTGGGCTTTGTGGCCGAGCCCGACTTGCGCTCAGCCACCGAAGGGCGCGCTCTTTCCGCCAGGGTCACGGCCGACGCACAGGCGGTGGCCCAAGCGCATGCCCAAGAAGTACTGGGGCGACTCAAAGCCCAGGCCGCCGAGGCACAAGTGGCCTTTGAAGGAGTGACGACCCCAACGATAGACATTGACGAGGCCATCATTCGCTGTGCGCAAGCGCAGCGCTGTGACTTGATCGTCATGGTGACCCATGGTCGCGGCACTTTTGGCGAGCGCTTGTTCGGCTCTCACACCAAGTCCGTGATGAGCAAGTGCGCGCTGCCTTTATTGGTGCTGCGATGACGGCACGAGCGACTGCCGCATAAAGGTTCTCAAGGCCTCGATGGCAAGCCCCGGTTGCTCTTCAGGCACTTGGTGGCCCACATGGGGCAGCAACAGCAAGCGCGCCTGCGGCATCAACTGGGCAAAGCGTTCGCCGACCGCTGCTGGCAGTTGCTGGTCTTGCTGGCCCCATATCAACAAGGTGGGACGACTCATCACCTTGAGCCGCTTCACTGAATCGTGGTCTGGCGCCTGGGCCAAGTGCTGCCGCAAAGCTTGACGGTTGCCCTCTCTGAGCAGCAAGTCGTGATAGCGCGCCACTTGAGCGGGGGTGATGCGCTCAGCTTGGGCATAGGTCGCAGCCAGGCTCTGCTGCACCAAGGCCCGTGGCATCAGACCCTCACCCAAGGCCCCGACCACAGGCCAGCGGGCCATCTCCAGCCCTGGGATTTTGCGCGTGGGTGGGTCGGGCCAACCTGTCGCCCCGAGTAAGACCAAGCGCTGTACCTTGCTCGGCGCCATCAAAGCCAGGCGCCAAGCCACTTCGCCGCCCAGGTCATGTCCGACGATGGTGGCTTGCTCCACTTTCAGCGTGTTCAAGAGCCGCAAGGTGAAGCGAGCCAACTTGTCGGCGCTGTAGTCCACGTCGTCGCCCTGGAGATACGCCTCCGAGAACGGCCCGGTGAGGCCAGAACCCGGCAAGTCGAACCGGATCACCCGGTGCCGGGGCGAAAGATCCTCTGCCCAGGCATCCCAGACATGCAGGCTGGCCGCGACGCCATGCAAGAAGACAATCGGATGTGGGTCATGCCGAGGTCCTTCATCGCGCCAATGAACCCCCTGACCGTTCACCTCGATGAAGTCGGATGGCGGCAGGGCCCAACGCGCCACCAGCGATTCGACCGGCAGGTCAGGGGCTCTCAGCAAGGGCAGCGAGAGCGAAGCCAGCATCAACAGCAAGCCCAAACCACGCCAGAGCATCCGCCTCATGGGCCGGCCGTCCTTTGCAACGATTGAGTGTCTGGCAAGGGCTCTGTTCTCCACAGGGGGCTGCAATGGGGGGCTCGCAACCCGTTTCCTTTGATACGCTTCGGGCGAAATCAGCCCCTACGGTGCGCATCATGCCTGTGTCCTCTGTCTTCAATGCCAAGATTTGTCCCGCAATCCAGCGGGTTTTGCTCGCGACCCTGTTGCTGGCAGGCTGTCATCTCGGTGCCACGGGTCAAGAGCGCATCACACGCTACGGTGTCTGGGCACAAGGACACGCCGCCGGCAAGATGGTGGTCAGCGAGTCCGGTACCGGCGCTGCCGCACAAGGACTGACAGAGTGGCGCATCCAATACCACTACCTGGACAATGGCAGAGGACCCACGCTGTCAGAGACCTTGCGCGTCGATGCACAGGGCAGACTGCTGCTCCACCAGATCAGCGGGCGGTCGGAGTTTGGATCGCCGATACGCGAGGCGTACGGCCGTTCGGGCGACAGCGGCCACTGGGACTCTGGGGCAGATCGAGGCAGCGCCACGCTGAGCACCGAGGAGTTAGCCTTCTACAGCCCCATGGAGGGCAGCCCCGGCGCCTTGAGTGCACTGCTCAAGACGGCGCACAGCCTCGGGCTAGACACCGTTCCCACCTTGCCGCGAGGAGCCACCCGCATTGAGGTGCTGGATCGCTTGCTCTGGCGCCTGCCCGGGGGCGAAGCACCCACGCTTGCTCTGGCCTTGGTGGCCTTGCACGGGGCCGATGTCTTCCCCGCCCTGGCCTGGGTGCGCGACGATGCAGACCGAACCTTTTTTGCCGACTTGGGGCCAGGTTGGAGCCTGATTGAAGAAGGATTTGAAGCCGCCGCGCCCGAGCTGCTGGCCCGCCAAGAGGCCGCAGAGAGCGCCCGGCTGAAAAGCCTGATGAGTGCCGTGCGCCAGCCGCTGCCAGGCAAGACGCTGATCCGCGGCGCCCGCTGGTTTGATGCCCCAGCGGCGGTGATGCGCGAACCTGAAGATGTACTGATCGAGAACGGCCGCATCGTCGCGCGCGGCCCGGCTGCCAGCAGCCACACCAACATCACCAACACGATCGACGCGCCGGGCAGCAGCCTCTTGCCGGGGCTTTGGGACATGCATGTGCATGTGGGCAGGTCAGACCTTCTCTTGCACCTGGCTGCGGGTGTCACCACGGTGCGTGACCTCAGCAACGACAACACCTATCTGGGCAAGTTGCAGCAACAGCTCACCCAAGGGGAGTTGCTGGGACCCAGGGTACTGGCTAACGGGTTCATTGAAGGCGAGAGCCCCTTCTCAGCACGCGGTGGCTTCGTGGTGAACACCCTGGACGACGCGCTCAAGGCAGTCGATTGGTATGCCGACAGGGGCTACACCCAGCTCAAGCTCTACAACTCTTTCAAACCTGAATGGGTCAAGCCCACCGTCGCTCACGCCCACAAGAAGGGGCTGAAGGTGGGTGGCCACGTCCCTGCCTTTATGCGTGCCGCCGATGTGCTGGAAGCGGGCTTTGACGAGATTCATCACATCAATCAAGTGATGTTGAACTTCTTCGTCAAGCCCAAAGACGACACCCGTACCCTGCTGCGCTTCTATCTGGTGGGCGATAACGCCCATCGCATCAACCTAGACGGCCCCGAAGCCCGCGCCTTTGTGGGCCAGTTGGTGAAGCGCCAAACCGTGGTGGACCCGACGCTGTCCACCTTTGAAGGCAGTTTCAAGCAGCGCCAAGGGCAACTCAACCCCAGCTATCACGACATCGCCGAGCACCTGCCACCCCAGTTTGCACGCAGCCTGCGCCGCAACTCCATGGACGTCAACAACAGCAATGCCAAGCGCTTTTCGGCCTCTTACGACAAGATGCTGGCCCTGGTCGGCAAGATGCACCAAGCGGGTGTGTCCCTGGTGGCCGGCACCGACGACTTCCCCGGCCTGATGTACCCACGCGAGTTGGCGCTTTATGTGAAGGCCGGCATCCCGCCCGGCGAAGTGCTGCGCATGGCCACGGTGGGCAGCGCCCAGGTCGCCGGCCTGGCGCAAGACGTGGGCGCCATTGAAGTCGGGCAGCGGGCCGATTTGATCCTGGTCAGCGGCGACCCCACCCGCGATATCAATGCGGTTCGCCGCGTTCAATTGGTGATCCGCGATGGTGTGATGCTGGACCCTGCCCACATCTGGCGCGCTCATGGCATCACCCCCTTTGCCGCCTTGCCGACCCTGCAGCGCCCCTGACGCGCTGCGGCCTTGGGCCTGAGCTACCATCGTCGTCATGACCCGAGCAGAATTTGCGGGCAAAGTGCTGGCCTTTGTGGCGCGCCTGATCACCGGCGCACAAGGACACTGGCGCGGATGCCCCCCCGAGGCGCTGCAGCGCATCTACTTTGCCAACCATCAAAGCCACCTGGATTGGGTGTTGATCTGGGCGGCCTTACCGTCGGAATTGCGGGCCACCACGCGCCCCATTGCGGCCAAGGACTATTGGACGTCCTCGCCGCTGAAGCACTGGATCACCCGAGAAATCTTCAGGGCGGTCTACGTGAATCGCCAACGCACCGATGACGAAGATCCGCTAGCCCCTTTGGCGCTGGCCTTGGAAGGCGGGGATTCTCTGGTGATCTTTCCTGAAGGCACGCGCAGCTCCAAAGGCGAGCCCCAAGCCTTCAAGAGTGGCATCTACCACCTGGCCAAGCAGTTTCCGCAAGTACAACTGATTCCGACCTGGATCTCCAACGTGCAGCGGGTCATGCCCAAGGGCGAAGTCGTGCCGGTGCCTATTTTGTGCACCGTCACTTTTGGTGCGCCCATGCAGGTCTTGCCTGACGAAGACAAGACCAGCTTCCTGACACGAGCGCGGGACGCTGTGATGGCCCTGCGGCCGGTGGGAGGCTGAGATGGGCTGGTTGCGTGACTTGAATACAGACCAGCAGATTTCGCTGCTGTTTGTGATTGTCTTTGGCGTGCTGGGCCTGGTGACTCTGGGTGCCTTCTTCTTCAGCCTGCGCGAGCGAAACAGCAGCGCTGTGGCCCGCGACATGCGCTTCAAGCGAGACCTGCGAGCCGCTTGGGTGGGTGCGACGGTGTTTTGGCTGTCATGGGTCAGCGGCCCGCTGGGTGCAACCTTGCTCTTTGGCTTGCTATCCTTTTTGGCCCTGCGCGAGTTCATCACCCTGATGCACACCCGGCGCAGCGACCACCGCAGCCTGCTGGCCGCTTTTTTTGCGGTGCTGCCACTGCAGTACGCCTTAGTCGGCAACCGAAGCTTTGACCTCTTCACGGTCTTCATTCCCGTCTATGCCTTCATCGCCATTCCGGTCATCAGCGCCTTGGCGGGCGACCCGGAGCGCTTCTTGGAACGTAACGCCAAGATTCAGTGGGGCATCATGGTCTGCGTCTTTGGCCTGTCCCATGCACCTGCACTGCTCTTGCTAGACTTCCCTCAACATGCCGGGCAAGGCGCTTTCTTGGTCTTCTTCTTGGTGGTGGTGGCCATGGTGGCGCAAGTGACGCAAGAGGCACTCAGCCGCTGGCTTCGCCGCCGGCCGCTGGCGCGGGCCATCAGTCGCTCTTTCTCATTCCGGGCGTGGCTGCTGGGGGCCTTGGTCGGGGCTTTGGCCGGTGCGGCGCTGTATTGGGTCACGCCCTTCAAACCCTGGCAGGCTTTTGCCATGGGCCTGATTGCGGGAGGGTCCGGCTTGCTGGGAGAGTTTGTGATGAAGGCCCTGAAGAAGGACGTGGGCGTGCGCTTTTGGGGTAACCGCACTCTGACCCACGAAATGCCGGATGGCAGGACCGTCACCTCCGGCTCCGACAGTGGAGGAGCCGTCGCCGGCAGCAGCCTGTCCCAGGCCGGGCTGACGGGTGCTGTAGGCTTGTTGGACCGCATCGCCCCGCTGGCCTTTGCGGCACCCGTGTTCTTCCATTCGGTGCGCTGGTACTTCCAGTTGCGAGGCTGAGCGGTGCAGGCGCCCAGCGTCCCCTTGCGCGTGCTGGGCATAGACCCTGGCCTGCAATGCACCGGCTTTGGCGTGATCGAGAAAGAAGGCAATGCCCTGCACTATGTGGCCAGCGGCACCATTCGCACCACAGGCGCCGGAACGGGCATTGCCCAGGGCGATCTGCCAGGGCGCATCCGCATCATTTTTGAAGGCGTGCGCGAGGTGGTTGAGCGCTATCAACCACAGCAGGCTTCTTGCGAGATTGTGTTCGTCAACGTCAACCCGCAAAGCACTCTGCTCTTGGGCCAAGCGCGTGGCGCGGCCCTGGCAGCCCTGGTCACCAGTGGCTTGGCAGTGGCCGAGTACACCGCACTACAGATGAAGAAATCCATCGTGGGCAATGGCCACGCAGACAAGGCTCAGGTGCAAGAGATGGTCAAGCGGCTGTTGAACCTGCCCGGCCTTCCAGGCAAGGACGCGGCCGATGCCCTGGGATTGGCCATCACCCATGCCCATGCGAGCAGCTCTTTTGAGGCCATGGCCAGGGCTACAGATTTAAAGCGCCGCACCCATGCGCAATTCAAAGGCGGGCGCACCTATTAACGGCGCGGAAGACCTTATAGGATGCGCGCCAAGCGCTCTAAAAACACCACCACAAAGAAGCCCAAGCCTGCCAGCACGGTCCACTTGACCAGCACCACGCCGCGGTAGCGCCAGCGCGGGTCGCGGGTCGCAATGTAGGAGCCAAAGCAGAACAAGCCTGCCAGAAGCAAGAGGCCAAACACGAGTCGGAAAATCAGCATCGCGTCACCATGCAGGTGCAAGCTGGGCAAAGCCTTCGGGGGCTTTGGCCTCGTCCTCAAAGGTCACCAATTCCCAGGCCTCGGCGTCTGCCAGCAGTTTGCGCAAGAGCTTGTTGTTCAAGGCATGGCCGCCTTTGAACGAGGTGTAGGCCGCCAAAAGCGGATGGCCCGCAATATAGAGGTCGCCAATGGCGTCCAGTATCTTGTGCTTGGCAAACTCGTCGTCGTAGCGCAGGCCGTCGGCATTGAGCACCCGATAATCGTCAATGACAATCGCGTTGTCCATGCTGCCACCCAAGGTCAGGCCACGCGAGCGCATGGCTTCAACATCTTTGGTAAAGCCGAAGGTACGTGCCCGGGCAATCTCTTGCTTGTAGCGGCCCGAGCCCATCTCAAACACCACTTGCTGGCCGGTGGCGTCCAGCGCCGGATGGTTGAACGCGATCTCAAAGGTAAAGCGCCAGCCATGGTGCGGCTCGAGCTTGGCCCACATGGCGCGTGCGCCCTCACCTTCGCTAATCTCTACCGTCTTTTTGACACGCAAAAACTTCTTGGCCGCGTTCTGCAACTCAATGCCGGCGCTTTGCAGCAAAAACACAAAGCTGGCCGAGGAGCCATCAAGAATGGGCACCTCGTCCGCCGTGATATCGACATACAGGTTGTCCAGCCCCAGCCCAGCGCAGGCCGACATCAAGTGCTCGATGGTCTGAACCTTGGGCGCACCAGGATCTCCTTTGGGCGAGATGGTGGACGCCATGCGGGTGTCGCACACCGAGTCAAAACGAACAGGAATATCCACCGGCTGCGGCAAATCCACCCGCCGAAACACAATGCCTGTGTCGGGTGCGGCGGGGCGCAGGGTCAACTCAACACGCTGGCCACTGTGCAGGCCCACGCCAACTGCGCGCGTGATGGTTTTAAGGGTGCGTTGCTTGAGCATAGAAATCGGTCCGCCAATGGCAAACGGGGTGGAGGCCCTGATAAGAACCCCTCACCCCGTATTGTCGTTGACCCGGAAGAACCCCGGGCTTCACGATGGGCACTCAGTCGGCTTGCTTGCGCAGAAAAGCCGGGATCTCGATTTCGTCCATGCCGTTGGAGCTTAGCGCCTCCACCTTAGCAGCCGCTTGGGTGCGGCCGTTGCGCCAGACGCTGGGCGTAGAGAGCCCATCGTAGTTGGGCTGCGCCGACTGACCCAGACCCATGCCACCCACCGAGTGGTTCATGATGGGCAGGTTATCGGTGCCGGTGCGCTGAAAGGCGACAGGCTCGCTTTGCACCACGGTCAGCGGGGCTTGTTGGCGCTTGGCGTTGGACGACAGGCCCGTCGCAATGACCGTCACGCGCAATTGGTCACCCAAGCTGTCATCGTAAGCCGTGCCGTAAATGACATGCGCATCTTCGGCCGCGTAGCGGCGGATGGTGTTCATCGCGTTTTTGCTTTCAGCCAGCTTGAAGCTGGTGCGCGATGCGGCGATCAATACCAGCACGCCCTTGGCGTTCGCCAGGTCAATGCCTTCCAACAGGGGGCAGGCCACAGCCGCCTCAGCGGCCTTGGTAGCGCGGTCTGGGCCTGCTGCCGTGGCGGTGCCCATCATGGCGCGGCCGGGCTCGCTCATCACGGTCTTGACGTCTTCGAAGTCGACGTTAACGAGGCCCGGGATGTGGATGATGTCTGAAATGCCGCCAACTGCATTCTTCAGCACGTCATTGGCATGCGCAAAGGCCTGTTCCTGGGTGACATCGTCGCCCAACACTTCGAGCAGTTTGTCGTTCAAAACCACAATCAGCGAGTCCACATTGGCTTCCAGCTCGGCCACGCCAGCGTCTGCCTGCTTGGTCCGACGACCGCCCTCAAACTCGAAGGGCTTGGTCACGACACCGACCGTCAGGATGCCCATTTCTTTGGCCACGCGGGCAATGACGGGTGCTGACCCCGTGCCCGTACCACCGCCCATGCCAGCGGTGATGAACAGCATATTAGCCCCTGCAATCACGGCCTTGATGTGCTCCACCGCTTCTTCAGCGGCGGCACGGCCGACTTCGGGCTTGGAGCCCGCACCTAAACCTGTGGCGCCCAATTGAATCAGGTGTTGTGCGCCACTGCGATTCAAGGCTTGGGCGTCGGTATTCGCGACCACGAATTCCACGCCCTGCACGCCTTGCGCAATCATGTGTTCGACAGCGTTTCCGCCGCCGCCACCCACGCCGATCACCTTGATTTGCGTGCCTTGATCAAATTCTTCGATCATCTCGATGGCCATGTGGAACCTCCTTCGTCGTCAGCAGTTGCCAAAATTGAATGAACAGATGTGCCAGCCTCTTTGGGCCGCTATTCTAGAAATTACCTAAAAACCAATCCCGCGCTCGTCCTACGAATGTTTTCACCGACCCGGCCTGTTGCGCGGCTTTGTAGCCACGCGTGTGCGCGGAGCGGGCTTCCTCTAACAACCCCATCACAGTTGCGGAGCGCGGGCTCGCCACCATGTCGTAAAGCGGTCCTGAATAGGTGGGTAGCCCTTTACGAACCGGTTTGAGGAAGATGTCTTCCCCCAACTCCACCATGCCGGGCATCACCGCTGTGCCACCCGTAATCACAATCCCAGAGGATAGCAACTCTTCATACCCCGATTCTCTAATAACTTGATGCACGAGGGAATAAATTTCTTCTACACGTGGCTCAATCACACCGGCCAGCGCCTGCCGACTCAACATGCGGGGAACGCGATCACCCAAACCGGGCACTTCGACCTGTTCGCTTGGGTCGGCCAGTAATTGTTTGGCAACGCCATACTCGACCTTGATCTCTTCGGCGTCTTTGGTCGGTGTGCGCAGCGCCATGGCAATGTCACTGGTGATCAGATCACCCGCGATGGGAATGACGGCGGTATGCCGAATCGAACCACCGGTATAGATGGCCACATCGGTGGTGCCCGCCCCAATATCTACCAAAGCCACCCCCAACTCCTTTTCGTCATCGGTCAAAACCGAGGCCGATGACGCCGTTGGGGCTAAACATAGTTGATCAACTTCTAAACCACAGCGCCGAACACATTTCAAAATGTTTTCTGCGGCACTTTGGGCGCCGGTGGCGATGTGGACTTTCACCTCCAAACGGCTGCCACTCATACCAATAGGCTCTTTGACTTCGTGACCATCAATCACGAACTCTTGGGATTCCACCAGCAGCAAGCGCTGGTCGTTCGGGATATTGATGGCCTTGGCGGTTTCAATCACGCGGCCGACATCGATGGGCGTGACCTCCCGGTTATCCCGCACGATGACCATGCCCGTGGAGTTCTGGCCGCGAATATGGCTGCCCGTGATGCCCGTGTAAACCCGCTCAATCTTGCAGGCTGCCATCATCTCGGCTTCTTTCAAGGCCTGCTGGATGGACTGTACTGTGGCATCGATATTCACCACCACGCCGCGCTTAAGGCCATGCGAGGACGCCACCCCCAAGCCCGCTAGACGCAAATCACCGTCCACGACTTCGGCCACCACCACCATGACTTTGGCGGTGCCGATGTCCAGTCCGACGACGATATCTTTGTAGTCCTTGGCCATGCTGTATTCAGCCTCTCAGTTAGGGGTGATGCCCAAGGGGGCGCGCAATCTCAGGGCGTAGCCGTCGGCGTGGCGCAGATCAGCATGGTCCCAAGTGCGTTGCTGGCGAGCTGCGACCTGCCGTACGCTGGCCGCAAAGCGCTCCACGCGGGCAACCACTTCGTCTTCGCTGCCGCGCCCCATGTCAATCGAAGATCCATTGTCCAAGGTGGTCACCCAGGAACCACGCTCTGACACACTCAGTCTTTCGACACTCCGGCCAATGCGGGTTAACAGCGGCGTGATGCGCTGATACGTAGACCAAACAGCCGCCGCATCTTGGTCTTGCCCCGCGAAGGCCGGCAAGCTGTCATCGTCCACATCGCCGATGTTGGCCTCGAAGATTTCGCCATGGGAGTTGACGAGACGGTCATTGCCTTCGTCGCCCTTCCAGATCGCAACCGGGCGGTGCTCTTCCAAGCGCACGACCAGCTTGTTGGGCCATATCCTGTGTACCACCGCGTGGCGCACCCACGGCACGGCTTCAAAAGCAGCACGGGCAGCATCGAGATCCATGGTGAAGAAATTTCCCGCCAAGCGCGGTGCCGCATTGGCTCGGATGGTGAGGGCGTTGTTGCGAGCCACATCGCCCTCAAGCCGAATGCTGCCGATGGCGAACAACGGCCGTGCAGCCATCCACAGGGCTGCGCCTGCCAGCACCAAGAGCAGCATCAGCACCATCACCACTCGTGCGGTGAGGTCCATGACCCGCACGTCGGTGGGCAGAGGAGGAAGGCTGGACGTGGCGCGCATGATCTCAGTGGCCAACAGCCTCGATCATGCTGCGGCCATCCAAACTGGCCTGCGCCAGCAAGTGCAAGCACAGCGCTTCATAGCTCATGCCAGCATACGCAGCGGACTTCGGTACCAAGGAATGACTCGTCATGCCGGGCGAGGTGTTCATCTCCAGCAAGAAAGGCTTGCGATCTGATGCACGGATCATCAAATCCGCCCGGCCCCAGCCCCTGCAACCCAGCAAGCGGTAGGCCAGCACCACGATGCGTTGGATCTCTCGCTCCTCCGTCTCGGGCAAACCGCTGGGCAGCAAATAGCGCGTGTCGTTAGAGATGTATTTGTGCTCGAAGTCGTAGTTGCCGTCGGGCGCTTGAATGCGCACTACGGGGAGTGCCACCGCGCTGTCACCCTCACCCAAGACTGGGCAGGTCACTTCGTCACCGATGATGAATTCTTCGCACAGCACATCGGGGTCGTATTGTGCCGCGAGCTTGACCGCCTCCTTCATCTCCGAGTAGCCATTGACGCGTGTGACACCGAAGGAAGACCCTTCGCGCGCAGGCTTCACGATGACCGGCAAACCCAGTGCATCCGGCACGGTGCGAATCGCCTCCGGGCTGTGCTGGCCCGCACCCAGCCGTCGCCACTGCGGCGTGGGCAAACCTTCAGCCACCCACACCCGCTTGGTCATGACTTTGTCCATGGCCACGGCCGAGGCCATCACGCCTGAGCCAGTGTAGGGAATGCCCAGCAACTCCAGTGCGCCTTGCACCGTGCCGTCTTCACCGCCACGACCATGCAAAGCAATGAAGCAGCGGGCAAAGCCCTCACGCTTCAAGTCACCCAGGTCGCGTTCAGCCGGGTCGAAGGCATGGGCGTCGACGCCTTGCGCGCGCAGCGCCTCCAACACGCCTTGGCCCGACATCAAAGACACCGGCCTCTCGGCGGAGGTACCGCCCATCAAGACCGCCACTTTGCCCATTGACTTCACATCGATGCTCATGCCTGCCCCCTCGCCAACTCGACCACTCGGGCAGGCACCGCACCGATGGTGCCTGCGCCCATTGCGATCACCACGTCGCCAGGCCTGGCAAAGCTCAAGATCTCTTCAGGCAAGGTGTTCACATCGTCGACAAAGACCGGATCCACCTTGCCTGCCACGCGCAACGCCCGAGCTAGAGAGCGCCCATCGGCAGCGACGATGGGTTGCTCACCTGCGGCATAGACCTCGGTCAGCAAGACCGCATCGGACTGGCCCATGACTTTCACAAAGTCTTCAAAGCAGTCACGTGTGCGGGTATAGCGGTGCGGCTGAAAGGCCAAGACCAAACGACGGCCGGGGAATGCGCCACGTGCGGCGGCGATCACCGCCGCCATCTCGACGGGATGGTGGCCGTAGTCGTCGATCAGGGTGAAGCTGCCCGTGCTGCCGTCTGCGCCTGGGCGCACCGGCTGCTCGCCATAGCGCTGGAAGCGACGCCCCACACCATCGAACTCCACCAGCGCCTTGACGATAGGGCCGTCGGGCAGCTCCAACTCGGTGGCCACGGCAATCGCAGCCAAGGCATTCAGCACATTGTGCTCACCGGGCAGGTTCAGGGTGATCTCGATGTCCGGCATCACCACGCCATTGCGTCGCTGGCAGGTGAAGCGCATCTGCCCGCCCTCCAGAGCTTGAACACTCACCGCCCTGACCTGCACATCCGGCCCAAAACCATAAGTGATGACAGGGCGAGACACCATGGGGATGATGCTCTTTACGCCCGGGTCGTCACCGCAAAGGATGGCCGCGCCGTAGAAGGGCATGCGGTGAAGGAACTCGACGAAGGCGCTTTTGAGTTTGGCAAAGTCATGGCCATACGTGTCCATGTGGTCGGCGTCGATGTTGGTGACGACGGCCAAGATGGGCATCAGGTTCAAGAAGGAGGCATCGGATTCGTCCGCCTCCACCACGATGAAGTCCCCGGAGCCCAAGCGCGAGTTGGCCCCCGCAGAGTTGAGCTTGCCACCGATCACAAAGGTCGGGTCCACGCCGGCCTCGGCCAACACGCTGGTCACCAGAGAGGTGGTGGTGGTTTTGCCGTGGGTGCCTGCAATCGCGATGCCTTGCTTCAGGCGCATCAACTCAGCCAGCATCACCGCACGCGGCACCACCGGAATGCGCTTGGCCCGCGCGGCAATCACTTCCGGGTTGTCTCCCTTCACCGCCGTCGAGGTCACCACAGCCTCAGCGCCTTGGATATTCGCTGCGTCGTGTCCTTGGTAGATGCGAATGCCCAAGCCGCCCAGGCGGCGTGTGGTCGCGCTCTCTGACTGGTCTGAGCCCGAAACCGCATAGCCCAGGTTGTGAAGGATCTCGGCAATGCCGCTCATCCCAGCGCCGCCGACACCCACAAAGTGGATGTGCTTGACCGCATGTTTCATGTGTTGCTCCCGCTGATGCTCATCTCTGCACCAGCTTCTCAATTTCGTCGGCGACCTTGGCCGCAGCATCAGGCTTGGCCGCGCGGCGTGCGGCCACGGCCATGGCAAGCAAGCGCTCGCGCGTAAGACCCCGCAGAACTTCGGCCAAGTGCTGCGGCGTCAGCTCGGTTTGCGGCAGATGGACGGCCGCACCCTGCGCGGCCAACCATTGCGCGTTATCGCGTTGGTGCGAGGTGGTGCTCACCACCAGCGGCACCAAGACGCTGGCCACCCCAGCCGCACACAACTCGCTGACCGTGATAGCGCCTGCCCGGCACAGCATCACATCGCAGTGCGCCAAGCGCTCGGCCATATTGTCGATAAAAGGGAGGACTTCGGCCTCCACCCCCAGCGTGGCATAGCGTGCGCGAACATCGTCCAGGTGCGCCATGCCGGTTTGGTGGGTGACCCAGGGGCGCTGGTCCGCAGGAATCTGCGCCAGTGCAGCCGGCAGCGTTTCATTCAGCACCTTGGCGCCCAAGCTGCCGCCAACCAAAAGCAAGCGCAAAGGGCCTGTGCGCCCTGCAAAGCGCTGCTCCGGCTGCGCCATGCTTTGAATCTCGGTGCGGACCGGGTTACCCGTCACCAGGCCTTGTTTGACCTTGGACACTGCCGGGCCATCAAACCCAAAGGCGACCTTGTCCGCCACCGGCAGCAAGGCCTTGTTGCTCATCAACAAGGCGGCGTCGGCATTCACCAGCATCAACGGCTTGCCCAGCAACGAGGCCATCATGCCGCCTGGAAAGCAGACATAGCCGCCCATGCCCAAGACAGCGTCGGCTTGCCTGCGCCGCAAGACCCGCAATGAATCCCAGAAGGCCTTCAGCAAGCGCAACCCACCCGTCATGGTTTGCAGCCAACCTTTGCCTCGCAAGCCACTGAAGGCCAGCGTGTCCATGGCGATGCCGGTGGGTGGCACCAGGCGGTTTTCCATGCCACCGGCCGTGCCCAGCCAGGTGACCGTCCAGCCCCGTGCTTGCATCTCACGCGCCACGGCCAAGCCGGGAATGACATGCCCGCCCGTGCCCGCCGCCATGATGACCAAGCGTTTGCTCATGCTCGGCCTCCTCGCATGAGTTGTCTGTTCTCTTGATCAACCCTCAGCACGATCGCGAGTGCGACGAGGTTCATCATGATGCCCGAGCCACCGTAGGACATGAGCGGCAGCGTCAAGCCTTTCGTGGGCAGCACGCCAAGGTTCACGCCCATATTGATGAAGCTCTGGCCGCCAAACCAGATGCCGATGCCTTGGGTCATCAAGCCGGCGAAGACGCGATCGAGCGCGATGGCCTGACGACCAATGTGAAAGATGCGACGCGTCAGCCAGAAGAAGGCAACGATCACGGCCAGGACGGCCACGAAGCCCAGTTCCTCCCCAATCACGGCCAACAGAAAGTCAGTGTGTGCCTCAGGCAGGTAGTGCAGTTTTTCAATCGACGCGCCCAGGCCTTGGCCAAACAGTTCGCCCCGACCAAACGCGATCAAGGAGTGGGTGAGTTGATAGGCCTTGCCTTGGGCATAGGCCGGATTCCAGGGGTCTAGGTAGGCAAAAATACGCTCGCGACGGAACTCGCTGAACATGATCATCAGCACAAAGGCACCCACCAGCACCGCGACGCTGAGGAAGAACATGCGGCCATTGACGCCGCCGAGAAACAAGATGCCCAGAGCAATCGTGGCAATAACCATGAATGCGCCCATATCGGGCTCAGCCAAGAGCAGCACACCGATCACGCCCAAGGCCACCGCCATCGGCCACACCGCCTTGATGAAGTTCTCCTTCACGTCCATCTTGCGCACCATGTAGCTGGCGGCATACATGGCGATGGCGAGCTTGGCGATTTCGCTGGGTTGGATGTTCATGAAACCCAGTGGAATCCAGCGCCGTGCGCCATTGACGCCCTTGCCTATAAAGGGCACCAGCACCACGATCAACAGCAATAAGGAGCCGGCGAAAATCCAGGGTGCCCAGCGTTCCCACACGGCGATGGGCACTTGCAGCGTGATGATGGCAGCCACCAAAGCCAGGCCAATGAAGATGGCTTGGCGAACCAGGAAAAAGGTTGGTGTGTACTTGGCGAATCTAGGGTTGTCAGGCAGGGCCACCGAGGCGGAGTACACCATCACCAAGCCCAAGGCCAGCAGGCAGATCACCACCCACATCAAGGCCACATCAAAACCCGCGACGGGTGCGGCACGCCCGGCGCCCCATGGCGTGGCGTCGCGAATGGGCAGGCGTCCTGCGGCCTCACGGCCTCGATGCCACCACTGACCTAGCCAGTGGCGCGAGCGGCCACCCCAAGCCCGGCTGGTGGGTGCGGGCGCAGGAGGCGCTGCTGCGTCGGCCGAGTTCACGACATCATCTCCCCGCGTTCTTCGGCCAATGCCTTGACGGCAGCCACAAAGACTTCAGCGCGATGCGCATAGTTGCGGAACATGTCCAAGCTGGCACATGCCGGGCTCAGCAACACGGCATCGCCCGCTTGCGCTTGTTCAAAAGCCCAGCGCACCGCGCTGGGCAAGTCAGCATGACGCTGCAGGGGCACGCTGGTCTGCGCCAAAGCTTGCTCGATGGATTCGGCGTCTTTGCCCAGGGTCGCCACGGCTCGCGCATAGCGCGCCACCGGTGCAGCCAGAGGGCCAAAGTCTTGGCCCTTGCCGTCGCCGCCGAGGATGACCACCAGCTTGGAGGTGAGCTTGTCTGCACCAAGGCCTTGCAGAGCGGCCACCGTGGCCCCCACATTGGTGCCCTTGCTATCGTCAAAGGCCTCCACGCCACCGACCTGGCCCAGCAGCTCGACGCGATGAGGCTCGCCGCGATACTCGCGCAGGCCATGCAACATCGGTGCCAGCGGACAGCCAATCGCGGTGGCCAAGGCCAGCGCTGCCAAGGCATTGGCAGCGTTGTGTCGGCCGCGCACCCGCAGGGCATCGGCAGGCATCAAGCGTTGCAGCAGGATCTCTTCTTCCTCGCCTTTGCGACGCTTGATGGTCTCGTCCACGGGCATAGCGCGCACCAACCAAGCCATGCCGCCTTCGGTGATCAGGCCATAGTCGCCGCCGTGTTGGGGCGCATCCAGGCCAAAGCGCATCAGCGGGCGGGTCACTGCCTTGGTCGGGCGACCGCGCCCTCCCTTGACCATCACGGGAGGCGGCACCATGGCTTGCACACTGGCGTCGTCACGGTTGATCACCATCAGCGCGGCTTGGCCAAAGATGCGGGACTTGGCTTCGGCATAAGAAGCCATCGTGCCATGCCAGTCCAAGTGGTCTTGGGTGACATTTAAGACGGTTGCTGCGTCGGGCTCGAAACCCTGAACACCGTCGAGTTGGAAGCTGGACAACTCCAGCACCCACACCTGGGGCAGGTGCTCAAACACCTGCGCCTGCTCCGGGGGCGGCGCCAGCACCAAGGGCGCGTCGTCCTCCAAGGAGGATACAGCCTCACCGCTCAGGTTGTGCTCAGATGCGGCCGACACCTCTTGTACATTGGCACCGTCCAAGACCATCAGCGCGGGGGTTTCGTCGAGTGTTTCGTCCTGCGGATCAAGCTGCTCGATCGGGGCACTGGGCAATTGGGCGCTTGCTGAGACCTCATCAGCCTCCAGAGCCGACTCTTGCGGCGCAGGTTCTAAGTCCAGCGCCGCCGCCAGGGTGTCCAGCATGGTCGGGCCGATATTGCCCGCCATCGTGACCCGCCGCCCGGCCCGCTCCACCAGCATGGCAGTCAGGGCGGTGGTGGTGGTTTTGCCATTGGTGCCCGTGATGGCCAAGACCTTGGGCGCGTAGCGGCGTTGCTGCTTCAAGTCGGCCAGAGCGCGCGCAAAGAGATCCAGCTCACCCGCCACACGAATGTCCACCGCCTGGGCCGCCTCAAGCAAGGGCCGGACCTTTTCGTCCAGCGGCGAAAGACCAGGGCTCTTGAGCACCAAGCGTGCGTCTTCAAGCTGCTGCTCGGCCAGGGCACCGCTAAAGAACTCGGCACTAGGTACGTCGGCCACAAGTGCAGCGAGCTGCGGTGGCTGCGCACGCGAGTCCCACACTCGTACACGCGCAGCGCCATGACGCACACACCAGCGCGCCATGGCCAAACCCGAGTCCCCGAGTCCCAGGATCAGCACAGAGAGGTTCTGCAGATGATTCACGGCAGCAGCGACTTAACGCAGTTTCAAGCTCGCCAGGCCTACCAGGCACAGCAGCATGGTGATGATCCAGAAACGGATGACAACCTGGGTTTCGTTCCAGCCCGACTTTTCGAAGTGGTGGTGCAGCGGCGCCATCTTCAAGATACGGCGCCCCTCACCGTACTTTTTCTTTGTGTACTTGAAGTAGGAGACCTGCAGCATCACGGAGAGGGCCTCCGCGACAAACACGCCACCCATCACGCCCAACAGAATCTCTTGCCGCGTGATGACCGCGACAGTGCCCAAGGCGCCCCCCAAAGCCAAGGCCCCCACATCGCCCATGAAGACCTGGGCGGGGTGCGCGTTAAACCACAGGAATGCCAGGCCAGCACCGGCAATCGCCGAGCAAAAGATCATCAGCTCACCGGCACCCGGGATGTAGGGGAAGAGCAGGTACTTGGAGAACACTGCATGGCCTGTCACGTAGGCGAATATGCCCAAGGCAGAGGCGACCAGAACCACCGGCATGATGGCCAAGCCGTCCAAACCGTCTGTCAGGTTCACGGCGTTGCTGGCACCCACGATGACGAAGTAAGTCAAGGCCATGAAGCCAAACACACCTAGCGGGTAGCTGATGGTCTTGAAGAAGGGCACCATCAAGTCCGCCTTGGGTGGCAGGTCGTTGGAGAAGCCGCTTTGGATCCAACTCAGAAACAACTCAAGTACGCGCAGGTTGGAGTTTTCTGACACGGCGAAAGCCAGATAGATCGCCGCAAGAATGCCGATCATGGACTGCCAGAAGAACTTCTCTCGAGAGCGCATGCCCTCTGGGTCTTTGAGCACGACTTTGCGCCAATCGTCAATCCAGCCAATGGCGCCAAAACCAAAGGTCACGATCATCACAATCCATACAAAGCGATTGCTCCAATCGCTCCAGAGCAGCGTCGAGACCCCAATACCAATCAAGATCAGGGCACCGCCCATGGTGGGCGTGCCCCGTTTGGCCAAGTGGCTTTGCACGCCGCACTCCCGCGAATGGGCTGACCGATCTTCAACTCCGTCAAACGACGGATCACCCACGGCCCGAAAGCCAAACCAATCAGCAAGGCCGTCATTGCTGCCAACACAGCTCTGAAGGTCAGGTACTGGAACACCCGCAGAAAGCCAAATTGCTCGGGGTAGACGCCTTGCAACCATTGAGCCAGACTAAGCAGCATGAGCGGCTCCTTGAGCGGGGTGGGCGCCTTGCAAAGCCGCCACCACCTGCTCCATCTTCATGAATCGTGAGCCCTTGACCAAGACCGAGGCAAAGGGCTGCAACTCGGGCAGGGCCGCAAGCATGCTGGCCGTGTTCTCGAAGTGGCGGGCACCGGGGCAGTCGGCGGCAGTGCGCTCATCAGGCGGCCTGCACCATCAGCACCTGTTCCAAGCCAGCCGCCTCAGCCTGCGCGCCCACCTCCGCATGGAACTGAGGACCCTGGTCGCCCACCTCGCCCATATCGCCCAAGATCAACAGGCGAGGCGCAGGCAAGGCAGCCAGCACCTGGATGGCCGCACGCACCGAATCGGGGTTGGCGTTGTAGGTGTCGTCCACCAGGGTCAGCGCTTGGCCATCCCGCTCCAAGGGCTTGACTTGCGAGCGGCCTGTGACGGGCGAGAACTGCTCCAAGCCCTTGACCACATCAGCCAGCGCCACACCGGCCGCCAGGGCAGCGGCACTGGCGGCCAAGGCATTCTTGACGTTGTGTGCACCGGCAATGTGCAGGCTGAAGGACGCCGAGCCCTGTGGCGTGTTCATGGCCACTTGCCAGTGATCCACCGACCACTGCGCTTGGCCCTGCACTTCAGCCTCGGCGTCGCCCTGCAGGGCAAAGCGCATCATGTGGCGGCCCGCAGACAGCGCCACCCACAGGGGGGCGTAGACATCATCCGCCGGGAACACCGCTACACCGTCCGCAGGCAAGGCGCTCAAGACGCTGCCGTTCTCTTGCGCCACGGCCTCAACGGTGTGCATGAACTCTTGGTGCTCACGCTGTGCGTTGTTGACAATGGCTACTGTGGGCTGTGCCATGGCCGAAAGCTCAGCAATCTCGCCCGGGTGATTCATGCCCAGCTCGACCACAGCCAATCGGTGGGCAGCGCGCAAACGCAGCAAGGTCAAGGGCACGCCAATGTGGTTATTGAAGTTGCCCGCTGTGGCCAAGGCTGCATCGCCCACGGCCGCGCGCAAGATGCTGGCCACCATCTGAGTGACCGTGGTCTTACCGTTGCTGCCTGTCACCGCGATCACGGGCAAGCGATGCTGTGTACGCCAGCCCGTGGCCAACTGCTGCAACGCCAGCAGGGCGTCTGGCACTTGCAGCCCGGGCAAGCCGGCCTCTTGCAAGCCGCGCTCTGCCAGGGCAGCACAGGCGCCCTGGGTTCTGGCGGCGGCCAAGAAGTCATTGGCATCGAAGCGCTCACCCCGCAACGCGACGAACAGGTCTCCAGCTTGCAGGCGCACGGGTGTCGGTGTGCACACGGCTGAAGGCCTGCTCGGCTGCCCCCACCAAGGTGGCGCCTGGGATCAAGTGCCGGGCTTGGGCCAAGGTCATCATCAGGCGGCCCCTCCGCTGCGGCGGGCGCTCAAGGCCTGCTCGGCGACTTCAGCGTCCAAGAAGCGGTGCTTCACGCCCTGGATCTCTTGGTAGTCTTCATGGCCTTTGCCGGCGATCAACACCACGTCGCGGGGGTCGGCTTCGCCCACAGCGGTGGTGATAGCGTCGCGGCGATCGCTCATCACGCGCCAAGCGGGGTGCGATGCGCCCCCGGGAATGCCAGCAGTGATGTGATCGAGGATGGCTTGGGGTGATTCACTGCGCGGGTTGTCGCTGGTGGCGATCACCACATCCGCCAATCGCGCGGCGATCTCTCCCATCATGGGTCGCTTGGCGGGGTCGCGGTCACCGCCGCAGCCGAACACGCAGCGCAGGCGTCCGCCGCGCGCTGTGGCCATCGCCCGAAGGGCCGACAGGGCTTTGTCCAGTGCGTCGGGTGTGTGGGCATAGTCCACCACCACTTCAGGGCCACCGGCCGCAGCCACGCGCTGCATACGGCCCGGCACAGGGGTCACCTGGCTGGCAGCCGCAGCAATCCCGGTCAAATCGTGACCCAAGGCGCGCAAACCTGCGATGACCACCAGCAGATTGCTGACGTTGTAGTCGCCAATGAGGCCTGTTTTGAGCGTGGCGCGCTCGTCGGCTTCGTGAACGTCAAAGCATAAGCCCTCGGGCAAATAACGCAACTTTTGAGCTGACAGGCGTGCGGGTCCACCGACCGACACCGTCCAAACATCGAGGCTCTCAGCGGCCAACTCAGCCGCCAGCAAGGCGCCTTGAGCGTCATCCACATTGATGCAGGCTGCGCCCAGGCCCGGCCAAGCAAACAATTCACGCTTGGCCGACCAGTAAGCAGCCATGTCGCCGTGGTAGTCGAGGTGGTCTTGGGTGAAGTTGGTGAACAAGGCCACGTCCAGCGCAGTGCCCACCAAACGCTGCTCGACGATGCCAATAGAGGATGCCTCAATGGCACAAGCTTTCACACCGCGTTCGACCATGCGGGCGAAGCCCGCCTGCAGCACCACGGGGTCAGGCGTGGTCAAGCCGGTGAACTCAATCGCGCCCTCGGGCGGCAAGCTGCCATCGGGCGCCGGAGGCTGGCCAATGCCCAGGGTACCAACAATTCCACAAGGCTGGCCCAGCAGGCTCAGGGTTTGCGCCGTCCACCAGGCGGTGGAGGTCTTGCCATTGGTGCCCGTGGTGGCCACCAGCTTCAAGCTTTGGCTGGGGTGGCCGTAGTAGGCGTCAGCGATCGCGCCAGTGACCGCCTTCAGGGCCGGCAGGGCCGCGATGCGCGCGTCTTCAAAGCCAAAGGCCTCCACGCCGTCAGCTTCTACCAGCACGGTGGTCGCGCCTGCTTGCAGCGCTTGCAGAGCATAGTGTCGGCCATCGGTGGCGTAGCCAGGCCAAGCGATGAAGGCATCCCCAGGCTGGACCTTGCGGCTGTCCGTGCGCAGCTCACCCGTTACCCACGAGGACAACCAGCGTGCCGCTGCGGCCGGGCTCTTCAGGCGTGTCAGTGCCATGTGCTGGCCCTCCCAGGCCACTGAGAGAAAATGCCCCACAGGGCCTGGCAGACGTGGCGCTTCATTGGCGCGTTTCCTTGGGATTGCTTGGCGCCGCAGCTTGCGCGACGACCTGTGGCTTGATGTCGATATCAGGCGCTACACCCATGGTGCGCAAGGTTTGCTCCACCACCGTCTTGAAGACGGGCGCGGCGACCAAGCCCCCGAAGTACACGCCTGCGGGCTCATCCACCATCACCGCGACCACCACACGGGGGTTGTCTATGGGGGAGATGCCCACAAACCAAGAGCGATGCTTGTCACTGTTGTAGCCCTTGCCTTCCAGCTTTTCCGCCGTTCCTGTTTTGCCACCAGCCGAATACCCCAGCGGCTGCGCTTTGGGGGCTGTGCCTTCTGAGCTGACGGTGCCTCGCAACATCTCCCGCATCACGCGGGCAGTCTCCGGTTTGAAGACACGGGCACCCGGTTGGGAAGGTTGGTCTTTGATCAAGGTCAGCGGCGCCAGCTCGCCGTCTCGCGCAATGGCGGTATAGGCGCGGGCGATCTGAAGCAGCGACGCCGATAAGCCATAGCCGTAACTCATGGTGGCCTTTTCAACCGGCTTCCAACTCTTCCAAGGACGAAGCTTGCCTGTCGCCGTCCCTGGGAATCCGATCTGAGGCTTGCTACCAAAGCCCAACGCCGCAAACATCTCGCCCATGTCTCGGTTTTCGAGGCGCTGGGCAATGTGGACCGTTCCCACATTGCTCGATCTCTGAACGACCTGGGCAATAGACATGGAAGGACGGCTGTGATTGCCATCATTCACCAACAAAGGGCCGACCCTGAAGGCAGTGGTGTCCAGCACTTGGTTGGGCTTGATCAGGTTTTGCTCTAAGGCCAGTGAGACCACAAAAGGCTTGACCGTAGAGCCGGGCTCGAAGACATCGGTGATGGCGCGATTGCGCAACTGACCTCCTCGTAGACCTTTGCGCTCTCCGGGCACAAAGCTAGGGTAGTTGGCCAGCGCCAGCACCTCGCCGGTCTGGGCATCCATCACGACAATGCTGCCGGCCTTGGCCTTGTGTTCTTGCACGGCATCGCGAATGCGCTGGTACGCCGAGGCCTGAATCTTGGAGTCGATGGTCAAGTACACATCGCTGCCATCGCGCGGGTCCACGGCTTCACCCAAGTCCTCGACCACTCGGCCGAGCCTGTCTTTGACCACCCCTCGGGAGCCTCGATGTCCTTGCAAGGCACTCTGAGAGGACAGTTCAATGCCTTCTTGCCCCTTGTCCTCGATGTCGGTAAAGCCCACGACATGCGCAGCCGCTTCACTCTCCGGATAGCGGCGCATATAGCCAGGCTCGAATTGCACACCCTTGATGCGCAAAGCTCGAACCTGCTGGGCGATGCCATCATCCATTTGACGGCGGATCACCACATACGCGCCACCCTCTGCGATCTTGCTGTCGAAGTCTTGCGCCTTGACCTTCAACAGCCCGAGCAGCGCACGCTTTTGTTCGGGCGTGGGGTTGAAATGGCGAGGATTGATGGCCAATGTAGGGGCATTGACGCTGATGGCCAAGATCTGACCATTGCGGTCGAGGATGCGGCCTCGGCTGGCGGGCAGGGTCAGGGTGGACGCATAGCGCTCCTCACCCTTCTTCATGAAAAAGCTGGATGCCCAAACCTGCACATACAAGGCTCTACCCACCAACACCGCGAACGCAGCGCCCACCAGAAATACCAGGAAGCGGCTGCGCCATGGCGGCGTTTTGGAGGCCAGCAGGGGACTGCTGGAGTAATTGACCCCTCGGACTGACTGACTGGTAGACGCTTGGGGACGCAAGGCCTTCATTGCGCCGCTCCTGAAGCAGGCTTCTCCGCAACGTACAGGGTGTTTTCTGCGTTGGCCTGGCGCATGTTCAGCTTGTCGCGCGCCACACGCTCCACCCGCAAGTGGGTGGCCGCAGTGCGGCGCTCAGCTTCCAAGCGACGCTCGTCTGCCTGAAGCTGCTGCTCTTCGGCCTTGGCGCGCTCCAGATCGACGAACAAACGCCGCGCTTCATAGCTCACCTTGACCAGGTACAGGCCACCGGCCACCAGAGCGATCAACAGCAAGGTGGACAGCCGCGTCATGCGCTCCCCTCCAGCGGACTGCGCACACGCTCAGCCACCCGCAATACGGCCGAACGCGAACGTGGGTTGCCCCGCACCTCGCCCTCACTGGGTTTGATGCGCCCCAAGGGCGCCAAACGCAGCGCGCGGGTGGGCGGGGCAAAGGGCGCGCGGCGATCAATCTCTTCACGGCTCTCGTGGGCAATGAAGGTCTTGACGATGCGGTCTTCCAGCGAGTGGAAGCTGATCACCGCCAAATGCCCGCCCGTCGCCAACAGCGCCAGCGCCGCCTTCAGCCCCTGCTCGAGCTCTTCAAGCTCGGCATTGACGAAAATCCGTAGAGCCTGAAATGTGCGCGTTGCAGGGTTCTGGCCTGCCTCGCGGGTCTTGACCGCGCCAGCCACGAGCTGGGCCAATTCAGATGTGGTTCGAGGCGGGTTCCCGCTCGCCCTGCGAGCAACAATCGCCTTTGAAATCGATACAGCAAACCGTTCTTCCCCATAGTCGCGAATCACCTGTGCAATAAGGCGCTCATCGGCGCGGGCTAGGAATTCCGCAGCGGTTTCGCCGCGGGTGGTGTCCATGCGCATGTCCAGCGGGCCGTCGAAACGGAAGCTGAAACCACGCTCTGGATTGTCAATTTGGGGTGAAGACACGCCCAGGTCCAGCATCACCCCGTCCACTTGATGCACGCCCATCTCCGCCAAGGCCTCTACGGCGTTGGCAAATGAGGTGTGGCAGATTTGAAAGCGCGGGTCGGTGATGGCATCGGGGCCGCTGTGGGCAGCGGCGATGGCGGCGGGGTCTTTGTCAAACGCAATCAGGCGGCCTTGGACCCCTAGCTTGGCCAGCAGCGCACGCGAGTGCCCGCCGCGGCCAAACGTGCCGTCGACATAGGTGCCATTGGGGTCGGTGAAGACAGCCTCGACCGTCTCTTCCAAGAGCACCGTGGTATGAATGAAGGGAGATGCGTCCATCAGTAGGTGAACCCCTTGATGGCGTCTGGCATGGGCTGTGCGATCACTTGTTGCTCGCGTTCGGCATAGCGGCCGGCATCCCACAACTCAAAGTGCGAGCCAATGCCCATCAAGAGCACGTCGCGCTGAAGGCCAGCGTAGGCCCTCAGCACGGGATCGATCAACACCCGAGAGGCAGCATCGATCTCCACTTCGCTGACAAAGCCCAAGAACACCCGCTTCCAAGCCAGCGCCTCCATGGGCAGGGCAGCCACCCGGTCGCGGAAGGGCTGCCACACGGGCTGTGGGAAAACCAGCAAACAGCCGTCAGGGTGTTTAGTAATGGCCAACTGACTCTTGGCCTCAGTCTGCAGGGTTTCGCGGTGGCGCGCAGGCACGGTCAAGCGCCCCTTCCCGTCGAGGGTCAGCGATGCCGCACCGAAAAAGCCCGTCGTAGACACAAAAACCCACTCCAATGCACTAATCTGCACTGTACCGGCCTTTCGCACCCCGGTCAACGTCGGCGAAAAAAACCCAATAAAATCAACTACTTACAAGCGCATTCGCAAGTAAATATCCTTTAAAAGCAAGGACTTGCGCGTGACTTCGCAAGTGAACTTTGAGCAATTGGGGCCAACCCGGAGTGCCTCCGCGACCCCTCCCAGACCTACCCAAGCGGTTGTGCAGAGGCCCCAAAGCCTCAGAGATCGACCTGGGACACCTCCCGGTGTGGCCCAGACCCTTACCGTTGCTGCTGGCTTGGCGGCAGCTCCAGATCCGCCCAGATCGGGTCGTGGTCTGAGGCACGCCATGGCCCAGGCCGCCGAGCCGACTGCGGGGGCTCGTCCGAATTGACTGGCCATGACCCCGCCGCGCTGAGCGAGAGGCTCAATGACGGCGAGGCCAGCACATGGTCTAGCCGCCCCGCCTGCCCGGCCCACACATAGCTCCAAACCCCTGGGGCATGGCGGGACAAGACATCTTGCCAACCGAGATCGCCCAGCTCCGTCAGCGGCGCTTCGTGGGTGTGGGCATTGAAGTCCCCCAGCAGCAGTGCGGCCTGGGGAGCCCCTTGCCGCTGAAGGTCTTCGACGAAGCGATGCAGGGCTTGAGCCTGAAGCCTGCGTCGATGGTTGAAGCAGCCCTGGCCGTCCTGCTGGTCCTGGTCTGCCCCTTTGGCGCGCAGGCACTGGCGGGACTTGAAGTGATTGACCACCACCAGCAACTCCAGCCCTTGCGCTGTGCGAAAAATTTGGGCCAAGGGCGGGCGGTGATGGACGGCTCGCGTGTCATTGCGGGCTGACCCCACCGGGTGCAAGCGGGCAGGTCGATAGAGCAAGCCCACGGCAACGGCATCTTGACCCGCACCGTCTGGTGAGGGGGCTACCGCCGCCCATTGCGTCTCGCCCACTCGTGCATTCAGCGCCTCCACCAAGGCTTGCAGAGCGCGTCCTTGGTTGTTCTGCACCTCCATCACGCCCACCACATCAGCCTTCAGGGCCAGCAGCAAGTCCACGAGCTTGTCGCGCTGCTGCTGATAGCTGGCCCAGTCTGGGGCGCCTCGACACCAGCGCCACGATTGCTGATGGCCTTGCCGACAGGCTTCGGGCTCTACATCGTCCAGGTCTTGCAGCACATCGGCTTGGGCTGTGCCCAAGCTGGTGAAGAAGTTGTGCAAGTTAACCCCGGCGACACGAAGCTGACCCCGTTGAGGGGGCGGCGGTGGCGGTGGCCGCCCCTCATCAGGCACTGCCAGGGCAATCTGCGTGGCGATGAGGCGCAGGCCCCTCGCGGTCGACGCAGCGCGGCTGTCCCTCACCCCCCGCAGCGTCTCCAGCACCTGCCCCCCACGCCAGTGCCTTGGCTTGGCCAAGCTATGGGGCTTGAGCCACTCGGTCTCGGCGTCTAGGCTGACATCAACTCGGCGGGCGGCGGCCTGGGCCGCATGCTGCTGGGCGGCGGGACCGGGCCGAGCTTGGTCGGTGGCTACCCGCTCGCGCGGCCCAGCCGACAACCAGAGACGGGCTCCGGCTGAGGTGTTCAGCACTTGACCCACAGTCAGCGGCCCGGCCAGCTCCACCAACATGCCCTCCAGCGCACCAGACTGAAGCGCGGGCCGCAGAGGCAGCTCCACCAGGGTCGCTTGAACGGCGCAGCCTTCAGCCCAAAGGGCCAGGTCACGCGGCAGCGTCAGCACAGTCCGACTGGGCCGAGGGCCGTTTTGGGCCCTGCCTGCCATGGGCCATTCTTCGACCCGTGCGGTGAGTTGCCACCACTGCCCTGCGCGCCAGCCATGTCCAGCCTTGAGGGGCAGGTAGGCGGCGTCGGAGGTCTGCGGATCTCCGTCGCCGACAGGGTCTTGCAAGTACACACCACCTGGCACGACCAAGGTGACGACACCTGCGCTGCGCACCCATTGCCCCGCCCAAGGGCTCCGATCTTGGGCGCCCTGGATTTGGCTCAGCGTCAGAACTTCTGGGCCACTTGGGCTCAGTGATGGCGGCGCCGATGGCGGCTCACACCGGGCCTGCAGGCCCAAGGTCAGGCTCAGCGTGGCCCAGCCGACAAGCGCCCTGACCAGACCGCGCCGACAGCCCATGAGGTCGCGCTCAGTTGGACTCTTTGATCAAGCGGCCAGAGACTTGCTGTAGGGGACGCGCATTCATGGGGTAGAGGCGCGCAAAGATATTGATTTGCTCAGGCGAGATGTTGACGGGCGTCTTCATCACCATCCAGAGCACACCTTCGTTGCAAGGTGGTGTCGTCAGCGAGCCCATATAGGTGAAGTAGCGCCTGTCCTCGGGCAGCAGCCGATTGAGGTCGATCACCGAAGGGGCTGCTTGCTCCTCGCCTTTTTCCAAGGGCAAGGCGTTCCAGATGTTCTGGATGACCGGCTGCGACGCCCCACGATCCAACAGCACAGCCACGACGGCTATGCGCCCCTCGGCGTCTTTGTGAACCAAGTGGGCAACCATGTCGAACTGTCGCCCGTTGATGCGCTCTTCAGAGGGGCGATGAAAATGGAATTGGAGCAAATCGTAGCGACGACCCATGACGGTGATGGCGTTGCCAGGTGGCAGATTGACCTGCACCGTGTGGCCGTTGTCGATGACCGAGAAGCCTGTAAGTCGGTAGTCGAACTCAATGGCCTGAAGCTCAACTTGAATGCCGTTGCGGATGTCGATCGGACTTTGTCGCTGGCCGGTCGCACACTTGGCGAACTCGGGTTTGAGCTGGCCCCAGACGGTGGGGCCACCCGGGCCTTGATAGGCCCAGTGAGGTGCATGCCCGCCGTCGACAGATTGTCTGCCTGCGTTGTGATGAGCCTCCTTTGCAGCGGCTGACGGACTGCGCTTTTTGGGCGCCGCTGGAGGGGGCGATGCAGGGCTTTTGGGTGCCACCACCTTGGCCTCTGCATGGGTGGCCGGGTTGGTGACCCGCATGACGTTGGGGTGCTTGACTTCAGGCGGTTGGGCCGCACCCAACCGTTCCGCAAGCCGCTGGCGCAGCAAGTCCATGGACTCGGTGCCGGCGCCGGACTTTCCAGCAGGGGCTGGGGCGGCATGGGCTGCAGCGGGCGCTTTTGTGAGCGCACCGACGGCCTCTGATGCGCACACCGACTGGACTGCGCCACAGGCAGCGGCCAGTGCGAGCGACCGACTGAGGAGGGTGAGCTTTTTCATGGCAGGGAGGTGAACAGAGCCGCAATAGCCCGTTTTATCGACTCATCCCTGCCAGGCTTGAGGGTGCGCCGAGCCATATCCCGTCGAGGCCCGACGAATTGGTGCGCCTTGATCTGTCGTTTGCGTGCCTAAAACTCCCTGCTTGGTGCGATAGTCAAGCTTGCATCCGCACTTTGGCATCACTGCCGCCGCCTCTTTCGCATGCCTTCCATCTCTCAACGCCCAACTTGGCTACTGCCGTTCCTCTTGACCGCATTGGTCTATGGTGCAGCAGGCAAGCTGGCGCTGTGGCTGGCCGTGCCTCCTGCTTTCGCCTCGCCACTCTTTCCGGCAGCAGGTGTGGCGTTGGCCGCCACTTTGGTTTTTGGCTGGCGCATGGTGCCCGCTATCTTTGTGGGTTCACTCATCGTGAACGGACCCTTGGGCGACCTTCGCATGCTCAATGATGGGCAAGCCTCGCTCACTGCTGCAGGGATCGGTCTGGGCGCAGCCCTTCAAGCTGCGCTCGGTGCTTGGTGGATCAAACGCCACGTCAAGGGGGACTTGGCGCTTGATGAGCCCCGAGAAGCACTGGCTTTAGGTTTGATTGGTGGCCCATTGGCCTGCTTGCTGAATGCCACTTGGGCAACCTTGTTGCTGCGACTCTCTGGGGCGATTTCAGAGGATGCCCTTTATGCAACTTGGCTGACATGGTGGTCCGGTGACACGCTGGGTGTTCTGATCGCCACGCCGGTGGCCTTGACGGTGATCGGCACACCCAGATCACTCTGGGCCAATCGACGCCTGACGGTGGGCTTGCCCTTGATGGCGGTGACCTCTGTGCTGGTGATTGCCACGTTGCTGATGGCCAAAGGCGAGGAGCAGCGACGCATTGACCAATTCACACGCGACGCATCACAACTCGCGAATGCGGTCGAGTCAGGCCTCGATGGCCCTCTGCACTCACTTGATGCGCTCAGAGGGATATTTGCGGTCTCAGACCGCGTCACTACCGAACAGTTCGAAGCCGCTACGCGCCCTTGGCTCACAAGCAGAAACGGGATTCAGGCCCTGGGCTTTGCACAGCGCGTCAGTCGAGATCGCATCGGCGCGTTCGAGCAAGACGCCCGCGCTGATGGACTGCCCGATTTCAAGTTTTTTGAGCGACCGGATGGACAAGCGCTGACCCTGACTGAGACGGAGGTACTGGCCATACGCCATATTCAGCCCTTGAGCACCAACGCAGCCGCCTTGGGCGTCAACTCGCTGTCAGCGCCTGCGGCACGAGCGGCCATTTTTCGGACCTTGGGGACTGATGACCCAACCTCCAGTGCTGCCTTTCGCTTGACCCAGGCTGCAGGTGACGAAACTGGCGTCGTCATCTATCGCCTGGTCACCGTTGGCCCGACCTTACCCAGCTACGCCCTGACTACTCCAGCCGTGAGAGGCGTGGTGTTTGTGACCCTGCAAACGGATGCTGCCGTCGCTGCACTGCTCGGTAAGGTCCCGGACTACTTGAGTTGGTGCCTGGTGGACGTCAGCCCTGTCATCGGGCGGCTGCGTCTGGCAGGCGCACAGGGCTGTGAAACTGCTGCCCCGGCGGCACTGATGCTGCCTCGGCGCATGGAGTTCGCTGGACGTCAGTGGGAGTTGCGCATCAGCTCAGCCAGCCTCAACCTACCTGGTGGACAACGCTGGAGCCTGTGGTTTTTCTCGGTCGTTGGTCTGGTGGCGGTCGCCATGCTGAGCGCCCTGTTGCTCACCATCACGGGGCGTGCTCGGCGCGTGGAGCAGGCGGTGGCTGAGCGCACAGCGGACCTGAGCCGGGAGGTCGAGGAGCGGCAGCGCACAGAAGCAGCACTCCGGGACAGCGAGGAGCGGATTCGCAACATCTTGGATCATGTGCCGCTGGGAATCATTTATGCCGACGTGGAGGGCGGCATTCGTGAGGCCAACCCCCAGTTGCGCCACCTGCTTGGGTTTGACGCGATAGAGCTACACACCCGTTCTCTCGGAGCCTTGGCCCACCCCTCAGACCGACATGCCCTGGACGCGCTGATTCGACGGATTCGACGCGACCCGATGGGATCCGTTCACCAGCGCCTGAGACTGATGCGCTCTGACGGCCAAGTGCTGTGGATGCAAATGGGCTTGACGGCACTGCGCAACCCTCAAGGCGAGGTTTGGCGCTTGGTGGGGGTGTTTGAAGACATCACTGAAAGACTCAAGCTGGCCGATGCAGAGCGCGCTCGGGAGCACGCCGAAACGGCCAGCCGCGCCAAGAGCGACTTTTTGTCGCGCATGAGCCACGAACTGCGAACACCGCTGAATGCGATTCTGGGCTTCACCCAATTGTTGGCACTGGACAAGCAGCCGCCTTTGTCCGCGCGACAAGCCGAGCGGGCAGCCCAAGTGCAGCATGCGGGCTGGCATTTGCTGCACATGATTGACGACATGCTGGATCTGACCCGAATTGAGTCCGGTCACCTGAAGCTAGAGCCCACCGCCGTGCCCCTGGCCAACATGTTGGCGGAGTGTTTGGCCATGGTTCAGCCTGCGGCAGAAATCCAAGGCATCCAATTGCTGAAGGAGTTCCCCCAGGGATTTCTCTTTGCCCAGGGTGACAGGACCCGGGTCAAGCAGATTCTGACCAATCTGTGCAGCAATGCGGTGAAGTACAACAGGGCAGAGGGTTTCGTGCGCTGTGAAGTACGACGGGGTGCCCCTGGACAGGTCGAGATCCGCGTCCATGACAGCGGGCTCGGCCTGAGCCCCGAGCAACTGGCTGGTCTGTTTCAGCCCTTTAATCGCGCGGGGCGAGAGCACTCCAGCATTGAAGGCACAGGCTTGGGCTTGGTCATCAGCAGACGCCTGGCCGAGTTAATGGGGGGGACCTTGGTGGCCAGTAGCCAAGATATGCAGGGCTCTATCTTCACGCTGACCTTGCCGGAGGCGCGTGCGCCTCAGGGTCAGGCCAGGAATGCACAAGTGGGTAGCGGCATTCACGAGAGCTACGCTGCCAAGCGGGTGGTCTATGTGGAGGACAACGAGACCAATGCGGAGGTCATGCGAGGCGTGTTGTCGCGGCGCCCTCAGGTAACCCTGAGCGTTGCCGAAACGGGCCAGATCGGCTTGGCCACCATCCTCAGCGAGTTGCCCGACCTCGTGCTGTTGGACATGCAGTTGCCCGACATGGATGGTCTAACGATCCCAGCGCACTGCGCGCAAACCCGAGCACCCAAGACATGCCCGTGATGATGGTGTCTGCCGATGCCACCACGGTCAGCATTGAGCAGGCCTTCCGAGATGGCGCGACCGATTACGTCACCAAACCGCTGGACATCGGGACCTTTTTGGCCCAACTGGACCAACTCCTCGACCCGTCCACACGAGGTCTGGCTGCTTCTTAGCACTCCTTTCAGGAGAGTGCTAATATTGACGGAACCAATTTGCTCAACTGGACTCAATCGTCACGATGAACACCTCTTTCAGCCCCAACGCCCTCTCGGTGCGCGACCCCTGGGCCATGGTGCCTTCGATCGGCAACTTGGACGCCTACATCAGCGCTGTCAACCGCATTCCATTGCTGACGCCCGACGAAGAGCTCAGCCTCGGGCGTCAATTGCGTGACCACGGCGACTTGGCCTCAGCCGGTCGGCTGGTGCTGTCGCACTTGCGCTTGGTGGTGTCCGTGTCCCGGCAGTATGTGGGCTACGGCTTGCCGCAAGGCGATCTGATCCAAGAAGGCAATGTGGGCCTGATGAAAGCCGTCAAGCGCTTTGATCCTGATCAAGGCGTGCGCCTGGTCAGCTATGCGCTGCATTGGATCAAGGCCGAGATTCATGAGTACATTTTGAAGAACTGGCGCATGGTCAAGGTGGCGACCACCAAGTCCCAGCGCAAGTTGTTCTTCAACCTGCGTTCACTCAAGCAAGGCTTCAAGGGCGACGCGTTAGATGGAGACACTCATCGCAGCACCCTCTCAGCCGAAGAGGTCGCTCAGGTGGCGCAGGGCTTGAACGTCAAGCCCGAAGAAGTCATTGAGATGGAAACACGCCTAGCCGGCGGGGATGTTGCCTTGGAGCCTCAGAGCGATGAGGGCGAGGAGGCTTTTGCCCCGATCGCCTACCTGTCTGACGTCTCGCAGGAACCCACTCGAGTCTTGGAAGCTCGGGCGCGCGACGAGTTATCGGGTGACGGCATTCAGCGTGCGCTGGAGGTTCTCGACGAGCGCAGCCGCCGCGTGGTGGAAGAGCGCTGGCTCAAGGTCAATGACGACAGCAGTGGGGGCATGACCTTGCACGAACTGGCGGCCGAGTACGGCGTGAGCGCCGAGCGCATTCGCCAGATCGAAGTGGCCGCCCTGAAGAAAATGCGCAAGGCTCTGGTGCCGGCCTGACCGTCGATGAACATCAAGCGCCTGACAACAGGCGCTTGATGTCATGGGCTAAGGCCTCCGTACCACTGCCATAGCGGCTGTAGACCCTCACGCGGCCTTGCGGATCGTATAAAAAGGAGGCCGCCGTGTGGTCGACGGTGTAGCTGGTCTCCGTCTTGCCAGGCACCTTGGCATAGAAAACCTTGAACTCTTTGGCCATGGCGGCCGTTTGTTCTGGCGTGCCGCGCAGCGCAATGTTGTCCTCACCAAAGTTGTTGACATAGGCCTTGAGCAATTCAGCGGTATCGCGCGCAGGGTCCACACTCACGAATATCGACTGCACTTTGGCGCCATCTGCGCCAAGCTGTTTGCGCACTTCAGCCAACTCAGCCAAAGTGGTTGGACACACATCAGGGCACTGGGTGTAACCAAAGAAGACCACCACCACTTTGCCTTTGAAGTCGGCCAAAGCACGTGGTTGACCCGAAGCATCCGGCAAGGACAGCTCACGCGCATACTCCGCACCCGTGATGTCCACGCCCTTGAAGCCACCGCCCGCAGCCGCTGCGGGTTGCTTGCCATCACAGCCCAGCAGCACGCTGGCCGCAGCCGCCATGGCTGCGCACAACATCAATCGTCTCATTTTGAGGTTCCCGCTCAATACAGCCGAGGGCTGAGATAGTGATCGACCAGCAAGGCTGCGAACAGCAGCGAGAGGTGCCAGATCGAGAATCGAAACGTGGCCCGAGCCAAGGCATCGGAGTATTCACGCCATAGCTTGAACGCGTAGCCCATGAAGCCAAACCCCAGAACCACTGCGCTCACCAAATAGATCCAGCCACTCATGCCATAGACAAAGGGCAGCAAGGTGCCCGCGAATAAGACGATGGTGTAGAGGAACACATGCAAGCGGGTGAATTCGGCGCCATGGGTGACGGGCAGCATCGGCAGGCCAGATTGGCGATAGTCTTCGGCTCGATAGAGCGCCAGCGCCCAGAAGTGCGGGGGAGTCCACAAAAAAATGATGAGGCACAAAAGCCAGGCTTCCGGCCCAGCATCCCCACGCACTGCTGCCCAACCGAGCACCGGTGGCATAGCGCCCGAGGCACCACCGATGACGATGTTTTGCGGCGTCAGCGGCTTAAGTACTACGGTATACACGATGGCATAACCGACAAAGGTAGCCAAGGTCAGCCACATGGTGAGCATGTTCGTGCCCAGCGCCAAGACGATGCAACCCAAGCTGCACAGGACGGCGGAAAAGCTCAGTGTCAACGCACGAGGCACTTCACCCTTGGCGGTGGGGCGCCACGCCGTCCGCTTCATGCGTTTGTCAATGGCTTCTTCGATCAGGCAATTAAAGGCCGCCGCCGCTCCGGCCACCAGCCAGATGCCGACGGTTGCTGACAGCAGCACACGCCAATCTGGCAGTCCCGGTGTCGCCAGCAACATGCCAATCACGGCGCAAAAGACGATGAGTTGCACCACTCTGGGTTTGGTCAGCGCATAGTATTGGGCCCAGCGCGACAGCACGGGCGAAGAAGAGACAGCAGAGGTCGTCATGGCAGGCTGTGCAAAGGTTGCAGCGATCCTGTTTGCACGTCAGGTCGGGTTGAAAAAGGTTCTGAGCGGCAGCGCACCCACAGGGCTGTGAGCAACCCCACCAGGGCGGCCGCGCCTGCGGTGTGCATCAAGGCCGCTAACAACGGCCACTGCAGCACCACATTGGCCATGCCACTGCCGACTTGCCACATCAAAAGGCACAACAGACTCATTGCCCAAGGGCGAGCTTCGGGGGTTCGACGAAGTGTCCAAGCCAAGTTCAACAGGAGTGCGACCACCAGCACAGCAAACAGGCGATGAACCCAATGTATGCCGACCAGCGCCGTGCTGGGCAAGAAGTCACCGTCCGCAGTACGACCCAATTCGCGCAAGATCTCAAAACCGGCGGCTAAATCCATGTTGGGCCACCACTGGCCGTTACAGGTGGGGAAGCCTTGGCATGCGAGCACCGCGTAGTTGGTGCTGACCCACCCACCCAAGGCAATTTGCAGCATGACGGCCAACAGACTGAACACCACCCAAGGCCTAAAGCTTGGCCCCACGAGCAGGGACCGCCCAAGATAAGCCTCTCGTTGACGAACCAACAATGCGAGGAGCACCACGCCACCCAGCAAGTGCAAAGTCACGATTGCTGGGTAGAGCTTGAGCACCACGGTGTATTTGCCAAACAGGCCTTGGATAAGCACCCACACCAACGTTGCCGTTGGCCACCAGGGGCTGAGCTGCAATCGGCGCCGCTCAGACCATGCCAGGACCGTCATCACCAGGATCAGCGCCCCGACCAGCATGGCCAAGTAGCGGTGAATCATCTCCTAATCCAGGCTTTGCTCCAGGTCACTGGCCCTGTAGGCTGAGCGGTCTGGGCCGCGTGAATGTCATCCCGCGCAGCCAAGGGGCTCACTTCACCATAGCAGCCAGGCCAATCCGGGCAACCCAGGCCCGAGTCCGACAGCCGCGTGAAGGCTCCGAAGACGATCAGGTCAAAGGTGAGAAACAGAGTCAGTGAAGTCAGAGCGACGAGTCGCTGCGCCCTCGATGCACCTGGTTTACGCGCCCAAATCCAGGCCAAAGGGACTGACGCCATGAGGAGCACCAATCCGAGCAAGCGAGCCCAGGTCTGTGCGTCCATGCTTTGCCAGGTCATGGTTGGCGGCCTGGCACGTCCCAGAACGCAGACGCCTTGAGTAAGCGCGCGAGATCCTTTTTGAAGCGCAAGGGGTCCGGCTGCGCAGGAGTGCGCATCATCCATTCGCCCATGGGATCAATCAAGAAAAGATGGTCACTGAAAGACTTCCCAACCTCCGTCGCCAACCACATTTGCAGGTCCGCGGCCGGAACGCGCAATAGCGTTACCGGCGGCTGAGCTTGCATTGCTGCCAGGATGGCAGGCGGCACAGCGGCATCGTCGGTGATGAGCCAGAGCTTCTCCACACGATCTCTGTCGCGTCCCATCATCTCGCGCAGTTGGCGCTGCTCATAGAGGCGAGCTTCACACTGCGAATCACACGCCCCAGACGAGACCACGGTCAGCAACCACTGCCCTTTTAAGCTGCTGGGCGTCACGGCTTCGCCCTGCAAAGTCCTAAGGGGCAGGCCTGCGGGCAGACTTCGTGTGGGTTGGATCAGCGTCGCATAGTTGTTTCTGGGCTCCGGCCTGACCACGTAATAGAGAAAATAGGACACGATCACCGGCGCAGCACAAGCCAACAGTACCAAAAGCAAGGTGACGCGCCCGCGACCTTGCTTGGGCAAGGTGGGGCGCTCCACGTCATGCACAGTCAGGGCGACTGCCTCGGTGGGCTTATCGGCGGCGCCGGGGTCGGATGATTTGAAACCAGACATAAAGGCCTGCGATCATGGCGCAGAAGGTAAACCACTGGCCGGCATAGCCGTAGTGTTTGTGAACGTCCACTGCGGGGACGGGCCAATCGCGCAGCAGCCCATCGTCTGAAGGGCCGGTGGTCTGCTGCACGGAGAAGGGTCTGAGAGACAGCGCCGTTTCGCGCGCGTAGTCTTTGAGTTCTAGATTTTGCCGGATCACGCCCGGAGAGTCCTCACCGAGTTGGGTCAGCCTCGATGGCCAGGGGGCCATTCGACCGGGGAGGTTCACTTCACCCGTTGGGGTTGGGACTTCAGGTAAACGAGTCCGGTCCAACTGGTCTCGCGGGACCCAACCCCGCTGCACTAACACTGCGGAGCCATCTGCCAAGACCAAGGGCGTCATCACAAAGAAGCCTGGACGCCCGCGCATCTGTCGGTTCTCAAGGTAAACCGTGCTGGCATCGTGCCATCGCCCCCGCAGTACAACCGGGCGATGCCAGAGGAGCTGAGCGTCAGCTGCCTGGGTGGGCAGTTGCGGAACACTGAGCGGGACGGCTCCCGATTGCGACTCAATAGCGGCTTGCAGCGCCAGTTTTTGCTCAGCGCGGTCCAGCTGCCACAAGCCCATCCGCGCCGTGATGCCCATCATCAGCAGCGCAGCCAAGGTAACCAGCACCTTCGCGGCGCGCGACTGACGTGGTGGAAGTGTCGCTTCCATCAGGCTCGCTCGCTGTCAGTGGAATAATGAGTACCCATGAAGACCTTGATTGTGTTCGCTCTGGTCGCGATTGTCGCGGCACTGGCTGGCGGTGGCTTGTTCATGCTGCGCAAGCGACCCTCCGGAAGTGAAGCGGCGGACAGTCGTATGGCCTGGGCGCTTGCAATGCGCGTCGGATTGTCGGTCTGTCTCTTTCTTTTCGTGCTATTTGCTTACTGGATGGGATGGATCCGACCCACGGGTATTCCAGTCGGAGCTTGACGCTCCTAAATGAAAACGCCGCGTGATTGCGCGGCGTTTTGCTTGGCAGCGCCGCCAAAGCGGCGCCGCAGGACGTCACATCCAGTAGATGACCAAGTACAAGCCCAGCCAAACCACATCCACGAAGTGCCAGTACCAAGCTGCACCTTCGAACCCGAAGTGATTCTTCGAGTTGAAGTGGCCTTTGCTCAGTCGCAGGGTGATGAAGAGCAGCATGAGCGTGCCCACAAACACATGGAAGCCGTGGAAGCCTGTCAGCAAAAAGAAGGTGGAACCGTAGATGCCTGACGTGAGCTTGAGGTTCAGATCGTTGTAGGCATGCATGTACTCGTAGGATTGAACACCCAAGAACACAATGCCCAACAAGACGGTGATCCACATCCAGAAAATCGTCTTGCCACGCTTGTCTGCCAACAGCGCATGGTGCGCAATGGTCAGCGTCACACCTGACGTCAGCAACAAAGCGGTGTTAATCGTGGGGAGCGGCCAAGGGCCCATGGTCGTAAATGCCTCCACGGTTCCAGCCGGAGAGGCAGTGGCGCCAGCGGCAGCACTCGGCCAGATAGCCTTGAAGTCTGGCCAAAGGAGCTGATGATCAATATTGCCCAGCATCGGCACAGAGTGGACGCGAGCCCAATAGAGCGCGCCGAAAAATGCAGCGAAGAACATCACCTCGGAGAAGATGAACCAGCTCATACTCCAACGGAAGGAGACATCGATTCGTTCGGAATACTGCCCAGCCACGCTCTCTCGAATGGCATCACCGAACCATTGGTAGAGCGTCACGAGCCAGATGATCATGCCGGCGGCCAAGGAGTAGGCGCCCCAGCTTGAGCCGTTGATCCATTGCCCAGCACCCAGGATGACGAAAAACAAGCCTAAGGCGGACATCGCCGGATGACGCGAAGGTCCGGGCACAAAGTAATACGGCGTACCACCGTGGTTGCTGACTGCGGACATGGTCTTTCTTCTCCTCGTCACCTAAAAACACTGATGGATCTTGAGCGGCACAGAGCCCTAAGCGGCCACACCACTACCCACGATCCAATTCACTAAAAAAATAATCGACACCACAAACAACACCGCACCCAGCACGCCGGCGATGATGACGTGCACCGGGTTCAGATGCGCCACATCTTGTGCGTGATCGGCGCCTCGGCGGACGCCAAAAAATGACCACGCTACCGTTCGCACAGTGCCAAGAAAGCTTCCCTTCCTTGCAACAGCCTGCTTGAGTTCGTCGATGGGCTGGGTCACAGACGAACCTCTGAGGAAACGCCTGCTGCTGCCGACTTGCCGCTGGGGGCTGGGGGCGTCTTCCCCCCCACTTCAAAGAACGTATAGGACAGTGTGATCGTGGTCACGTCCTTGGATATCTTTGGATCAATGTAGAAAACGACCGGCCATTGCTTCTTTTCGCCCGCTTCTAGGGTGTACTCATTGAAGCAAAAGCACTCCACTTTGTAGAAATGGGGTGCTGCCTGATGCGGCGCATAGCTGGGTATGGCCTGCGCGGCCATGGTGCGGTTCTGCATGTTCTGGAACTCATACATCACCGTTGCCAATTCACCCGGATGCACCGTCACGGCATTGACTGCAGGCTTGAAATCCCAAGGGCCACGCGCATTGGCATCAAACTCCACCGTGATCGTTCTTTGACGATCGACCTGGGTATTTCCGGCTCTCTCGCCTCTGGCCACGCCGCCACTTTCGGACAGTGTCAGCACATTGATACCCAGCGCCTCACATATCTTCTGGTACAGCGGTACCAGGGCATAGCCAAAGCCGAACATCATGGCCACAACGACGCAGAGTTTGCCCACCATCTGAAGGTTGGCTCTACGTCGAGTCAGGAATCCAGTCATGGGGTGAACTCTGATGAGCGCTGACGGTCAATGCGAGCCCGTCAGGCCTATTTTGGCCACGAAGCCCAAGCCCAACACCAAAGCCACTGTCGCCAAGATCAAGGCTAATCGTACGTTGGCACGGCGCTGTGCTGGCGTTGGGCGCATGGTGTAGGGACTCTTTGGGAGGGTTTGATTCAACCAATGACTTTGGTGGCGGTTACATCCAGCTTGGGGGGGTTCTCAAAGGTGTGGAACGGCGCGGGGGACGGCACTTCCCACTCCAAGCCTTCTGCGCCCTCCCATGGCTTCTGAGGTGCTTTTTCGCCCTTGCCCATCATCATCGGCAACACAACAAAGACGAAGAAGTAAACCTGCATCAAGCCGAATCCAAAGGCACCAATGGAAGCGATGGCATTGAAGTCAGCAAACTGCATGGGATAGTCAGCATAGCGACGCGGCATGCCAGCGAGTCCCAGGAAGTGCATGGGGAAGAAGGTGATGTTGAAGAAGATCAACGATCCCCAGAAGTGGAGCTTGCCGCGGAACTCGGAGTACATCACCCCCGTCCACTTGGGGCCCCAGTAGTAAACGCCGGCGAACAACGCAAACAACGAACCCGCGACCAACACGTAATGGAAGTGGGCGACCACGTAATAGGTGTCTTGGAGTTGCTGATCAACGGGCGCCATCGACAGAATCAGGCCGGTGAAGCCGCCCATCGAGAACACAAAGATGAAGCCGACCGCCCACAGCATGGGGGTCTCAAAGGTCATTGAGCCCTTCCACATGGTAGCCACCCAGTTGAAGATCTTCACGCCCGTGGGGACGGCGATCAGCATCGTGGCGTACATGAAGAACAACTGGCCCGTCACTGGCATACCAGTGGTGTACATGTGGTGCGCCCACACGATGAAGGACAGGATAGCGATCGAAGAAGTGGCATAGACCATAGAGGTATAGCCAAACAGCTTCTTGCGGGCAAAGGCCGGGATGATGGCACTGACGATGCCGAAGGCCGGCAAGATCATGATGTAGACCTCGGGGTGACCGAAGAACCAGAAGATGTGCTGGTACATGATCGGGTCGCCGCCGCCAGCCGGGTTGAAGAAGCTGGTGCCGAAGTGACGGTCGGTCAGCGTCATGGTGATGGCACCGGCCAGCACCGGCATCACGGCAATCAGCAGGTAGGCGGTGATCAACCATGTCCAGGCGAACAGCGGCATCTTCATCAAGGTCATGCCAGGCGCGCGCATGTTCAACACCGTCACGATGATGTTGATCGAGCCCATGATGGAAGAGGCACCCAGGATGTGCATGGCAAAAATGCCGGCGTCCATGGAGGGGCCCATTTGCAGGGTCAGCGGTGCGTACAGCGTCCAGCCGGCAGCCGGTGCCCCCCCAGGCATGAAGAACGACGCCACCAACATCAGCGCAGCAGGAATCATCAGCCAGAAGCTGAAGTTGTTCATGCGCGCAAAGGCCATGTCAGAAGCCCCGATTTGCAGCGGAAGCATCCAATTGGCGAAGCCAACAAAGGCCGGCATGATGGCCCCGAACACCATGATCAGACCATGCATGGTCGTGAACTGGTTGAACTGCTCAGGATTGAAATACTGCAAACCCGGCTGGAACAACTCCAAGCGGATGAACAGGGCCAACACGCCACCGATCATCAGCATGGTGAAGGCGAACAATAGGTACAGGGTACCAATGTCCTTGTGGTTGGTCGCATAGACCCAACGGCGCCAGCCGTGAGGGGCCCCATGATCGTGGTGATCATGGTCGTGGCCATGAACCCCGTGGTTGTCGAGAACAGCACTCATGACGTTTCCTCTTCAGATGTCCAGGGGTTGATCACTTGCGAGCCGAAGCCACTTCGGAGGGCTGCATGACTTGGCCTGTCTTGTTACTCCAAGAATTCTTGGTGTAAGTGATCACAGCCGCAAGTTCAGTGTCTGACAGTTGCTTCCACGCCGGCATGGCGCCATTGTTCTGGCCGTTCAGCAAGACAGCCAACTGCTTTGTCTTGTCGGCATCCAGGACATTGGCTGAAGCATCCAGCGCCTTGATAGGTCCTGAACCCTTGCCATCGGCTTTGTGGCACACCGCGCAATTGGCAGCATAGACCTTCTCGCCGCGAGCCATCAAAGCCTCTTGTGTCCAGACCTTATTCGGGTCATCAGCCTTGGCGGCCATTTTCTTCTTCTCTGCATCCACCCACTTGGAGTAATCCTCAGCGGACAACACCTTCACATGAATGGGCATGTAGGCATGCTCTTTGCCGCACAACTCGGCACACTGGCCGTAGAAGTCACCGGTCTTCTGTGCCTTGAACCAAGTGTCACGGACGAAGCCTGGAATCGCATCTTGCTTGACGGCAAACGCAGGAACCATCCAGGCATGAATCACATCGTTAGCTGTCGTAATGATGCGAATCTTCTTGTCGACAGGGACCACCATGGGGTTGTCAACTTTGAGCAGATAGTTGTCACCCTGAGGCTGACCTGCATCGGACTGTTCACGCTGAGTGGGGTCCAGGGCCGACAAGAAAGCAATCCCCTCGCCTTCACCCTTGATGTAGTCGTAGCCCCACTTCCACTGGTAGCCTGTGACCTTGATGGTCATATCAGCATTGCTGGTGTCCTTCTGCTGGACCACCGTCTTAGTGGCGGCAAAACCCATGGCTGTGACGATGATGAAAGGGACGATCGTCCAAAGAATCTCAACCGTCACGCTCTCATGGAAATTGGCTGGCTTGTGCCCCAATGACTTTCGATGCTTGAGGATGGAGTAGAACATCACCCCGAACACTAGGACGAAGATGATCAGGCAGACCACCATCAGCCAGTAGTGCAAAGAATGCACATCCGCCGCAATTTGCGTTACTGGAGGGTGCAAATCCAACTGGTTTACAGCCGGACCCCCAGGCAGGTCATTGACCGCCCACGCCGCCCCAGCAACCAGAGTGGCGGCGATGGCCATCGCGCCACTGGCGATACGCTTTTGCAGTGTTGTCATCATCATCGTTGTCGTCAGTTGGTTTCTAGACCCGCACGTTCATCACTGATCGTCGGCCGGCGCCAGGTACACAGATGGCCCAATGCCGTGATAAACATCAATCACGGGGCCGACTGGCCCGCAGTTCAAACACGGACTGTCAAGAGCAGCATTCCATATAGGCAGTGTGGATTCTCTCCACCTCCGCCCTAAGCTCCCCCAAGAAAAACCCTGATGGAGGGAGTGCGAGCAAGCCAACAGGCTCCGAGGAGAACGATAGATATCAAGCGCCAAATTCTATCTGCTCTCCTCGCCTCTATCCGTGCCTGCGCAACATCAATTTCATGTCATCGAGCGGGATACGGGTATCTGCTGATAGGCCGTGCCCACGATCAGCGCCCCTGAAAGCGTGGCCATAAACCAACTCCCACCGCAGGGAGACTCGTCCTTGCGCATCAGCTTGCCGGGCCAAGGCCTCATTCAGTTGTGCCAACCAGGCCCGAGAACGCAAACCTTTGAACCGACCCGGACAGAGGTTCATGCCCACTTCGCGCAACTCACGCAGCAAAGCCTGTGGAGTGGCGTAAGTCAGGGTGAGGATCTCTTGATCCATCACAGGATCTGCAAAGCCCGCCTCGACCAACATGTCACCCAGATCATGCATGTCAGTGAAAGGTGGATGCGGCTCCCCCCATCCACGCTCGGAATACAGATTGCGCAGGCTCGGTAAAGACCCGGGGCCCAAGGTTGTGAACATCACAAAGCTATCGGCCGCCATGGCCGCGCGCCATTGCCGCATCACCGCCAAGACATTGGGCTCCAGATGCAGCCCCATATTGCTCCACAGCAGCTGCGCCTGGGCCCCTTGCGTGGCAGCCGGGGACATCCAGCGTTCGCGGGCTTCAAGGCCGGCGAGCCGTCGCCACCAAGAAGCAGGCGCCACATCGGCTGTCACTTCGCGCACATGGCGCACCTGTGCATGCGGGCAGGCTTTGACCAAGGCGCCTGCTGATTGCGGCGCATCGGGCGACCAGTCGAACGACAAAGCGGGCTGGCGTTTGATGAAACTCAGCCGCTCCGCCATGCGCGCTGCAGCCTCCTGATGCAACCATGGCGACTCAGCAGCCAAGGCCAAGCGACGCTTCAGGCGCGCAGCAGCCAGCGCATCGACGCGCGGCAAAGCGGCGTCTTGAGAGCGAGATAGAGACATGTCTTAGCAGTATATTGAGGCTCTCGCATTGTCTTCGTCACGATGCACCATGCCCCTGCTGCCACATCACTTACCCACTCGCTGCGCGCTGTGTGCCGGCTGGTCTACACAGATCTTGTGCAGTGCTTGCCTGGCCAGCCATGCCCCATTCAGACCGCGCTGCCACAGCTGCGGGCTGGCCGTGCCGACGGGTGTTCAACGCTGTGGCACCTGCCTGCTGAACCCGCCGCCCTTTGTCAGGACGGTCGTGGCCGTCGACTACGTGCACCCTTGGACGCGTGCGATTCAATGGCTCAAATTCAACGATGGCTGCGAGTGGACCCAGCCTCTGGCAACACTCCTAGCCCACAGTGTGAGGGCTTGCGGCGCCACAGCGGACTTGCTGGTGGCCTTGCCACTGCACGAGCAACGCCTGCGCAGCAGAGGCTTCAATCAATCGTGGCTGCTGACGCAATCGTTGGGTCGCCAGTTGAGCGTGTCGGCCACCGCCGACGCCTTGGTCCGTTGGCGCAGTACCGAGCACCAAGTGGCCTTGGGTCAGCGTGAGCGCCGCCTCAATTTGCAAGGTGCCTTCATGCCAGACCCATTACATGGTCGGCAACTCGTGGGCAAACACATCGCACTGATTGACGATGTCATGACCACAGGGGCCACCTGCCATGCCGCCTGCGCAGCCGCCTTGGAAGGCGGGGCTGCCAGTGTCAGCCTTTGGCTGTTGGCCCGCACGCCACTGCCCAAGCCCTCAGACTGCAGCGACAATGTCAAGCATGTTTCGCATTGTTCTGGTTCAGCCTGAGATCCCGCCGAATACCGGCAACGTCATTCGTCTGGCAGCCAATACGGGTTGTAGCCTGCATCTGATCGAGCCCCTGGGCTTTGACATGGACGACAAGCATCTGCGCCGTGCGGGCTTGGACTATCACGAATACGCCCCGGTGCGCCGCCATGCCAGTTGGGAGACTTTTTTGGCATCGGAGCAACCCGACGTGACACGGTTGTTTGCCTTCACCACCAAGGGCAGCCGACTGCTGGGTGAGATGCGCTGGCAGGCAGGGGACACACTGGTGTTTGGCCAAGAGACAGCGGGCCTGCCGCCCACGCTGCGCGAGCAGTTCCCTACCAGCCAGCGGGTGCGCCTACCCATGCGAGAAGGGCAGCGCAGCCTGAACCTCAGCAACGCCGTGGCCGTCGCCGTCTTTGACGCTTGGCGACAATGCGACTATGAGGGTGGCGTCTAGGGCCAGCTTCCCTCAGAGCCCTTCTGAGCGCGCTTCACGCTGCATCAACTGCCCCACGGCAGCACGCGGACTCAAAGCGCCGGTCAAGACAGCCTGCACGGCAACGGTGAGCGGCATGTCAACTTGCAAGCGCTGAGCCGTGTCCACCACTGTGGACGCGCTGTAAACGCCCTCGGCCACATGACCCAAAGCCGACAAGGACTCTGCAAGGCTCTTGCCCTGGGCCAGCAACAGCCCAACACGACGATTGCGCGAAAGATCACCCGTCGCGGTCAGCACCAAGTCACCCAAACCAGCCAAGCCCATGAAGGTGGCCGGCTGCGCGCCCAAAGCCACGCCCAAGCGCGTCATTTCGGCCAAGCCCCGAGTGATCAAGGCGGCACGGGCATTCAGCCCCAAGCCGAGACCATCGGCAATACCTGTGGCGATGGCCAACACGTTCTTCACAGCACCACCCACTTCGACGCCGACCGGGTCGGGCGAGGTGTAGACCCGCAAAGCGCCATGATGAAAGGCTTCGACAGCGGCCTCCGCCAAGGCCTGATCGGGACTGGCGGCCACCAGTGCCGTGGGCAAGCCTGCAGCCACCTCTTGCGCGAAGCTCGGCCCCGACAACACGCCTGCCGCCATGCCGGGCTGAACCTGCGCGGCGATCTGGTGTCCCAGCAAGCCGGTCGCGGCCTCAAAGCCCTTGCATAACCACAGCACTCGGCACCCGACATCCAGCGACGTCAAGGTGCTGCGCAAGGCCGACATGGGCGTCCCAATGACGACCAGCCCCCCCCGTGCATGGGCCACAGCCGCCGCAAGGTCAGACGTCACCTGCAAGGCATCGGGCCATGCGGCCTCAGGCAAGTAGCGGGTGTTGCGGCGCAGCGTGCGCATGGCCTCAGCCTGTGCAGCATCTCGCGCCCACAACAGCACTTCATGGCGCTGGGCCGCAGCAACCGCCAAAGCGGTGCCCCAGGCACCGGCGCCCAAAACGGCCACCCGCATGGTCGTCAAGCAGCTCAGTTAGCGCCGTTTCCAGCTTGAGCCTGCTGTTGGGCTTCAAACATGGCTTGGAAGTTAACTTCGGCCAAGAGAATGGGCGGGAAGCCTGCGCGGGTGCAGACATCGGACACGATGGCGCGCAAGTAGGGGTAAATGGTTTGGGGGCACACCACACCCAAGATAGCCTGGACTTGATCGTCAGGGAAGTTGCGGATCTCGAAGATGCCCGCTTGCTTGGCCTCGATCAGGAACATGGTGCGGTCACCGACCTTGGTGGTCACGGTGGCCGTCACCGAGGCTTCGAACACGCCGTCAGCAATGGCTTCAGCCGCCATTCCCAGCTGAATGTCCACTTGAGGCTGAGCTTGCTCCAACAAGATTTGCGGTGAATTCGGTTGCTCGAGCGACAAATCCTTTAGGTACATGCGCTGCAGCTGAAACACGGGGGACTGATCTTGTTCGGCCATGATGCTTACTCAAACTGATAAAAGAAAAAGCCCGCGTCCCTCAAGCAACGCGGGCGGCACTTTGGCATTATCACGCAGCGACCGAGCCCCTCTGGCTCCGTGTTCACCCCACATCAAGGGGTGTGAGTCAAGCCTTCAGCAGCGGCAGCAAGCCGCCCTTTTGGTCCAGGGCGATCAGGTCATCGCAGCCACCTACATGGGTGTCGCCGATGAAAATTTGCGGCACTGTGCGGCGGCCGGTGATCGCGATCATGTGGTCTCGCTGCGCCAGGTCCAAATCCACCCGTACCTCTTGAATCGCCGTCACGCCACGCTGCTGCAACAGTGCTTTGGCACGCACGCAGTAGGGGCAGACTTGGGTGGTGTACATCACAACGGCGCTCATGGGCACTCTCTTTGGGTTGATTGGGCGAGAGAGGATTGTCAGCCTGGGCTGAAGACCCGGCTACAAGCGCGGGCTTGCTCAGCGAGCGCCCGTCTCCACCGGAAGGCCGGCCTCACGCCAAGCCTTCATCCCACCCGCCAGCGAATTGGCCTTCTCGTAACCCGCTTTACGCAACTGCGCCACCGCACGGCGAGAACGCATGCCGCTGGCGCAGACCACCACCAAAGGCAAATTCTTGTTGCTGGGTAGCTCCTTAGCCCCTTCGAGCTTCGCCAGAGGGATGCTGCGAGCACCCGTGATGTGCCCAGCGTCGAACTCGGTAGATTCACAAACGTCAATCACCACGGCCTTCTCCCGGTTCATCAAGCGCACGGCCTCATTCGGCGCCACGCCCGCACCTGCCCCACTCATCAGAGTGGGCCACAGCAACAGCCCTCCAGAAACCAAGGCCACGGCCACGAGGGACCAGTTTTCAAGCAAGAAGGAAAGCATGAGGAGGATTGTCAGAGCCGAGAAAGGGCGGATTATAGAATTCGCCCAAGCGCCAAGAGCCTCGCTTGGCGCATCACCCTCCTCCACATGCGACCCTGAGGTCCCCGCCCTACCATGTACAAGCTTGTTTTGATCCGTCACGGCGAATCCACCTGGAACCTCGAAAACCGCTTCACCGGCTGGACCGATGTCGACCTGACCGACACCGGCGTGGCCCAGGCCAAAGCCGCCGGCGCCTTGCTCAAGGCCGAAGGGTTTGAGTTCGATGTGGCCTACACCTCGGTATTGAAGCGCGCCATCTGGACACTTTGGTATTGCCTGGACGAGATGGACCGCACCTGGTTGCCCGTGGTCAAAGACTGGCACTTGAACGAGCGCCACTATGGCGCTCTGCAAGGTCTGAACAAGGCCGACATGGCCAAGCAATACGGCGAAGAGCAAGTGCTGATCTGGCGGCGCAGTTACGACACCCCGCCTCCAGCACTCGAGGCCAACGACAGCCGTAGCGAGCGGGGCGAACTGCGCTACGCAGCCCTGAACCCCAATGATGTGCCGCTGACCGAGTGCCTCAAAGACACCGTGACCCGCGTCATCCCCTTCTGGAATGACACCGGCAGCCCTCTCGCCAAAATTACCCTCCGGGACAGCGCTTGGTGATTGCCGCCCACGGCAACTCCATCCGCGCCTTGGTGAAATACCTGGAAGACATTGGCGACGCCGACATCGTGAGCGTGAACATCCCCAATGGCATCCCCATGGTCTATGAGCTGGACGCCAACCTCAGGCCCATCAAGCGCTATTACTTGGGTGATGCCGAGGCAGCGGCCAAGGCGGCAGCGGCCGTGGCCAGCCAGGGCAAGGCTTAAAGTTTAAGCACTATCCAACACCGTCTGCATCTCTTGCTGCAGGTGGGCCGCCAAGGCGCGGCGGTCGGCATGGGCCGTGGCCTGGGCGGGCAGCAGCATTACCTCTACGCTCAGGCCACTTGCACTGAGCACGCGCCATACGCTTTGCAGCAAGGTGGTGTCGCCAATGAACTGGGCCGCCGTCGCAAAGCGTTCGGTGGGGCTGTAGAAGCGCAGCACAGCAGGCTGGATGGGTGCCTCGACCGCAATCGCTGCTTGCAGCAAATTGGCATGCACAGGCAGCATTTGCGGGCCAGGGCCGGTCGTGCCTTCTGGGAAGACGGCCACAGTGCCGCCTTGCTGCAGGGTCTCGGCCACGTGGTGAACGACCCGCATCGCATCGCGCTTGCGCTCGCGCTCAATGAACAAGGTGCCAATGCTGCGCGCCAACCAGCCCAGCAAAGGCCAGCGCAGCATGTCGGCCTTGGCTACAAAGCGAGCCTCGGGGCAGGCTGCATGCAAGGCGGGGATGTCCAACCAAGAGACATGATTGGCGATCAGCAAAGTGCCATGCCCGCGCGGCTGACCTTGCATGCTGAAGCCCAAGCCGGCCACCCGCAGCGTGCCCAGGCTCCAGGCTCGCACATAGTCGGCTCGTTGCCGCACTGACCAGCCCGGAAAGCGCCAAGCCACTGCCGCCATGCCAACGAGCAAATGCAGCGTGAGCCGCAACATGCGCCACAGCACGCGAACCAAGTTCAGCACGGTGTCAGCCCCACCTTGAAACGCTGTGGACCGCCCAAAGCGCTCATGCGGCTTGATAGGCCACCGAACCCGCCACCAAGGTGGTGTGCACCTTGCCCGGCAAGGCCGTGCCCGTGACGCTGAAGTCAAAGGGCGTGTGTTTGCCTTGGCTGCGCAGGGCTGCGGGCGTGACTTGCCAAACGGCAACGGGGTCGAACACACAGACATCGGCCACACCCCCTTCAGTGAGGCGACCGGCGCTGTTGGCCAGCGAGCCCAGTGCATCGCCCAAGACCTTCACAGGCTCGCAGGTGATGCGCGCCAAGCTCTGCGCCGTGCTCAGGCCCGCCTCTTGGCCCCACTTGAGCGTCATGCTCAGCAGTAGCTCTAAGCCTGTTGCCCCGGGCTCCGCCTCACCGAAGGGCAAGGTCTTGGCGTCTTCGTCCACGGGGGTGTGATCGGAGACCAGCGCATCCAGGGTGCCGTCCGCCAAGCCCGCACGCAGTGCGTCACGGTCCGCGGCTTGGCGCAGTGGCGGGGTCAGGCGCATGGCCGACTGGAAGAAGCCGATGTCCACATCGGTCAGGTGCAGCGAGTTGATGCTGACGTCGGCGGTGATGGGTAGGCCTTCGGCTTTGGCACGGCGCACCAGCGCCACCCCGGCGGCGCTGGAGAGGCGGCAGAGATGAACCCGCGCGCCGGTGATGCGCACCAACTCCAGAATCGTGTGCAAGGCAATCGTCTCAGCCGCGACCGGCACGCCGGACAACCCCAAGCGCGTGGCCACCGAGCCGCTCGCCGCCACGCCTTTGCCCAGCCACGCATCTTGGGGCCGCAGCCACACGGTATAGCCATGCGTGGCCGCGTACTGCAGCGCGCGCATCAGCACCACGGTGTCACGCACCGGAGCTTCGGCTTGCGAAAAGCCTACGCAGCCCGATTCGGTCAGTTCCGCCATCTCCGTCAAGGCCTCGCCCTGCAGGCCTTTGGTCAGCGCGCCCAGCGGGAACAAACGGCACAGGCTGAGCTTGCGGGCCCGGAACTTCAGCATGTCCACCAAACCGGGCTCATCCAGCGTCGGGTCGGTGTCAGGCGGGCAGACCAAGCTGGTCACACCGCCTGCCGCCGCCGCATTGAGCTCGCTCTCCAACATGCCTTCATGTTCGTGGCCAGGTTCGCGCAGGCGGGCGGACAGGTCCACCAAGCCAGGGGCCACCACGCAGCCAGTGGCGTCGATGGTTTGGCTGGGTTTGAAATCGGGTGAAACGCGGCCGATGCTGAGGATGCGCCCGGCGGCGATGGCCACATCGGCCACTTCGTCGCGGCCGGTCGCTGGGTCGACGACACGGCCGTTCTGGATCAGGATTTTCATGGTCTTGTTGGCTCCTGAACTTAGGCTTCGTTGCCGGCAATGATGGACATCACCGCCATGCGCACGGCGATGCCAAACGTCACCTGCGGCAAAATCACGCTATGGCCGCCGTCGGCCACGGCCGAGGCAATCTCCACACCCCGGTTGATGGGGCCGGGGTGCATGACGATGGCATCTGACTTGGCCAGCGCCAGTTTGTCGTCGGTCAGACCATAGGTCTTGAAGAACTCACCGGCCGAGGGCAGCATGGCACCGCTCATGCGCTCGTTTTGCAAGCGCAACATGATGATCACGTCGGCATCATGGATGCCATCGTCCATGTTGTGGCACACCCCGCACCCCCATCTCGCGCAAGTCACCCGGCACCAGGGTCTTGGGGCCGACGGCACGCGGATCTCGGGCACGCCCAGGGTGTTCAGCGCATGGATGTCGGAGCGGGCCACCCGCGAGTGCACGATGTCGCCGACGATGGCCACCGTGAGGTTGGCTGAAGTCCTTTTTGTAAGTGCCGGATGGTGTACATGTCCAGCAGGCCCTTGCGTGGGGTGAGCATGGCGGCCATCCCCGGCGTTGGACCACGTGCACATGAGGTGCGCACATGCTGGGTGATCAGATAGGGCGCCCCAGACTGCGGCGCCGCACAACGAACATATCGGCACTGCATTGCGCTCAGGTTGGCAATGGTGTCCAACAGGCTCTCGCCCTTGGAAGCCGACTGATCGGGCAATGGTCCAGGTTGATCATAGTCGCCGCCGTTAGCCGCTTGGCGGCGATCTCGAAGGAAATGCGGGTGCGGGTGCTGTTCTCGAAGAACAGGTTGAAAACGCCTTTGCCGTGCAGCAGCGGCACTTTCTTGACCTCACGCTCGTTCACGCTGACAAAAACGTGCCGGCAGTGTCCAGAATGTGGGGGAGGATCCGCCTTGGGCAGGCCCTCGGTGGACAGCAGGTGAATCAGCTCGCCGTGGTTTGTTGAGTTGGGGGTGTCGTCGGGAGAGCTATGGGCTCATAGTGCTCCTCGTTAAGATTAGTTAGTCAGCGTAAAGCTACTCCTCAGCGTTTTTTCAGCGAAAGGCGCTAAAGGGCAGGCAGCACCATGACCAATTTTGTCTTTTGGCTTGATTTGTAAATTTGCTCCGTCGAATATCGGTCTTCCACCAAAATAAAACGATAAGTTACTGATTGTAAGCACTTTGTATGATTAATTGTTAATTGTAAGCCTTGTTTATATAATGAATTTTGGTCAATTACTACTGTTTTTATTCTGCTGATAAATCAATTCTATTTCTTTTCTGAGTTCGTCTTCATTGGGTAAATATAATTGATATTTCTGAACAAATAATTGACTGTTAGTGTTACTCATGGCATATTTTATTTGTAGTTCGTCTTTTTCTCTTGCCAAAATAATACCAATTGGCGGGTTATCTCCCTCTACATTCTGTTCGGCTTCCATATAGCCCAAATACATATTCATTTGACCGATTGCCTCATACCCTGCAACTTCTTTTTTTAAATCAATTAGAACAAAACATTTCAAAATTCTGTGGTAAAATACTAAATCAATATAGTGATGTCTATTTGCCAAAGTAATGCGATACTGTCTTCCTATGAAAGCAAAACCTTTGCCCAACTCCAATAAAAAATCTTGTAATTGATTGATGAGTCGAGTTTCCAATTCAGTTTCACTGATATGATAAGGCTCAGGAATTTTTAGGAACTCAAAAACGTAGGTATCTTTTAAAATATCTTCTGGTTTTTCTACAATTTTACCTTTTTGGGCAAGGTGTAATATGTCTTTTTTATCTTTTCCAGCAGCCAATCTTAAAAATAAGGAAGTATTTTTCTGCCTTTTTAGCTCCCTAATGCTCCAACTTTCAATGATACTCTGTTTCTCGTAGAAATTTCTTTCTAATGAGCTATTTATTGTCAAAAGTTCGCAATAATGACTCCAACTCAATTCTTGCGACACTGTCGCAAGAATTGGATAACACTGATAAAATTGTTTAAATCTATAAATATTACTCAAACTAAAACCCTTCCCGAAGCTAAAAGAAAGGTCTCTTGATAGGCGTTCCAATAGTTTATCACCATAAATCGCTTTTGATTTCCCATTTTGCTCAAATTCAACAATATGCTCTCCAATTTGCCAATATGTCTCAACCATAATAGAATTGACTACCTTGAAAGCCTTCTTTTTTCCAATAGCATAGGTACTGGAAATTGCATCAAATAAGCTATTATATTCTTGTGAATCAACTAAATTCATTAGAGTTAGTTTTTTTAATCAATAAACCGCTTCAAAATTGGCCCGTAACTATCAACTCTTCTATCACGTAAATAAGGCCAAGTTGTGCGGTATTTTTCGGTTAAATCTAAATCAATTTCCTGCACATGAGTTTCTTCTTTGTCATGCGAAGCCAAATATAATAAACTTCCGAAAGGATTTGAGACAAAACTTCCACCCCAAAACTGTTGGTCAGCTTCACGCCCAACTCGGTTTACCGAAACCACGTGCAAGCCATTGGCCACCGCATGACTGCGTTGAATTGTCTGCCAAGCGTTATATTGTTCGGTGTTCATGTTTGGGTCTGGTTCGTTGGTGTCCCAGCCAATGGCCGTTGGATAAAACAAAATTTCTGCTCCCATCAAAGCCGTAATTCGTGCCGCTTCTGGATACCATTGGTCCCAACAAATCAGTACGCCCAATTTTCCGTATTTTGTCTCAAAAATTTTATAACCTAAGTCATCGGCCGAAGCATCTCCCGGCGAAGCGTCGCCCGGAGTAAAGTAAAACTTTTCGTAATAACCTGGGTCATCTGGGATGTGCATTTTTCGGTATTTTCCGAGATATTTTCCGTCGGCATCAAGCACGGCAGTTGTGTTATGGTAAAGTCCAGCGGCACGTTTTTCAAACAACGAAGCAATAATTACGACATTACATTCCTTGGCAACGGTCGAAAGTAAATCGGTCGTTGGGCCGGGAATGGCTTCGGCCAAATTAAAATTTGCGTGGTCTTCAACATCACAAAAGTAAAGTGATGTAAATAATTCTTGTAAACAAACTATATTTGCTCCTTTGGCGGCAGCTTCTTTGATTCCGTTGATTGCTTTTTGGGTATTTTCGGCTACATCTGCCGAGCATGACATTTGTACTAATCCGACGTTTACTTTACGCATATTTTTCGTTTTTTTTCGCAAAGATACTTTCTTTTAATGATGAATGATGAATGATGAATGGTGAATTTTCATTTTTGATGATTTTACCGCAATTTCGGATTTATTAAATACTCAGAAAAATACTGTATATTTGTGAAAATTTTAATCAAATAAAACGTTAAAGCATATAGATTGACCAAAAGGTTTAAAATTAAACTTACCAATAGTCATTCTGCATTCTTAATTCTTAATTGTGCATCAGCACCCATTTATGTCATTTGAATCATTAAATTTAATTGAGCCAATCAAGCTCGCACTTGCTGCCCAAGGTTACACAACTCCAACACCCATCCAACAACAAGCCATACCGATAGTTTTAGAAGGAAAAGATTTACTGGGCGTTGCTCAGACTGGTACGGGAAAAACTGCCGCCTTTTCGATTCCGATTATACAAAAACTATATCAAAATAGAGACTTAAACCGTAAAGGCCGCCGAAAAATAAAAGCACTTATCGTTACACCAACTCGTGAGTTGGCCATACAAATCGACGAAAGTATTGCGGCTTACGGAGCAAATACTGACCTCCGCCACACCGTCATTTTTGGTGGCGTGAAACAAGGTCGCCAGACTGACGAACTACACAACGGCGTAGATATTTTGGTAGCAACCCCCGGGCGTTTGCTTGATTTAATCACGCAAGGTTTTATTACGCTCAATGCCATCGAAATATTTGTTTTAGATGAAGCTGACCGTATGCTCGATATGGGGTTTGTGCATGACGTAAAGCGTTTGATTACGCTTTTGCCAAAGCAACGCCAATCGTTGTTTTTCTCGGCAACCATGCCCGATGAAATCGTAAAATTGGCCTCAACGATTTTGCATAATCCATCATCGGTGAGCGTTACGCCTGTTTCTTCGACTGCCGATACAATTAATCAATTTTTGTATTATGTTGATAAAAAAGATAAAAATGCTTTACTTTTAGATATTCTGAAAGACCCAAAAATAGAAACGGCATTGGTTTTTACTCGTACCAAACACGGTGCAGATAAAGTTGTAAAAGTACTTTTGGCAAAAGGCATAAAGGCCGAGGCCATTCACGGAAACAAAGCTCAAAATGCTCGTCAACGAGCATTGACAAACTTTAAGTCGAAAGAAACTCGTGTTTTGGTTGCCACCGATATTGCTGCCCGTGGAATTGATGTTGATGATTTGGCGTTTGTAATCAATTTTGAGATTCCGAATATTCCTGAAACTTACGTTCACCGAATTGGGCGAACTGGTCGTGCGGGAGCAAACGGAACGGCATTGTCGTTTTGTGAAGATGAAGAGTTAGGCTATTTGAAAGATATTCAACGATTGATTGGTAAAAAAATACCACTTATCGAAGACCATCCTTACGCCATTCAACCCGATTATAGCGTTGGGCCGCCAGTTGTGCAAAAACCACAGGGTCGTGGCGGACAAAGACCAAGTAATGGTTCGCAAAGGCCAGCCGCTAATCCACGTACAGCACCAAAGCCTACTAATACTGGCGGAAATGCCGCACAGGGTGGCGGAAAGCCAAAGAAAAAATGGTATGGAAATAATGGAAAATAATAAGAAGTGGTTTAACTTTACGAAATGAAATGAATCATTATGATACAATTATATAGAAACGAAGAATTTAGAGAACTTAATTTGCATGAATCTTTAAAATTGCGTTATGCCATATCGAATTATGGCCGATTGGTTAGTTTTACTGATGAAGTCAGAAATGGACGAGAACTAAAAGGAGGCCTTGTTGAAGGCTATAAATGTTTTAGATACAAGATTCGTGAAGGTGGTGTAGAACTCAATCGTAATGCCTTATTTCATAGATTGGTGGCTGAATATTTTCTTAAAAAGCCCTCCGAAGAATACACACATGTGATACATTTAGATTTTGACAAAACCCATAACGTTGTCGAAAATCTTAAATATGCCACCCGAGAAGAGCAAAATATTCATTCTCATAAAAGCCCTTTGGCACTGCAACACAAGCAGAATATGAAAGAGGGAAAAGTAGAGATGTATAGCAAAAAACTTACTTTAACAAAAGTAATTCAGCTAAAAAAACGCATACTTGACCCAAATCGAAAAACTCGTTTGAAAATCATTGCCAGAGAGTTTGGCGTCAGCGAAATGGCAATAACTCGAATGAAGCGTGGCGAAAATTGGGGGCACGTTGAAGTTTCGGTGAAGCCATTGAAAAAAACTGATTGATAGTATTTTATGCGATAATTAGGAAGCCTTTGTTCTAAACGAAGGCTTCTTTTTTTGTCGTAGAAAGCCATTGGTTACTGACTGTTTTTTTTCGTAGAGTAGGGGAGAAGGGAGGGGAAAGAAGGGGAAAGGGGAAAGAGAAAAAAGAAAAAGGAGAAGAGGAAAGAGGGAAAAGGGAGGAGAGAAGGAAAGAAAGAAAAAAGGAGGAAGAAAAGAAGAGAGAGAGGAAAGGAAAGGGGAGAAGGAGGAGAGAGAAAAGAAAAGCAGAGGGAGGGGGGGAAAGGAGAGAAGAAAAAACAAAGGAGGAGGAGGAAAGAAAAGAAGAAACCGGGGGAAAAAAAAACAAAAAAAAGAAAAAAAAAAAAGAGGAAGGAGGGAGAGGGAAAAGAAAAAGAAAAAAGGGGAGAAAAAGAGGAAAAGAGAAGGAAAAAAAAGACGGAAAAAAGAGGAGAAAACGGAAGGAAAAGAAAAAAGGAAAAGAAAGGAGGGAGGAGGAAAAAAGAAAAAGGGGAGAAAAAAAAAAAAAAAAAAAGTGATAATTGAGGGGAAATACCAAGTTGTTTAAAAAAAATTTTTTGATTACTTAATTTTAAACCACTTTTTAAGTCTGCATTGTACGAGTTTATTTTTATCTTTGCGGCTAAATACAGAATCAAAGAAAATTAATGGATAAGATACTACTCCGCAAAAATACCAGTTCATTCGACGTAAAAATAGCCTTAGCTTCTTCAAAATCAGAAAGTAATAGAGCCCTGATTATCAATGCTTTGGCCAATGATGATAGCGAAAACTTACAAAACCTTTCAACAGCACGAGATACCCAAACAATGATTCGTTTGCTGAAATCTACCGACCAAACGGCTGATGTAATTGATGCAGGAACAACGATGCGATTTTTGACGGCTTATTTTACGGCAACCAATCAAAATAAAATAATGACTGGTACACCTCGTATGTGTGAGCGTCCAATCGGGATTTTGGTTGATGCACTTCGTACGCTCGGAGCTGAAATTGAGTATCTAAACAAAGAAGGTTATCCGCCTTTGCATATCAAAGGCTTTGCCGAACAAAAATCAAATACCGTAACGATTCGTGGCGATGTGAGTAGCCAATATATTTCGGCTTTGTTGATGATTGCTCCAACTTTGCCACAAGGATTGACCATTCATTTGACTGGTGATTTAGGCTCAATTCCTTACATTAAAATGACGCTCGAACAAATGCGAGCTTTTGGTGTAAATTATGAGGCAAATTGGGAAGAAAAAACGATTAAAGTACTGTCAAGCGTTTATCAATCAACGGTTTACAGAATTGAATCAGATTGGTCGGGGGCGAGTTATTGGTACAGTATCGTGGCACTTTCTGAGTTTGAAAATACGCAAGTTGAATTACTTGGACTGAAAGAAAACTCTTTACAAGGCGATAGCGATATTGTAAATATTATGAGTCATTTGGGCGTAAAAAGTACATTTACGCTTGACGGGGTTTTACTGACTAAAATTCCTGCTGAGAAAACGTTAAACTGGGATTTTACAAATTGCCCTGACCTTGCCCAGACAGTTGCCGTAACTTGTGCCGCTAAAGGAATTGAGGCAATTTTTACGGGCATAGAAAGCCTAAAAATCAAAGAAACCGACCGAGTTTTAGCACTTCAAAATGAACTGAAAAAATTTGGTGGCGATTTAGTTGAGGTTGAAAAAAACACAAGCTACAAAGTAGTAACCAATCAACCAATAATCAATAACCAGTTACAAGTAACAATCGAAACTTACGACGACCACCGAATGGCAATGGCATTTGCACCGTTGGCGATGTTGATGGATATAACAATAGAAGAACCAAACGTAGTAGTGAAATCTTACCCAAGTTTTTGGACTGATTTACAAAAAATTATCAGTTTTGACAACTTTTGAGAAGTTGTCAAAACTATAAAAACTTTTTTGTTTAACTTTGCAAAACTCTTCACAAAAACACAATGCAATCAATTAGTACAAAGCATTTACTCGGAATAAAAGACCTTACGGCCAACGACATTAATTTGATTTTAGAAACAGCTAAAGAATTTAAAGACGTTATTAACCGACCTATTAAAAAAGTTCCTTCTCTGCGTGATGTAACGATTGCCAATGTTTTTTTTGAAAACTCTACTCGCACCCGTCTTTCATTTGAATTGGCCGAAAAACGCCTTTCGGCTGATGTTGTAAACTTCTCAGCATCAGGTAGTTCGGTAAAAAAAGGTGAAACGCTTCTTGATACTGTCAATAATATTTTGGCCATGAAAGTAGATATGGTAGTGATGCGACACAGTAGCCCTGGGGCTCCGCATTATTTATCGAAACACATCAAAGCCAATATAGTAAATGCGGGTGATGGCACGCACGAACACCCAACGCAGGCATTATTGGATGCGTTTTCGATGCAAGAAAAAATCGGAGATTTGGCAGGAAAGAAAATCGCAATCATTGGTGATATTCTTCATTCACGAGTGGCATTATCTAATATTTTTTGTTTGCAAAAACTTGGTGCCGAAGTAATGGTTTGTGGGCCAAATACGCTTTTGCCTAAATATATCAGAGAAATCGGTGTAAAAGTGGAGCATAATGTGCAAAATGCACTTCAATGGTGCGATGTAGCGAATGTGCTGAGAATTCAGCTCGAACGCCAACAAATCAAGTATTTTCCATCGTTGCGTGAATATTCATTGTATTTTGGTATCAGCAAAAAAATGCTTGATGAACTCAATAAAGAGATAGTTTTGATGCACCCAGGCCCAATCAATAGGGGAGTAGAACTAACGAGCGATGCGGCAGATTCGCATCATTCTATCATTCTCGACCAAGTAGAAAATGGTGTAGCCGTCAGGATGGCGGTGCTTTATTTATTAGCTCAACAAAATTGATATCTACTTGGTAGGAACGTACAATTTGACCGTTCCTACCAAGTTTTTAATTTCATTTATTACTTTCTTCCTCTTCTTCCCTTTCTAATTTCTTTCATTTCTGCTTGGCGTTTTTCTCGCTCGTCTTTAAATTTTTTTAATTGCTCAGGTGTAAGTACCGACTCATATTTTTTGCTCAAATCTTGTTGTTGAGTCTTCATTTTTTCACGCGTTGCCTGCATTTCTGCTTTGTGTGCGGCACGTAGTTCTTCTTGCTTTTTTGCTTGTTCAATATTTATCACCAAAACTTTTTTGTATTGTTCATCTGATAAATTAAGGTTTTTCTGCATACGTTTGGCATAGACTTCCGCACGTTCTTCGGCTGTAAATCCTCCGCCTTGTTTTTGTCCTATTTTTTCACGTTGGGGTCTTTCTTTGCCTGCTGGTTTTGTATCTTGTGCATAAGTTCCGAAACCTATTGTTGCGATTAATAACGTTACCAAAATTCTTTTTTTCATTGTAGTATATTTGTTTTAATAATTGACACTTACACAAATTAGAGTAAATTTTAAGCAAATAGTTTAAACATACTCTGAATAAAAACTATTATTTTTGTTTAAATTAATATATTTTAAAAAATTAAGATGAGCTTTAAAGAGATTAAAGAGTTGATAGTCAATATGTTTGGTGAAGATATTATCTTGAAAGAAGATTCAACTTCGCTACAACACAGCATAACCATACCTAACGAAAGTCTGCTTGAAGTTTGTCAGTTTTTGCACGTTCAGCCCAAATTGTATTTCGATTTTTTAGCTTGTATCACGGCAGTTGATAATGGCCCAGCGGTCAATACCATTGAAGTGATTTATCATTTGACATCAATTCCCTACGAACACAATTTTGTGCTGAAAGTAGAAGTGCCTCGCAATCAAGAGGGCGAGCCATTACCAAAAGTATATTCGCTGACTCCGATTTGGAAAACTGCCGACTGGCACGAAAGAGAAGCTTTTGATTTGGTAGGAATTAATTTTGTGGGGCATCCTGACCTCAGAAGAATATTATTGCCAGCCGATTGGGAAGGGCATCCGCTCCGAAAAGATTATCAAGAGCAAGAAATTTATCACGGAATAAAAGTGAAAAGTTGATGGTATTTGATGCCACGAATGCACTGATTATTTTACTCGTGTATTCGTGGCACAATATTTCAATCAATACTGCAATGCAGTCTTAAACTCCGAAGTAGTATGAAACTGAATTTCGGGATTATTTTGAATATTCATTCTTAAAATCCAGTCTGTTTCGGCCAAAAATACTGCATTTTGGTCTTTATCATAAGCAATAAAGCCACTTTTTAGTCTGACAAATTCGGCCAATTTTATTTTGTCTTCGCAAGTTATCCAGCAAGCTTTTGAGTAGGGGCGATGCTCAAAAACACAACTTGCCGAATATTCATTCAATAAGCGGTGCTGAATTACTTCAAATTGAAGCTCACCAACTGTTCCAATAATTTTTCTGTTTCCAGGCTGAACTATAAACAACTGAGCCACACCTTCATCGGTCAATTGCTGAACGCCTTTTTCTAATTGCTTCGATTTCATGGGGTCTTTGTTGATAACCTCTTTGAAAATCTCAGGCGAGAAACTCGGTATTCCCGTAAATTGTAATTCTTCACCTTCGGTTAGTGTATCTCCGATTTTAAAAGTACCTGTATCGTACAAACCGATTACATCACCTGGAAAACCTTCTTCGATTACATCTTTTCGGTCGGCCAAAAACGCAAACGGACTCGCAAAACGAATATCTTTATTCAAACGTACGTGTTTATAAAATTTTCCACGCTCAAATTGACCGCTACAAATACGCAAAAAAGCGATTCTATCTCGGTGGCGTGGGTCGATATTGGCGTGAATTTTAAAGACAAAACCACTAAATTTATTTTCGTCAGGCTCAACCATTCGTTTGTCGGTCATGCGGTGAACTGGCAGTGGCGAAACATCACAGAAAGTATTGAGCAGCTCCATTACCCCAAAATTACTTACGGCACTACCAAAAAATACGGGTGCTAAATCGCCGTTTAGATAAGCTTCTTTATCGAAAGTATCATAGATTCCGTCAATTAGTTCAACGTCTTCACGCAACTGAGCGGCATCTTTTTCGCCTACTTTTTGGTCTAAAACTGTTGATTCTAACTCAATTACATCAATATCATCTTCCAAACGAGTTTTGTTGATGGCAAAGTGATTCATTTTCTTTTCGAGCAAATGATACACGCCCTTGAAACTTGAACCGCCATTGACTGGCCAAGTAATTGGGCGAACCCTTAGGTTTAATTTCTGCTCTAATTCGTCCAACAAATCGAAAGGGTTTTGCCCTTCTCGGTCCATTTTATTGATGAAAATAATCACGGGTGTTTTTCTCATTCTGCAAACTTCCATCAATCTTTCGGTTTGTTCCTCAACGCCTTTCACGCAGTCAATTACCAAAATTACACTATCGACCGCCGTAAGTGTACGGTAAGTATCTTCGGCAAAATCTTTGTGGCCAGGTGTATCAAGAATATTGATTTTGAGCGTTCGGTATTCAAAAGTCATTACCGAGGTGGCCACTGAAATACCACGTTGTTTTTCAATTTCCATAAAGTCAGAAGTTGTTGACTTCTTGATTTTATTTGATTTTACGGCTCCCGCAGTCTGAATCGCACCTCCGAAAAGGAGCAGTTTTTCGGTCAAAGTGGTTTTTCCTGCATCGGGGTGGGCAATGATAGCGAACGTGCGGCGTTTGTGTAATTCTTCGGTAAATGACATTTTGGAATCTTGATTTTTTGAAACGAGTGCAAAATTAGTCAAAATTTTCCGTGGGGCGAATTTCCAGTTCGTCTTTGTTTCAAAAATAAGCGTTTTTTAGCTAATTCAGAATGAAAACTCAGTAACCCGTTTTTTTGATTTACCCAAATGTTATGTCATTCGGAAATAATCTATGTGATTATAACACAACTGAACGAAGTAA
>JAXHNT010000039.1:0-59920 GCA_034520165.1 Ideonella sp.
GAAGTTACGTATTGCTGATGCAAAGACGCCGCTGGAGCGCTTGGTGCAGCTCAACGAGCGGGGTTTGGTCACCTTCAAACCGGGCACCAAGCTGGACGATCTGGTGGCGCAAGCAAACGAAAAGACTGATCTGCAAGCGGCCCAAGAGATGCAAAAGGCCAAGGCTGATTTGTTTGAGTTGTTCAACAAGCCAAGGCGTAAATTGCAGGCCTGAATCGAGGAGCGGAAGAGCGCAACAATCTGGGTAAATACATGCGCGCTGGGGGGGCTCCGGCGGCCTGGCAGGGGCCTGTATGAAGCAAGTAAGAAGACAGAAACTCCGCCCCCTTAAACTCCCAGTTTTAACCCGGTCAAGTCAAGACGCTCAGGGCATCGACTCACGCATGCTTCAGGCTCATACCTGGATTGGAAAATACTATGCAGATCGTCTCAGGTGGGCCAGCTTTGACCGCCTTTGCGCCAAGCTCTTCACGTTCGGCCACAAAGCCCTCAAACGCCTTCAGCAGCGGTTGGTAGCGCGCCTCGTCTCCCTCTATCCATTGCAGGGCCAGAGCGGTGGCTTCTAGGGTGGAGCGTTGGTGCGGCTGCTGGGCCTTGCGGATGCGGTAGCGGCTGGGTGGTGGGTCGGGCAGGCTCAGGCGCGGCAGGCGGGCCAGCCAAGGGTTGAGGTGCAGCAGTTTGCGGCTCTTGCGCCATGTGGCGTCCAGCACCAGCAGGCAGCCTGGGGTGGGCTCTCCACGATGCAAGCCTGAGGCGGTGCCGAGCACCGTGGGGTCGGCAGCGGTGGCGGTGACGTCATCAGCCGGCGGTGTGACAGGCTCCGTGGCGGGGTAGAGCAAACAAGCCGAGCCCCAAGCGCCCAAGGCTTGCTGCAAGCGGGGTTCGTCAAAACGTTCACCGACCCACACCTCGCAATGCGCCAGGCTCAGGCGCAGCAAGGTGGCGCTGCCCTTGGCATGGTGGGTCTCCAGCGGGTGCTGCAAAATCAGCACGGGGACGCGGTTGGCCGTGGGCACCACCCAAGGGCACAGGCAGGTGCGCAGCGGGCGGGCGCAGCGGGGGCAGGTGGGACGGGAGCCGGAACTTGGTGATGGCTGAGGCATGTGGGCGGCGGCGGCCATGGGGCCACACGCGCCCACTGTAGCGTCCCTGGGGGCCTGCCAGCGGCCCTCAGGGCGCCATGGCCGGGCAAAAGCGCTTCACGTAGCTCTGGTGGCTGGGCAAGTGCGCCAACGCAGCGTCTACGCCTTGGCGAATGTGGCCCAAAAAGTGACTGAGTTCTTCGTCGCCCATCAGGTCTGCGCTGGGGTGGTGCTGGCGGGGCCAAATGCCCTGGCCCAGCATGACTTGGATCCACGAGTTTTCTGCGAACAGCTCATTGCCTTTGCGAAAGACCCGGCCCGTCTCGTGAAACAGCTCGATGCGGTGCTGCAAGCTGGGCGGAATGCTCATGTCACGGCAGGCCTGCCAAAACGCGGTGTCTGCGCGCTGGGTGACCTTGTAGTGCAGGATGATGAAGTCGCGGATGTGCTCGATCTCTTCGCGGGCTTGAGCGTTGTATTCGGCCACATCGCTGGGGTTGATGCCCTGGTTAGGGAACATCTGCAGCAGCCGCACAATGCCGCGCTGAATGAGATGGATGCTGGTGGACTCCAAGGGCTCCAAAAAGCCACTGGCCAGCCCTAAGGCCACGCAGTTGCCCACCCAGGTTTTTTCGCGCTGGCAGGGTTTGAAGCTGATGGGGCGCAGCGGCGTCAGCACTTCGCCGCTGATGCGGCTCAAGAGGGTTTGCTGGGCCTGCTCGTCGCTCATGAAGCGGCTGGACCACACCAGGCCGTTGCCCACCCGGTGCTGCAAGGGGATGCGCCACTGCCAGCCCGCGCTGTGGGCCATGGAGCGGGTGTAGGGCACCGGCTCACCGGTGCTGGTGGTTTGCACGGCCAGAGCACGGTCGCAAAACAACCAGTGGGACCAGTCTTCGCAGGGCACGCCCAAGGTCTCGCCGATCAACAAGCCACGAAAGCCGGTGCAGTCAATGAACAGGTCGCCCTCCAGGCGTGAGCCATCGGCCAATTGCAGGGCGCTGATGTGGCCGGAGTGGGGGTCGCCATCGGACATCACGTCGATCTTTCCCTCCACGACGCTTCACCCCAAAGCCTTCGCTGAAGCTGCGCAGAAAGCGGGCGTAGCGCGTGGCGTCCAGGTGAAAAGCGTAGTTCAGCGGGGTCTGGGCTTCGCTGCTGGGGCAGGTGGGCGAACCTGCTCTGCCTGGGCGGCGCTTCAGTTCCAGGCAGTAGTCGCCGTAGTCACCCGCCAGATTGCGTTCGCGGCCCTTGTGCCAGAAATGCTGAAAACCAGCGGTCCAATGGTCCGTGCCGGTGGTGCCGAAGGAATGGACATAGTTCTCTTGCCCACATTGCGCCAGTTCTCAAAGCCAATGCCCAGTTTGAACGTGGCTTGGGTTGCCGGCCATGAATTCCTGCTCGTTGATTTCCAGCAGTTCGATGAAAGGTCAGCAGTGTCGGGATGGTGGCCTCGCCCACACCCACGGTGCCAATTTCGTCCGACTCCACCAGTTTGATATCGAGCGTTTTGCCCAGCGTCTTGGACATCAGTGCGGCCGCAACCATCCACCCCGCCGTGCCGCCACCAGCAATCACGATGCGTGGATGGGTTTGACGCAGCCAGGCCTAAGGGCGTGTCAGCTGGCATGTTCGTGCGGTGGGCTGCGGTCATGGTGTCAGCGGTTCAAATTTTTGCAGTAGAAGCGCGCCTGCAGGAGGCGGGTCAGTGTTTGCATCAATGGCAGCCCAAGATGCCCCGCGCGTGAGGCCGGAATGTGGGCATGGCTGGTCGGCGGGTGGGCAAAGACATAGTGCTGGAACTGCGCGGCCCAGGCCTGGCGCTGGGCGGGCGGCAAGTCTCGAATCGACTCATGATGGCCAGCATCAGCGCCTTCAATGGGCGGGTCCATGAAGGCGGGGCTTGAGCGCCACCAGTAGTTCACCAGCACGTTGACGTTGTCCAAGGCCTCGACGTGGTGCCACCACATGCTGGGAATGAAAATCGCATCACCTGGCTCCAGCTCTGCAAGCTGAGCGGTTTGCATGGGCCAGCGTGAAGCGGGGGTAACGCTCAAGGTCAGGCTGCGCCGTGTCCACCAAGCTGATAGGCTGGCCCGCAGGCGTGAAGTCCAGGGGGCCAATGTAGAGGTTGGGCAACTGCTCGGGCGCAAAGAGGGTGAAACGCCGCCGCCCGGCCGCCACGCAGGCCAGGTTATCAGGCACATCTTGATGCGCAGCGATGCGCGTGCGGTTGCCCAACCACAGGCTCATCAGCGGGTCGTCAGACCAGCCTTTGAGGTCGTTCTGCGCCTTGAACCCCGGCCATACACGCTCCACCGTGGTGGAGCCCACATAGAGCGCATCCGCTTGGGGCTGGGCGGCGACGGCCACAAGCTGCGTCAGCACGTCCTCAAGGCGGGCATGTTCGGCCACAAAATTGAAGCCGTCGAAACGTTCGTTGTAGAAAAAACGCCCCTGCGCGCTGGCGGGTGCGCGCCACAGCGTGACGGCTTGGGATTGCCCAAAACCTTGGACATAGGCGGCCAGCGCCGCTGGAGACTGCCGCGCCGCTTGCACCACAGGCCAGTCGCGCACCAGCCCTTTCAGCAACACCGGCTGACTGGGTGCAGGGCCTGACCATGGCAGCGCGGGTGCCACGGCACCTGGCGTGGCGGCCGGCTCAGACATGCGCGGCGGGCGCCTGAGGGTGACGCGCGATCAAGCTGGCGAACTGCGACTGGGAGGCCAGCATCATGTAGAGGCATTGCAGGTGGCCGTGCGCGTGCAGCTCGGCCAGGCTGGGGGCTGGCAAAGCAGCCAAGCGCTCCTCATTCAGGGTGTAGAAGCCGCTGAGGTGGTGGGCCTGGCCCTGGCTGTCCGTGGTTTGCAGCACAAAGGGCTCCAGCAAGTCGTGGCTCAGCAGGGCTCTCAAGAACTCATCGGCGTGCTGCACGCCATGGTGGATGGCCCCCAAGATGTCACTGATGCGCTGCAGGTAGGGCGTCGTCCCCCCTTGTGGCAAAAACAAAGGCTCACCCTGGCTGCGGCTGAGGCGTGGGCTGTCCAGGTCCACATGCACTTGCAGGCCTTGCCCGTCCCGGCCAATCAAGAAAGGCAGGCGCTGCAGGGCCAGCGGAATGTAGGCGGCGTCCCAGCCCTGTGGGCCCAAGAAGAGGTTCTGGCCGGGCTGAAGGCCCAGCAGTGCCACCGCTTGGAAGCTCAGGCCGTCCGCCGTCTTTTGGTAGACGATGGGGTAATGCGCTTGCAGCGCGCGGAACTCCGCCGGAAAGGTGTGGGCCAGCATCACCGCGTCGCCCAAGGCCGCGTCTCGGCGGGTGATGACCCGCAGGTCGTGGTGCTCGACGTTGTTGAGCAAGACGTGTTGGGCCATCTCAGATCCCGTGCTGTCCTTGGCGGACGATGTGTTGCAAAAGCTCACGCGGCGTGGGCAGGGCCGCCGCCATGCGTTCGGTCTGGTGCCGAGTGTGCCGCATCAGTTGCATCACCTCCGCTTGTAGCGGCTGCACTGAGAGGCCCTGCGGTTTGGCACCCATGCCGTAGAGAATGTACTGGTAGCTGGCGGCCGGAAAGACCTCGTCAGTGCGCCCGAAGTCGTGCCGCGAGGGCGCGCGCGCGCGCCACAGCAGCAGTTGCTCGGCCAAGCGCGCGGGGATGCTGGCCGCCTCACGGTGGGCCAACCAATAAGGGCTGTCCTGGCGTTGGCTGAGCACATAGTGCAGCTTCAGGAACTCGATCACCCGCTCCCACTTGTAATGCATGGCGTCGTTGAAGCGGGTGGCCACCACGGGCATGTCGTCGCGGCTGGCCGGTAGGGTCTCGCTCAGCAAGGAGGCCGCCATCTCCACCATGGCCAAGGCAGAGGCCTCCAGCGGCTCGATGAAGCCTGAAGACAAGCCAATGGCCACGCAGTTGTGCTGCCAAAAGCGCTCGCGGTAGCCAGGCTCGAAGCTGATCTTGCGCGGCGACAAACCCGCAGGGCTGCCGGTGCGCTGCAAATAGCGCTCTAAGGTGTCTTGGGCCTGCGCATCGCTGTAGTGAGCGCTGCTGTAAACCAAGCCCACACCGCGACGGCTTTGCAGGCCGATGTCCCACACCCAGCCCGCGCCCTGCGCAGTGGCCACGGTTTGCGTGGCAATGGGGCTGTCTGGCGCCGGATAGGGGACTTGAGTGGCCCATGCACGGTCATTGAACAGCACCGACTTCTGCGACTTGAGTCCGACACCGAGATACTGGCCCAGCAACAAACTGGCCATGCCGGTGCAGTCCACAAAAAGATCGCCCGGCACGTTGCCATGCTGGGCTGTTTGCAGGCTCAGGATGTGGCCCTGTTCGTCGCGCGCCACGCCCTGCACATCGGCCATCAGGTGGTTCACACCGAGCCGCTGCAGGCAATGCTGTTTGAGCACTTGGCCAAACTTGGTGGCGTCGAAGTGGTAGCCGTAATTGGTCACCGCAGCGTACTGCGGCGTTTGCGCCTGCTTGGGTGCCTTGCCGGCGTTGCACAGCACGGCCTGGGGGCACACCCACTCGGCAAAGGCTTGGTCAGAGACATGCTGCGCCCAGGGGGTTACCAGGTCCAGCTCGCCAAAGCCTTCAGGGACTGAGAAGGGGTGGTGGTAGCGGTCTTCGGCCGCGCCGTTCACCCAGCCGTCGAAGCGCGAGCCCTGCTTGAAGGCCGCGTCGCATTCCGTGAACAAGGCATCTTCAGGTAAGCCGATCGCGCGCAAGGTGTCGCGCATGGAGGGCCAGGTGCCCTCCCCAACGCCAATGATGGGCACAGCGGCAGACTCGACGAGCAACACGCTCAAGGGGCGAGCGTGATGGGGCTGGTGAGCAGCGGCCACGATGGCCGCCACCAACCAACCGGCGGACCCGCCGCCCACCACCACCAGCCGCTGGATGCGTGCGCTCACAAGAAGGGCCGCTCGCTAGGTTCTGGTCAGAACTTGTAGCGTGCGCCCAGCATGTAGCGCGGCCCGGTTTGCGTCACTGCAATCAACTGCTCCTTGGTGCGACCATGCAGGCGTTGCACACCATCGTTCAGATTGATCGCCTCGGCCTGGAAGCTCAGGCGGTCGTTGAACTGATAGCCCAGTGTCAGATCGATCTGGCCATAGGCCTGGGTGTAGACGGGATTGGGCAAGCCCGAACCGTCGAACAGGCCTGTCAGGAACTTGTCGCGCCAGTTATAGGCCACACGCACCTGCCACTTGTCATCTTCATAAAAGGCCACCAAGTTGGCAGAGTCACTCAAACCCACCAATGCGAATTGATCAGCTCGGCTCGCGTTGTCGTACTTCAGGCCAGAGGTGACTTTGGTGTAGTTGGCCGAGACCCCAAAGCCTGAATTGGCAAACACATGCTGGAGGTTGAGCTCCAACCCACGGATGCGATCTGAGCGCTGGTTGCTGGGTGTGGTGATGTTGAATGTCGCCACGGGGTCACCAGACTGACCAGCAATGGTGCCCGTCTTGTTGCCGTTGACATCATCTGGGCCTCGGGTCACTCCTCGTTGGCCGTCGTAGTTGGTGAAGATGTAGTTGCGGATGCAGGTTAAATCGGCCTCGGCGCAGCCTTGCGCCACAGCCTCTTTGAACAAGGCACCATTGGCGGGTGTCGTCAGGTTGAACGGTGTACCCTGAGTGGTGCTGACGCCAATGAAGTTGTCCACGTTCTTCACGAACAGGCCCAAGGCGACATAGCTGGATTTGGCGTAGTAATACTCGGCCGAGAGATCCAGGTTCTTGGACTTCAAGGGCTTGAGCGCTGGGTTGCCCTGGGCACCGGTGCCCCCGTCCAAACGAGCCAACTGGTTCAAGGTCTGCCCGCCTTGGATGTCACCCCAGCCAGGTCGGCCTATCGTCTCTCCGTAACTGGCGCGGATCTTGGTCTTGCTGTTCAAGTCCATGTCCCAGTCAATGCTGGGCAAGAAGTGCGAATAGCTGCCCGTCAAGGTGGTGAATCCGGGGGCCCCGAAGTTGACGGTGAACTCGTTGGTGCCCACCCAACTGATGCCTGTGGCCGTAGGCACCAGCGCGGTGGAGGTCACGTCGGTTTTCTCGTAGCGCCCACCCACAGCGAGCTGCATGGGAAACGCCCAGTCAAAACCCATGTTGTACTGAAGGTGCAGGCTTTGGGATTTTTCTTTGACGCGACGGTCAGTGGTGAAAGCGTTCGAGGCCAGGTAGAGCGCAGGATCGCCACCGGCCTTGGCGGCCAAGGCACGCACGGTCTCGAAGTCAAAGGTGTAGAACTGGTTGTACAACGCTGGGTCTGCGCTGCCATTGATCTGACCAAAGTACTGGCGCAGCGAGTCGAGCCTCCAAACGCTATCGGGGTAATCTGCTGCACTGGTGGCCCCACCCCAGGTGTCGCGCTGCACATTCGAGAAGGCGCTGCGGTTATTGACGGTGGTACTGGCCACGCCAAAGTCGAGGCCTGAGCCATCTTCAAATTTGTACTTGCCCTTGAACTGCACTTGGTCCACATCGGACTTCATGTAGCTGTTGCGGAAGGTGGAGCCCGTGACCAGCATGGTCGAGGGGTCTAGCGGTGCCGCCACGATGCTCAAGACGGGGAAGTCTTTGGTGAAGTCCACGCTGGTGGTGCCACGGGTGAAGGTGGCAGTGCCTAAGCCGGCACTGGAGCCATAGGGGCTGTCTGCGCCCGAGGTGGCCGTGGAGCTGTGAGCATCCAGCTCCAAGCGCAGCTTGTCTGACGCCTTCCAAGCCACGTTCAGGCCGGTGGACTTGTTCTCGTTCTTGGTGGCGTACTGGCCGCCCGCCATGGCGATGTCGCTGGTGGCGGGGTTGATGGTCTCCGAGTAGAACTTAGGCCCAGCCACTGGGCCGTCCGTCCAGGAGCTGACCGACGGGCCGAAGTTGAACCACGCCGACAGCTCGTGACGCTTGTTCTGCAGCTTGTTCTGGGAGTAGGTGTAGTCCAGCGTCGCCGTCAGTTCTTTGATGGGCGCGTACTGAAGCGTGAGCTGGCCGTTGGTGCGCTGACGCTGGACCGCGTTGACGCTGTACATGATGTTCTGCGGCACCGAATAGATGTCGGTGGGCTTGGGCCGATTGGTGATGTTCTCCGAGCCGGGGGTGCCAGGCTGAGGAATGGTGCCCCAGTTGTTCTCGTCACCCGCAAACGGACGCCAGCCATTGGGCACGGAGGCTTGGTTGTAGCCCAGTTCGCGCTCTTGGTAGCTGCCGGTGATGGCCACACCAAACTTGCCATCGGCAAACGTATTGCTGTAGATGCCGGACAACTCAGGCGTCACGGAGTTGCCCTGCAGGGCTGCGGGCAGGCGGCCGGCCGAGTTATCGAAAACGCCCTTCACACCCACGCTGGCCAGCGGACCGGGGTTGTCAAACGGGCGGGCCGTTTTGATGTTGACCACGGCGCCAATGCCACCAGAAGGTGTGGAGGCCCGGCCCGTCTTGAACACCTCTAGCGCACTGACAGACTCCGAGGCCAAATTCGCGAAGTCAAAGGCGCGCGAATTGGAAGCCCCCGACTCCGCAATGCTGGCGGTGGGCATTTGGCGGCCATTCAGCAGCACCAAGTTGTAGTCAGGGCCTGCACCGCGCACGGTGATCTTGGAGCCCTCGCCAATGGAGCGATCAATGGACACCCCACTGATGCGCTGCAGCGACTCGGCCAGGTTGGTATCCGGGAACTTGCCGATGTCTTCGGCCACGATGCCATCGACCACGCCTTGGGCGTCGCGCTTGACGCCCATGGTGGTTTCCAGGCTGCGGCGAATACCCTTCACCACCACCCGCTCCACGGGCGCTTCAGCGGCGCTGGCGGCTGCGGCAGGGGCCGTTGGCGCTTGCTGTGCCCACACAGCAGGGCTGCCCAAGGTCATGAACAAACTGGCCAGGGCAATCGGGGTCTGACGAAAGGTTTGACTGGCGCGCAAGTGGCGGCCCAATGGTGGCTGGTGTCTTTTCACAGCGTCTCCATGCAGTGTTTTGATGTGGATGTACAGACGGGGTCTGCGGAGTCAAGAACGAAAGCCCGCAGCCTCCGGAGGCTGCGGGCGGGCTCAAGAGGCCATCGTCAATCGAAGGTGATGCCGCCCTTCAATGCGACGGTCGTGGGATACACCGCACCGGCCAACACCGACAGGTTGGCACCGCTGGCAACGTCATTGCGGCCCAAGATGGCGGAGCCCCCTGCCGCGCCCAAGAATTTGACGCTGCTGATCACCGGCGAAGCCGCCAGCGCGGCAGCCACATCGGTCGGAGCAATGCCCGTGCCGCAGTCCGCTGCCACCCGGAAGTCGGTGCGCAGGTTCATGGAGTACGCCGTCGCGTCTGCCGAGGTGGGCGTCTTGACGCCGTGCAGTTGCAGGCGGCAGCCGCCGTCAATGGCATAGCGCTTGCCCAGCGTCAGCACCACGGCAAACTTGTTGTTGGCGCTGTTGAACCACTCCGGGTTGGGATTGAAGGTGAAATTCACCTTGGTTTGGTCGGTCAGCGTGACACCGCCAGTGTCGGCGCTGGGATTGAAGCCCGTCACGCCAGGTGCGAAGACCTCAACTTGGCTGTAGAGCGCCGCCGCTGGGTTGGGCGTCTGGTAATAGAAGTACATGAAGCTGTCCGCCCCAACGCCGCCGGCACCACTGCCACACCAAGCTGGATCGCCATTGCAGTTGAATCCGTCCAGATCACTGCCCCCTGCGGACGCCACCAAGCCTCCTTGGGCCGTCAGCACATTGCTGGTGAAGCCCGTCGAGAAGGTCAGTGTGGTGCCCACGGGCGGAACCGGCGGTTGTGCCGCCGCTTCGACCGAGATGTCATCAAAGTAGAAGGACTGGCCGCTGCCCACCGTGCCCAGTTGCGGCAGCATGGTGAAACGGTTGTACACATTGGGGGCCGTCAGATTGCTGAAGGTCCAGGTCAGGGTTTGCCAGCCGACCACCACCGCTTGGTTGGCCGCTACATCGCCGGTGCCTTGGTTATCGCCGTACTCGGCCTTGGCCACCATGGGAATGCCCGCAACGGGCGAGTACACCCTGGCGGACACTGTTTGCGCACCCGCATTGTTCGGGATCGCGGGAATCGAGACAAAGGCACCTGCATAGACCTCACCGCCATCGCGCGTGAGGCGCAAGGCCTTGCCGTTGCCACCCGCAGGAGCGTCTTCAATGGCATAGGCTGCGCCACCGAATTCGGTGACAGCAGGCGGTGTTGCCTCATCAAAGTTGGTCAACAAGGTGGCGCCAGATACAGGCGGCGGCGTGTCGACAACATCCAAGGTGTCGAAATGGTACATGGCCCCATCGGTCACACGGGTACGGTCAGGTGTGACTGCCAAGATGGTGTAGTCGGCAGCCAAGTCCGCGGTACTGAAGTTCCAAGTCACAGTGGACCAGGTATTGGCATCGCCCGTGGGCGTGCCCGCCACTTCCACCGAAGCGCCGCCTGGCACTTCGACTTTCAGATGCACCACCGAGTTGGCGACGCTGCTGTAGACGCGCGCTGTGATGGCCTTTTTAGCATCCGTGAACGGCACTTTCGGCACGGTAAAGAAGGCTCCGCCCCAGGCGTCTGGGCCTGCGGGTTTGACGATCTTCAACGCTTTGCCGTTGCCGCCTTCAGGCCCATCTTCCACGGCAGCCGTGGTTCCAGCACCGTAGACGCCCAGGCCTTGGATGGCATCGGGAGATTCATCAAAGGTGATGTAGGCCACCACAGGGGGCACTGTGTTGTAGGCCTGTGCAGCACTGGCAACGGCGGTGTTGGCGTTGTTGGCGGCGTCCGCGAAGCTGCCTGCAGCGACGCTCACCTCGACATTGCCTGCCATGTTGGCGGTAGGCGTCACCACCAGCGTGGCTTGGGTCGTGCTGACAGCCGTGAACGCGCCCTTGGTGCCGCCAGTCACGGCCACATCGTCCGACGTGAAGCTGGTGCCCACGCTTTCGCTGAAGGTGAAGGTGAAGGTCACATCGCCGGTGGCGGTGGCTTCACTCACATTGTCAGTTATAGCTACTGTCGGCGGGGTGGTGTCAGCCGGTGGAACGGGCGTAGGCGGTGCTTCGGCATCGCCGCCACCGCAAGCCGCCAGCATCAACGCTGCGGCCAGTGCGGTGGCCGTGGGGGAGTAGCGGTGCAAGGTCTTGATCATGGTTGTCTCTCTCGTGTTGTGCAGGTGAATCCCGAGTGGCAGGCCTACGCCAGACGTTCGGGGGTGAAGGCCACAAAGTGAGGCCGGGTCGGCGGGTCTATCTCAGGTTGAAAAGCAGCCTGCCGCAGTTGAAAGCGCTTTCATCTTGGAGCAATCTGTGGATGAAGGTGATCACTGCGGCCATAGGTCATGACGTGAAAAGGGCTTTATGGGTCGGAAGACTCAGGGCAAGGCCTGGCCCAAGCGGCCTGGCGGAACGTCCAGCGTCTTGCCGTCGCTGAACTTCACCTTCAGCGGCGCTTTGCCGGGGTTGAAGGCCATATAGGTCTTGCGGCCATCGCTTTGTTTGAAGACGGCATAGAGCGGGGTGTCGGCCTTCACGCTCAGGTCGGGTGCGCCCCATTGGCGCAGGCTCAACAGCATGTGCAGTGCGTGGCTGCGGCTGTCGCCCAGCTCTACCGCGCCCCAACGGTTCCACTGCGCCAGACCTGCGGCCGGGTCGGCCAAGCCCATGTATTTGGCGAAAATGTCTTGCCAGATGTCCGGCGGGTCAGCGCGCTTGCCGCGTGAGGCATAGAGATCCATCTCGCCCTTCAAGGCGCCGAGGTTCTTTTTGACATAGCTGGGGCTGGTGGCCAAATAAGCCGAGGCCGTGGTGATGGGCAGCAGGTTGATGCCCTTGATCTGGCGGGGTTCATCCGTCCACCAGGTGTTGTGGGCCAGGCGGCCGCCAAACACCATGCTGACTTCGACGTTTTTGTATTCCTTAGGCAAGGTCAGACCGTGAATGTCGAACCAGTAATGGTTGATGGCCTGAACCTCGGTGCTGTAGAGGAAGGCGCCCAGGTCGCGCAGCGCGGTGTTGCCAGTGACCTCACCCCAGAGGATCAATCCGATCCAGGCGTTGATGGCCTCTGACGAAGACTCTTGGTTGTTGCCATGCGGCCCAAGGCCAATGCCCGAGGCCCAGGAATGGCCTTCGTAGACATCGAAGTTGCGCACAAAGGGAAAGCGCGCGCCGCCCCGCTCGGTGGTGGCGATGTCGGCCACCAGCAGGTCGATCATGCCGCCCCAGCGCTCTTTGGCGGCCCAGGCCGGGTCGCGCAGCGCCACTTCAGCAGCGGCGCGTATCCAGTAGCCGTAGTGAAAGTGGTGGTCGTTCATTTGCTCGACCGCAAAGTACTCGTCCGGATAGGCCACCACCGTGCCCAGGCGGGTGTCGACGTGGAAGTAGGTCTTGCTGCTGTCGCCCGACAACCACTCTTCAAAGCGCCCCTGCACCAGCTTGAGCAGGCGGTCGCGGCCCTCGGTGTTCCCTTGTTGTTCAACGACGTCCATCAACTTCACGATGCGCTGCAAGCCCTTGCCTTGCCAGTAGGGGCCTTTGCCAATTTCGAGCATCATGCGTCGGGCATTGCGCTGCTCGGTTTTCATCACATCGGCCAATTCATCCGCACGGTCACCCGCCTCGACCTTGGGCCAGAAGGGCACAAAGCCGTGATAAGGCTTGCGGGTGCTGAACTGCCCCCCCGCCAAGAGCTTGAGGGGACCCCGGATGGTGGTGTAGGCCGGGCCCAGTTTGCCCACCAAGCTGGCGTTGTTGAACCAGTGGTGCGGGTAGAGCGCCAGCAGCGGGCCATGGTCTGGGCCTTCCATGATCTCGGCCCGGCTGCGGTAGTCAGCGTGCACCTCGCTGGCGGCTTGGTCGTAGCGCCACTGCACCTCGGTGTGGGTGAGGAACGCATAGGCGTGGCGCGCCACCAGGCTCAGGCTGGTAGCCGTGTCATCGGGCAGCGCTGCGGCAGCCACATAGCCCTTGCCTGCAGGCAGTCGGGCCACCCACTGGCCGGGGCCGGTGGACTCCCAACGCACGCCCGTGGGGCCAAAAGCGGCATAGCGCTTGGCGCCCACGCTGATGTGCAGTTGGCGGGCGTCGTCAGCGGCCACTTGGGCAGTGGCACCCGCAGGCAAAGCCAAGCCCAGGTCGCCACGGCTCAGGCGCATCTGCACATAGGGGCTGCCATGCGCCACGGTGGCGGTGAACTGATCAGCCCCCTGCCCCATCGCAATGTCGATGGCCCAGTCGCTGGCGCGGGCCAGCTTGGGGCGCTCGGGCTTGAAGCCCAAGGCGCTAAAGCGCAGTGGCTCGGTGTGGGGAAAGTGGATCTCGGTGTCTTTGCGCTCGGTAGGCACCACCACTTGGCTGGGATAGGCCATTTCCAGGCCGTCGGTGGTGGCTTTGACCGTCAAGGGCTGGGCATACAGCACCTCGGGCTCTTTGGCGAACACCAGGGCCGAATACCACTGGTTGGTGGGCGCAGCCTGCTTGGCCATGGCTTCGGTGCGCCAGAGCGCCGGTGGGGGCGGTGCGTCACTGCCGCGCGGCTGGCTTTGGTAGGCGCCAGCGCCGACCTTCACAGCCTGGGCTTGGGCCGAGGCCAGCGGCCACAGCAACAGAGCGGCACTCAAGGCCGCCGAGCAGGTAGAGGCAAGAATGGTGTGCATGAGCGCATCATATTGAAAGCGCTTTCATAACGCATACGATGGTTTTCCCTAGCCGCCGCGGGCGCAAGCGTTTTCATCGGTAGCGCTGTGGTGATTTTGCTGCGTCGCGGCCTGACTCTCGGGAAAACCCGAGCCACTTTGGATTGACCCTTGTCGGCGTTTCACCATAATGTCGTGAAAGCGCTTTCAACATTGCTCGCGCAAGTGGAAAGCATCCGCCCCTGCGGGCCCTCCTCAACAGGCTCACCCCATGTCCTCCACCGTGCCCTACCCCTTGCGCCGCCAGCCTGCCCCGCAGCGGCGGGTTGCGCCTTTGTCATCTGCCTTCAGTCCGCTGTGCGCGGCGGTCATGCTGCTGTGCAGCCCCGTAGCGCATGCGCTGGACTGGGGGCCCTTCACACTGACAGGCTTCAGCAAAATCGAGGTTCAGCGGGGCTCCAACCAGTGTGATGACTGTCAGCGCTTTCCAGATGAAAACCGCCAGCGCCTTTGGGCGGACGAATTGGTGCCCGGCGCCGAGTACAAAACCCGTGAATCGCATGTCACGCTGCTGCAGCCTTATTTGGGCAGCAAGTTCGACCTGGGCCGAGGCTTCAAGCTGCAAACCCTGCTGAGCCAACGCTGGCGCGATGGCAAAACCGATATCAAAGGCTTTTGGTACGAGAAGAACATTGCACTCAGCCACGAAGACTGGGGCAGTGTGCGATTTGGCGCCATGCCCACCCGGGCGTGGAGCATGGCCGACTACCCCTACGGCACTCAAATTGGCGTGAGCGACGCCTGGGCCTCCAGCGGTGCAGGCTATGGCCTGCTGATGCGCGCATTGCGGGTGACGAGCCGCCCCTTCGATGTGGTGGGCGGCGACCTGGTGCTGGAAGCCACTTACGACGAAGGCAATGGCGGCTTCAAGATCAACAAACCCCGCTTTGTAGAACTGTATGCCCAGTACGTGAAGGGCGACTTGGTGCTGGACGCCATGGTGCAAGACACCCGCAACGGCACACCCTCATCCTGGGGCCACGGCCCCTTCACCGGCCTGACGCCTTTCTCGGCCGATGACAGCAAGCTGGGCGGCTCCGGCCAGAGCATTGCAATGCTGATGGCTCGCTATCAAGTCAACAGCAAATGGGAAGTGTTGGCCGGCGTGCGCCACAACCGCTGGAGCGGCGCCTATGCCGTGATCACCCAACCCGGCCCCCCCGCACAGTGGAACGAGATGTTCAATGTGCACTGGAACGGAAGCCTGAACGGCGTGGCCAACCCCGGCTATGCCGCCACCTCCACCGACTTCAGCGGCGGCGTGCGCTACCGCATGGGCGATTGGACGGCCTCCACCGGCTTGGTCTACCTCGGCGAAGCCAGCACCCGCAACCCCATGGAGCGCGGCCAAAGCAATAGCGCCCTGATCAACACGGTGGGCCTGAACTACGACTTCCGCAACGGCTTGCAGGTCTATGGCATGGCCGGCATGGTCAAGTACGGCCGTCTGGGCCAAGGGCCACTGTCCATGCCCAGCAACTCGGCCTTCACCAATGTGGACCCGCGCGTGGCCACCACGGGCAACTGGTTCGGCGCCGGCGCCGTGTTCACCTTCTGAGGCACACCATCATGAGCACCCCTTCCCTCTTTCTCGCTGGCTTGGCTGCGCGCAGCCGCACGCTGGCCATGGGCCTGGCCGCGCTGCTGATAGCCGCCTTCTTGGTGGCCTGCGGTGGCGGTGGCCAAGTGCCAGCCCAAAGCGTGCAGGCCCGCAGCCTGAGCCCCGAGTTCTTCAGCCGCAAAGCGGTCAATTACTCGCCCTACCGCAGCAGCAACCGCGATACCGAAGTCGTCACCAAGGCCAATATTCAGCAGGACTTGGAGCTGATGGCTCAAGGGGGCTTCACGCTGATTCGGCTGTTTGACAGCACGGATGAAGTGGCTAAGGCCACCTTGGAAGTCATCCGTGAGCGCAAGCTCGACATGAAGATGATGCTGGGCATCTATGTGGTCAGCGGCAATGACGCCGCTTCTCGCACCGAGATGGCGCGGGGCGTGGCCCTGGCCAATGCTTACCCCGACATTGTGTTGGCTGTCAGTGTGGGCAATGAAACCATGGTGAGTTGGTCTTTCAACCGCATTGCACCGGAGATCATGGCCGAGTACATCAGCAGCGTGCGCAACCAGATCACCCAGCCCGTCACCACTGACGACAACTGGGCATTCTGGGCCTCGGCACCCAAGGCCATCACCGACGTGGTGGACTTTGCCGCTGTGCACACCTATCCGCTGCTCGACACCATCTTCTCGCCCGACCTGTGGGATTGGCAGCAAACCAGCGTGCCGGCCTCCGCCCGCGCCGCCGCCATGATGGACGCCGCCATTGCCTCGGCCAAGAAGGAATACAGCGCGGTGCGCACTAACTTGGATGGCCGCGCCTTGAACAGCATGCCCATCGTGATCGGTGAAACCGGTTGGAAGGCCATTCCCGCCGGTGGCGAAACCTCGCGCGCTCACCCCGTCAACCAAAAGATGTATTTCGACCGCCTGACCGCCTGGAAGGCCGAGGCCTCTGGCCCCAACAACATCTTCTACTTCGAAGCCTTTGATGAGCCCTGGAAGCAAGGCGACGACAAGTGGGGCCTGTTCAATGTGAACCGCCAAGCCCGCTATGTGGTGCAAAGCCTCTACCCGCAAAGCCTGTGGGAGCCGGGCAGCTACACCGCTGCCGATGCGCTGTACTACATCCCGCCCATCAACAGCGGCCCCGTCACCGCCAACCGCTACACCCTGTATGCCGAAGTGGCCAGCACCGGTGAAGCCAAACCCGCCGAAATCGGCGTGTTCAACGCCTGGGAAAACGGCAGCACCGCCGCTTACCCTGAGGTGAGCACCACTGCCGCCCCGGATGATGGCAGCAAGAGCATTGAGATCACGCCCACGCCCTTGGTGTGGGGCTGGGGCCTGGCCCTGGGCCTGCCCACCACGGCGGAGGACCTCAGCAACTTTGCCGCCAATGGCAGACTGAACTTCAGCATCAAGACGACCTATGCCGGCAAGCTGGAAGTAGGCTTCTTGACGGGCACCACGGCCGGTGGCAGCGCCTACGACGTCTACCTGCCCATCAGCAGCGGCGAGTATGGCTATGTCAACGACGGCCAGTGGCACGAGGTCTCCATCCCGCTGAGCGCCATCACCCCGCGCGGCGCCATGGCCTTTGGCATGACAGACCCGACCAAGTCCAAGCTGGACCTCACCAAGGTCACCAACCCCTTCGTGATCGCCGACCGCTACGCCGTGACCGGCAACGCCGCTGGGGCCAACACCAAGATCTACATCGACAAGATCTACTGGTCCAGGTGAGCCGACGCCTGGCGTCGCGCACACCCACCCACACCCAGGGGCTTCGGCCCCTTTTTCATTGCTGAGCGCCTCCGAAGCCATGATCCACCCCACGCTCACCGCCCAAGGCGGCACAGGTTTTTTGCAGCCCCAAGCACCCTTGACCTGGCAGTCCGCGCCACCACCCGGCCTGCCCTCGGTGTGGGTCGATGCCCAGCGCCGCTTTCAAACCGTGTTGGGCTTTGGTGCGGCCTTCACCGAAGCCGCCGCTGTCACCTGGCAATCCCTGCCTGCCGCCCAGCAGGCCGAGTTCATGCAGGCCTGCTTCAGCCGTGATGAGGGCCACGGCTACACCCTGTGCCGTGTCCACATGAACAGTTGTGACTTTGCGCTGGGCAACTATGCCCACGTGGAGCAGGCCGACGACTTTGCGCTGAACAGCTTCAGCATTGCCCGCGACGAGCAAGCCCTGCTGCCCATGATCAAAGCCGCCCAGGCCGTGGCCTGGGCTGAAGGGCGCGAGATCACCCTGTTGGCCTCCCCTTGGAGCCCACCCGCTTGGATGAAGACCACCGGCGCCATGAACCACGGTGGCGAGCTGCGAGAAGACTGCCGCGCCGCCTGGGCCCTGTGCTATGTGCGCTTCATCCAGGCTTATGCCGCGCACGGCGTGCCCATCTGGGGCGTGACGGTGCAAAACGAGCCCGAGGCCCTGCAGCGCTGGGACTCTTGCCTCTACAGCGCCGCGCAAGAGCGCGACTTTGTGCGCGACCACTTAGGCCCGGCCTTAGAGGCCGCTGGCCTGGGCCACGTGCGCATCGTGGTGTGGGACCACAACCGCGACAAATTGGTCGAGCGCGCCAGCATCATCCTGGGCGACCCGGCCGCCGCCCGCTTTGTCTGGGGCTGCGGCTTTCATTGGTATGGCGAGCAGCACTTCAACCAAGTGCAACTGGTGCACGACGCTTGGCCCGACAAACACCTCTTGTTCACCGAGGGCTGCCAAGAAGGCGGCCCCCACCACGGCTCTTGGGCGCTGGGCGAGCGCTATGCCCAGTCCATGATCGAAGATATGAACCGCTGGACCGAAGGCTGGATCGATTGGAACCTGCTGCTCAACGAGGAAGGCGGCCCCAACCATGTCGGCAATCTGTGCAGCTCACCCCTGATGGCCGACCGCGCCAGCGGCCAGCTCATCCGCCACAACTCCTACGCCTACATCGGCCACTTCAGCCGCTTTGTGCAGCCCGGCGCCCAACGCATCCTGTGCGCCGCCACCCGCGAGCGCCTGGAGGTGACCGCCTTTCGCAATCCCGACGGCCGCGTGGCCCTGATCGCCCTGAACCGCAGCGACGAGGCCCTGCCCTTCGCCATTGGCGGCGAGCTGGGCTGGGCGCAGAGCGCGTTGCCTGCGCACTCCATTGCGACGTATGGCTGGTAGAGCACCAGACGCAAAAAAGCCGACCTCTAGGGTCGGCTCTTTGTCAGATCGCAAGGCTGAAGGCCGTTAGGCCCACAGCCAGGGAATCAGTAACGGGGGCGATAGCCACCACCACCGCCGCCGCCGGTGCCACGGTCTTCTTTAGGACGGGCCACGTTGACGACCAGCGCGCGGCCGTCCACGGTGTGGCCATGCAGGCCAGTGATGGCGGCTTGCGCCTCAGCGGCCGAGCCCATTTCCACAAAGCCGAAGCCCTTGGAGCGGCCGTCGTCGCGGTCGGTCATGACGCGGGCGGAGGTCACGGTGCCGTATTCAGAGAAGTTCTGATGCAGGCTGGCGTCGTTGACGGAGTAGGGCAAGTTGCCCACATAAAGTTTGCTGCTCATGATGGAGCCTTTCTAGACAAGCTCAGCCCACCACACAGAGGCGGCTGCGCATAGGAAAACGGATTTGGAGACATCAACCCGCAGAGATGGAGACTCAAAGCAGGACGAACCTTGCCGAGCCTCACAGACATCCCGAGGTGAGAGTTCGGAGACGGCTACCGATGAGGTAGCGCGCGCGGCACGGGGCCACGGCTTGCTGGGGCGCAGTTTATGGCCAAACGAAATATTTAGCTATTCTTTTATTACCCACAGTAAGAAAGACCCCGCAATTCGGGTTGTTCAGCGGGTCGGCGCGCCAAACAAGCCCTGCATCACCAGCTTGGGACGCCGGTCTACGGTGAACAGGCCCCAGTGCTTTTCGGGCTCCAGCGGGTCGGGCGAGCCCTTCCAGGGTTCGTCAAAGGCCTCAAACACAAAGGTCAGCACGCCAGCCTCTTGGGACCAGCTCATCAAGGCACGGTAGTAGACCTCTTGCAAGGCCTCTGAGGCCTGCTCCACGGGCATGCCGCGGCCATTGGTGTTGGTGCCCCAGCCGGCCTCGGTGATGATGACGGGCTTGTCCGGGTAGCAGCGGGCCACGCTCTCCACGTTCTCGCGGGTGTAGTCCAGCGCCTCGTGGATGTGCTTGTATTCCCAGACCGGGTAGGTGTGCACCGAGATGAAGTCCAGCACCTCCACCAGCGGGGCGCAGCTTGGTGACCCAGGGCACATAGTTTTCGCAGAAGGTGACGGGCTGGCGCACGGCCTGCTTGACCTGCTGCACATAGGCCACCATTTGCGGCACGGCCACGATGTGGTCCGATCCAGTCGACCGTGGCCTCGTTGCCCACGGCCACCGAGAACACGATGTCCTGGGTAGCGACTGAGCTCAGCGCGATCAGGCGGTCGCAGCTCGGCGCGCGTTTTCGGCGCGGTTGGCCTCGAGCTGCGCCTCGGCTGTAGACGCCGCCGCCCCAGGGGCAGCCGAAGTTGTTCATCTCGGCGCCCAGGTAGGCGCCCAGCATGACCTGGAAGGGCAGCCGCTCAGTCTCAATGACCTCCAGCACCCGTTCGGCGTGCGGGCTGCAGTCGTACAGGCGCAGCAGCGTGCCAGTTCTTCTGCAAGATCAGCAGGTCTTCGAGGATCTCCGCACGGCTGGGGAAGATCTGCTCGCCGGGGCTTTGGCCCTCGCGGTAGCCCGAGTAGCAAATGGCATTGCCCTGGCGGCAGGCGTCAAGCGTGGCTGTCAGTCAAACTTGGCACTCCCGTTTTTGTCCCACAAGCCCCAATAGGCGCCCACATCGCCTTCGGCGCCGACCTTCCAGGCCTCGTCGTAAGCGGAGAAATAAAACACCTCGATGCCAGCCTGCTCGGCCCAGTCCATGGTGTCTACAAAATAGGCCATGGCGCCCTCGGGGGAGGGCTGTGCCCCCCAAAAGGCCGTGCCTTGGTCGGGCCAGCCTGTCTCGCTGATGATCACCGGCTTGCCCTGCGCCACAGCCTGCGTGCGCTGCACCATGCTTTGCATATAGGCCAACGCGCCCTCGCGGGGCACGCCCTCCCAGAAGGGGTAGCAGTTGGCCAACACCACATCGCAAGCCGCGGTGATGCGTGGGTGCAGCTCAAACAGATAGTAGGCATCGACATAGCCCACGGGCACACCGGGCACGGCCTGCTTGACGCGCTCGATGGCGGCCAGCAATTGGTCTTCGCTCAAGTCTTCGCGCAGCAACACCTCATTGCCCACGGCCACGATGTCGGCATGGCCGGCGCGGGCCAGCTCGATCACGGCCTGGAGTTCGCGCTCATTGATCTCGGCATCCGTGCCCAGCCAAGCGCCCACCAAGGTCTTGAGGCCCAACTCATGGGCGATGCGCGGCGTGTGCTGGTGGCCCTCGGTACACGAGAAGGAGCGCACCCAGCGGCAGCGGCCCACCAAGGGCTGCAAACGCGCGCGGATCTGCGCTTCGCTCACCTCAGTGCCGGGGGCCTGGCCTTCCAGATAAGGGCTGAAGCACAGGCCGTGCACGCCCTGCGCCAAGATCTCATCAAAGCGGCGCTTCAAAGCAGAGCGGGCTTCGGGCAGCCACAGCTCCACCGTCGGCAGCAAGGCCTCTTGCGGGTGCTGCGCACCGCTATGGCGTTCAGACAGGCGTGCGCCTGCCTCCAGCCGCTCAAGTCGGCTGGGATTCAAAGGTCTAGACATCAAAGGTTCCGGATTAGGTTTTGGTTTGCCAAGGCATCTGGCCTCGGCCACGCGGCAGGGCGTCACCCCAACCGCCGATCTTTTCGTAGACGCGGACGTAGTCCACCACCAACTCCGCTGGGAAAACCGTGTCCGCGCTGGGCAGGCCCGGGAAGTTGCCGCCCACCGCCACATTCATCACCAAGTAAAAGGGCTGGTCAAAAGGGGCGGGCCAAGGATTCAGCTCACCGGCGCGCTTGGGCTCGCGGCCGCCTTGTGCGTCAGTCTTGCTGCAGCTCCACCAATGGTCATAGGTGGACACCAAGACATCGTCCACGTAAAAGCGGATCTCTCCGGGCTGCCACTCCACCGCATAGGTGTGCCAATCGGCCACGGTGCTGCCACCGGGCAAGGTGTAGCCCTTGGTGATCAGCGAGCGCTTGGGGAAGCTGGAACCAAAGTGCAGGCTATTGAGCACCTCGTGGGGCTTGTCGCCCACGATCTCCATCAGGTCGATCTCGCCCGAGGCGGCCCATCCGCCATAACGGTCGTCTTGAGGCAACATCCACAAAGCCGGCCACAGGCCTTTGCCCCACGGCACCTTGGCTTTGAACTCCACCCGACCGTACAAGGTGTTGAACAGCGGCGTGCCATCGCGCCGCCGGGTTTTGAGGCGGCCAGAGGTGTAGCCACAGCCATGCAGCGGCTCTTTCAAGGCGCGGATGGTGACGCAGCTCTTGGCCACACTCACATTGCGAGGGCTGTCGGTGTAGTACTGCAGCTCTTCATTGCCCCAGCCCGGCACCCACTGGTGTACGCGGTAGTCAAAAAAGCCATTGCCCAGGTCGTAGTCCCACTTGCTGAGGTCGAGCTGATCGCCCTCGAACTCATCGGCCCAGACCAAGCGCCAGCCCTTCTTTCGGCGCGAGTTCATGTCAAGCAACTCGCCGAGCGTTCGCGTCAAAGCGCAGGGCCCAGCGCGAGTCGGGGCGCAGGCCCACCACATGGCCGGTGTCGATTTGGCTCTGGCCTGCGGCCACCTTAGCGCTCAGCAATTGATCCGCGCCCTCGACCCGCAGGTGAAGGATGGAGACATCGCCCAAATGCTCCGCCAACTCCACCTTGGCCGGAATGCCCTCGCCGGCCCCGAGCACGTGCAAGTGCTCGGGGCGCAGGCCCACACGCTGAACGTCTGAGCCCGCATCGTGGGCCAGAGCGCCCCAGAGGGCCAGGTGCGCAGACGCACCCGAGGCCGCCGGCCGCTCCACCATATTGACGCGCGGTGCCCCCAAAAAGCCCGCCACAAACTCATTGGCAGGCTGGTTGTAAAGCTCCAGCGGTGCGCCCAATTGCTCGATGTGGCCCTTGTTGAACACCGCGATGCGGTCGCCCATGGTCATGGCCTCGACTTGGTCGTGGGTCACGTAGATCATGGTGGTGCCCAGCTCTTTGTGCAGGCGGCTGAGCTCGATGCGCATGTTCACGCGCAAGGCGGCGTCCAGGTTGGACAGCGGCTCGTCAAACAAGAAGACCTTGGGCTTGCGCACAATGGCACGGCCAATCGCCACACGTTGGCGCTGGCCGCCGGAGAGCTCTTTGGGAAAGCGTCGCAGCAGGTCGGTGATGCGCAGCACTTCGGCAGCCCGCCCCACCTGTAGTGCGCGCTCGGCCTTGCCGACGCCCGCCATCTTCAGCGCAAAGCCCATGTTCTCTTCCACGGTCATGTGCGGGTAGAGCGCATAGCTTTGGAAGACCATGGCCGCACCGCGGTCGGCGGGGCGCAGGTCGTTGGCACGCTGGCCGTCAATCAACAAGTCACCGCCGGTGATGTCTTCCAGGCCCGCAATCATGCGCAAGGTGGTGGACTTGCCGCAGCCCGAAGGCCCGACAAAGACCATGAACTCGCCGTCGCGCACTTCAAGATCAATGCCTTTGATGACGGCAACGTCACCATAGCTTTTGCGAATGCCTTTGAGTTGAACCTGTCCCACATCAGTCTCCTGTGCTCACAGCCACAAGGCTGGATGCTTTCTGTCGCTGCAAGAAATTGCGATACCAGAGCGCGCTGTCTTTGAGTGTTCTTTGCTGGGAGGCGTAGTCCACATAGACGATGCCGAAGCGCTTCTCGTAGCCTGAGGCCCACTCAAAGTTGTCCAGCAAGCTCCACACCATGTAACCCCCCATCTTCACGCCTTGGCGCATGGCGTCGGCCACCGCAGCAATGTGCTCTTTGATGTACTTGACACGCGGCAGGTCGTGTACTCGACCGTTGTCCAGTTGGTCTTTGAACGCACCGCCGTTTTCAGTGACGAACATGGGGGGCAAGGCATAGTCTTGATGCAGGCGCACCAACAACTGAGTCAGGCCTTCGGGATAGATCTCCCAGCCCATATCGCTCAGTTCCAGCCCGCTTTGCTTCACATCCCAAGGCCCCGCCGCACTGATGACGGACCGGGTGTAGTAGTTGACGCCCAAGAAGTCGAGGGGGGTTTGAATGGCCTCCAGGTCCCCGGCGTGGATCTGCGGTGCGTCGTCACCGAGAAAGTCCATCACATCGCTGGGGTAGCTGCCTTTGAACAGCGGGTCCATGTACCAGCGCACCAAGCGGCCGTCTTCCAACACCGTGCGGGCTTGGTCTTCAGGGGAATGGGTGGCCGATTGGGTGGGTGAGAGATTCAACACAATGCCCAGATCGGCCTTGCAGCCCTCAGCCCGCAAGGCCTGCACCGCCAAGCCGTGGCTGAGCAAGAGATGGTGCGAAACCTGCGCCGCCACCGCCCGGCTCTTGATGCCCGGGGCGAAGTTGCCGATCTCGTGGCCCAACATGGCCATGACCCAGGGTTCGTTGTGGGTGGCGATGGACACCACCCGGTCCCCCAAGCGTTGGTGCAAGCCCCGCGCATACTCGACAAAGCGGTGGACGGTGTCACGGTTGGCCCAGCCGCCTTGGTCTTGCAACTCCTGCGGCAAATCCCAGTGGTTCAGGGTGATGTAGGGCGCCACGCCACGCTGCAGCAGGCCATCCACCAAGCGCTCATAGAAGTCCAGCCCTTGGCTGTTCCAGGCGCCACTGCCACCGGGGCGCACGCGGGGCCAGCTCACACTGAAGCGGTAGGCGCTGACGCCCAAGTTGGCGACGATGTCCAGGTCGCTTTGCCAGCGTTGGTAGTGCTCGCAGGCCACGTCACCGTTAGAGGCATCCGCAATGGCGCCCGGAACCTCGCAAAAAGTGTCCCAGATGGACAGGCCTTTGCCGTCCGTTCGAGACGCGCCTTCGATTTGAAAAGCGCTGGTGGCCACGCCCCATACAAACTCCTTGGGGAAGTGGTGGGCTTGATCGAGGTAAAGGGCAGTGTTCATGGGCGGACGAGGGCCGTGAAAGCGTCTAGAGGGACAGATGAAGAGCAGCGGTTCACTTGACCGCGCCCGAGGTCAAACCAGAGATCAATTGGCGCGAAGACAGTGCGAACAAAATCAACAAGGGAATGGTGGCAATGGCCGAGCCGGTCATCAGCGCCCCCCATTCGGTGTCCACCGGGCTTTGCAGGCTGCGCAGCGCCAGCGGCAGCGTGAACATTTCGGGCGAGCGCATCACAATCAGCGGGCCGATGAAGTTGTTCCACGAGGCGATGAAGGTGATCAACCCCAGCGTGCCCATGGCCGGCTTGAGCAAGGGCAGCACAATGCGTGCGTAGATGGACATCTCGCCGCAGCCGTCCATGCGAGCGGCTTCAATCAAGTCTTTGGGCACCGAACTCGCCACGAACTGGCGCATCAAGAAGATACCAAAAGCGCTGGCCGCACCGGGCAGGTAGAGCGCTCGGGGTTGGTCGATCCAGCCCAGCACGTCCATGATCATGAAGGTGGGGATCATGTTCATGAAGGAGGGCAGCAGCATGGTGGCCATGACCAAGCCGAACAAGGCCTTCTTGTAGCGGAACTCAAACATGGCAAAGGCATAGCCCGCCATCGAGCAAAACAGCAGGGTTAAGGCGGTGTTGGCCAGCGCCACATACAAACTCCAGCCCAAGTTGCGCCAGAACGGAATGCGCTCGGTGAGGATCTTGAGGTTAAGCAAAAAGTCATCGCCAAAGAACACCGGCGGCGGCAGGCTGAAGATCTCTTCGCGCGAGTGGGTGGCGAAGACGAACATGAAGTAGAACGGGGCCAACATGATGAGCGCGCCCACGCCCACCAGGGCATAGGCCAACCAAGGAGCGGTGCGCGTTGGAGCGGACAGGGAGTGCATGGCTTGGGCCCTCACTCGGCAGAGCCACGAGGGCGGAAGGCGCGGTTGGTGGCCCAGGTGAGCGCCACCACCACGATGAAGAGCAACCAGCTCATGGCACTGGCCGCGCCAAAGTCGTTGAAGTCAAAGGCCATGCGGTAGAGGTAGATGGCCGTGGTCATGCCGGCTTGGTCAGAGCCACCCCGGCCTTGCGTCAAGATGAAGGGCTCTTCAAACAACTGCAAGCCGCCAATGACGCTGAGCGTGACACCAAAGAAGATCATGGGCTTGAGGCTGGGCAGGGTGATGCTCCAAAACTGCTGCCACTTGCCCGCGCCGTCCATGGTGGCGGCTTCATACAGGTCGGCCGGAATGGTCTGCAGTGCCGCCAAGTACAGCACCACATTGAAGCCCACATAGCGCCAGAACACGATCATGGAGACCGCAGGTTTGATGTTCTCTGCGCGGCCCATCCAGTCAATCGGTGCGTCAGGCATCAGCCAGCCCAAGCCCGGCACTTGGCCCAAAGACAGCAGCGCTTGGTTGATCAGGCCATAGTCGGTGGAGAACAAAGAGCTGAACAAAATCGCAATGGCCACCGTCGAGGTGATGTAGGGCAAGAAGTAAGCCCCAACCACCGCGTTACGACTGCGCTTGAAGGCGTTGTGAATGAACACGGCCAGCGGAATGGCCACCAAATGCTGGGGCACCCCCGAGGCCACGGCCAGCCAGCCGGTGTTGCGCAGCGACTTCCAGAACCATTCGTCTTGCAGGGCGAAGATGAAGTTGTCCAGCCCGACAAACTCCATGGCCGCTAAGCCACTGGTCGGCTCCCAGGTTTGGAAGGCCAGGGCCAGCGAGAACAAGAGCGGAAACAGACCAAAGATGCCGAACAGGATCAGGAAGGGGCTGATAAAGACATAGGGTGCCCAGCGGGGCGAGAGGCGAAGTGCTGCAGGGAGTTTCATGGCGTTGGCAAAGCTCTCAGCGGTTGGCGCGGCGTTGCAGCAGGCGCTCGGCATCGGCCAGTGCCGTGGCAATGTCCTTGCCTTGGTCCAGCACCTTGTCGAGTTCGGTATTGATCACCTCGTCGGCAAAAGCATCTTGCTTGTGCACGCTGACGGCGGTGATGCGCTGGGTGGCGTCGCGCCACTGCAAACGAGCCTTCTGGCCCCCCAAAAACGGCAGCGGTTCCTCAAAGAAGGGGTCGTTCAAGGCCTCACTCAAGGCCGGGAAGGCATCATGCGCCTTAAAGGCGGCCAGTTGCTGGTCGCGCTGCAAGGTCAGGTGCTGAATCAAGTCCCAGGCCAAGGCCTTGTTGGCCGCCGGTGCACCCCGGGCGATGGCAAAGAAGGTGCCACCATAGGCCGCGAACGAGCCTTGCGGCAAGGGTGCGGCGCGCCACAAGCCCTTGGTGGCCGGGGCCAGCCAGTTATTGAGGTGGCCGGCCAGCCACGCGCCGGAGATCTGCGTTGCCATGGTGCCGCGCTTAAAGCCCTCAGACCACTCGTTAGACCAAGTGCCCACGCGAGCATCCAGCTTGTTCTGGCGCACCGTGCGGGCCAGCTCAAAGGCCCTCACAAAGCGCGGTGAGTTGACCAACACTTTGTTGTTGGCGTCAAAGTACAGGCCATCGCCCTGCGCAATGCCCACGCGGATCAAGATGTCTTTGAGATCGCGCGCATGGGCCATCAAATAGGCCCCCGTGCGCGCCTTGATCTGCACACCAGAGCGCACATAACCCTCCCAGGTGCCCGTCAGGTCTGCTTCGCTGAGCCCAGCTTTGCTGAGGATGTCCTGGCGATACAGCATGGTGCCTGGGCCAATGTCTGAGGGCACCGCCACGATGCGGCCTTTGCGGGACGTGGCTTGCGCCAAGGCATAAGGCACCCAGCTTTGCTTGAAGCGGTTGATGTCATAGGGGGGCTCGCGCAGGTCTTCCAGGCCACCGCCTTGGGCAAAGCGCCCGACATAGCCGACCTCCAGGGCCATCACATCGGGCAAGTAGAACGCTGTTGAGAGCGCTGTGGTCATGGCCGTGTGGTGGTCGGCAAAAGCGCGGCTGACCACTTTGACGTCCACATGAGGGTGACGTTGCTGCCAAGCGGGCAGTGCTTTGCGCACGATCTCATCGACCGCCGGATACGCCGCCACCACCAAAGTGGTGCGCGCCGGTGCAGCAGCCTGAGCCATAGCCCCCGTGGGGCCGAACAAAAAGCCCAAGCCCACGGCCCCGCACAGCCCAGCAGCCAGCCGACGTCGGCCCACCTTTCTGGCAGGGCCCTGCCCTGACTTGCCCACATTCATACCTGTCTCCGTTGCCGTGCGTTGTCGTTTTTGAAAGCGCTTTCAAAACTATAGTCGCAGCCACTCCGAGATGTCAATCAGGGTTGTGGAGGCTGAGACCGGCTGAAGCCGCAAACCAAGTCGGCACACCACAGGGCGAACCGACAACGCAGGGAATGACGTGGAAAGCGTTTAGCCCGGACGGCGGCGGCTGGATTCCCGCACGATCAACCGAGGTGCGGGCAAAACCAGCGTGGGTGTTTGCCCGGACAAAAGCTGCAGCACAGCCTGCGAGGCCATGCGGCCCAATTCATAGGCGGGTTGATGCACCGTGCTGAGCGGCGGAATGGTGTACATGGAGCTGGCCAGGTCGTCAAAGCCGACCAGCGAGACATCGTCGGGCACGCGCAGCGAGCGGCGATGCAGGGCCAGGGCCGCGCCCAGCGCCAGTTGGTCATTGGCCGCAAATAGCGGTGAACTGCTGGCGCGAGGCCAGCAACTGCTCCACCGCCAGCACACCGCTGACCTCGTGGTACTCACCTGGCACCACCAGCCCAGGGTCAAAAGCAATGCCTGCAGCCTGCAGCCCGGCCCGGTAGCCTTTGAAGCGGTCTTGGGCGTCGGGGTGCTCAGGGTGGCCGGAGATGAAGGCGATGCGCCGATGGCCCAGGTCGGTGAGGTGCTGCGTGGCCAAGCGGCCGCCTTCGAAATTGTCGAAGTGCATGCAAAACAGGTCAGGCGCCTTGAGCTGCCGCCCCACCACCACCAGCGGCAATTGCTTGGCCGTCGCCTTCAGCGCGCTGTCGGCAATGCGGCCCGTCAGCACAATGATGCCGTCTACCCGGCGCGAGCGCAGCACCTCAATGCACCGTGCCTCGGCCTTGGCGTCCAGTGGCCACTCACAAACAGCGGGCTGTAGCCCACGCTGTCCAACTCATCTTCAATACCGCGCAGGGCTGCGCCATAAAAAGGACTGTCCATGGCTTGGGTGACCACGCCAATGCTCAGGGTGCGCCCGCCCGCCAGGCCTCTGGCCATGGGGTTGGGCACAAAGCCCAGGGCCGCGATGGCTTCATCCACCGCCTGCTTCTTGGCCGCACTGACCACCGCTGTGCCATTGAGGATGCGCGACACCGTGCTGAGCGACACCCCTGCCGCTTCGGCCACCATCTCGATGGGTGACAGAAGTCAACTTGCTCTTGGTCTTGGAGGGGGCGTTGCTCATGGACGGCGTTTTTTGCTCACCGCCAAGTGTAAAGCGCCCTGAGAGCGCTTTCGCCCTGGGGCCAGCCCTCGGGTACAGTGACGGCCTCTTCAATTCGACCCTCTGCATGAGCGCCGCCTTGCATCGCCAACTGGCCACCGCCCGTGGCCCCCTGAACCTCCCCACCACAGCGCTGAGGCAGCCGAAGCCAGCCCGTGCCCTGTCCAAAACGATGGGGCGCCGTGTCATGGCGCTGCTGCTGCCCGGCAGCCAGCACAGCCAGCCTGGCCCAGGCGGCTGGCCAAAACATCGTGGACGACGCCTGGGCCACGGCCCAGGGCTATCGCTTCTCCGGCCGCCTGACGGAAGACAAACACCAGCCGGCCGCGCCCGACGCTGGGCGCTTAAGCACGCTGTACCGCAGCACCTGTCTGTTGACTGCCGACAGCGCCGAGGGCGAAGTAAGCTGGAAAGTGGGCGAGCTGAGCTGGGCCACCCGCAGCGACAGCCACGGTTATTGGCTGCTGCACAGCAACCACGCGCTGAACCTGAAGCCCGGCTGGCACGAGATCAGCACCCCCGCCGCCAGCAGCCCAGCCGGCCTCTTGGTGCACGAGCCGCGCAACCGGGTGGGCATCATCTCGGACATTGACGACACCATTTTGGCGAGCCAAGTGCCCAGCACCCCCAAGCTGCTCAAAAACAGCCTGACCGTGCCGCCCGAAGCCCGCCAGGCCATGCCCGGCATGGCCGCCCTTTACAGCCGACTGACCCACCAAAACTCCAGCCCCGCCGCCACACCGCTGTTCTATGTCTCGGGCTCGCCCAAGCAGCTCACCGACAGCGTGCGCCGCTTTCTGGCCAAGCAGGCCTTTCCGCGCGGCGTGCTGATGCTCAAGCAAGTCAGCAGCGACAGCCCGGACCCACTGAGCGACCAGCAAGCCTACAAAGTGGCACGAATCCAGCAGATCATGAAGAGCCTGCCGGAGGTCAAGTTCATCCTCGTTGGCGACGATGGTGAGCGCGACCCCGAGGCCTATGCCGAGATCCAAAAGCAATTCCCGCAGCAGGTCGCCAGCATCTGGATCCGCCGCGTCCACCCTGACCCCAAGCGCGAACGATTGGCGGGTCAGCAGGATGTGGCGGAGTTGTTGAAGCAGTGAGCAAGCGAGCGATGAAGCTCTATTCCCCGCACGACCACTCCTCCAAAGCTTGGCGCTATGCCGTGGCGTCGATGGTGATCAGCGCACTCACTGTGCCCACCCTTTTCTTGATGGTCACCATCCCACTGCTCCCCGCCATCGGCATGATCCTGGCCTTCAAGGCAGGCAAGCATGACCGGCGCGGTCGGCGAATCCCAGGCAGAGGTGTGTCTCTGCTGTTCATCCTACCCTTAGGCTTCGCGATCTTGGTGTTCTGCGGATGCCTGGCCGTAGTGAACTACGGCTACAAAGCCTAGCAGCGCGGAGGGGTCGCAAAGGGCGCTTACAAATTCACTGAGTTGCCCGAGCCCGTCACCTGCGCCACCTTATTGCCATTGCCCTGCACTTGCGCACTTTGCTGAATGCCGAGGGCGGCGGCCTGCGGTTTCGCCTCGTCCAGCCAAGCCTGCAACTTGTCCGCGAGTGATGGGTCATCCTTCATGGCTTTGACCAACTGGCTGCGCAGCGCTGCCTGGGTGTCTGCGTCACTGGGCTGTTGGCGCAAGTCTTCCAGGGCTTCCTGGCTGCCGGTATGGCCCAGCTTTTCTTTGAGCTTGCCCAACGGGCCACCCACAGCCGATTGGCCCAACTCCTCAGCACCCTTCTCCAAGGCTTTGGTGAACAGCGGGGCCAGCAAGGCAACGGCAGAGGCAGCCAAAGGGGCGAGTTCAATCATTAGGAGTCTCCTCAGAGGCGAGCTGGAAGTGCGGCAGCAAAGGGACTAGCAGGGTCAGGTCCGGTTCAACTTGAGCGGCTTTGCAAACGCGTGAATATGCTTGCCTCACACACAAAATTTCTGACAGGCTCCAAAGTCCATTCGGGCATGCAGATTTTGTGGATTTTTCATGAATATTGGGCTTAGAACCAACACCGCTTGACGGGCGCTTCCAATCGCGTTCTTGTGCTGATCGCGTTGACTTTGGATCGCGGCTAGCCCAATAAGGGACGTGGCCAAACCCAGCGCGTATACGCCATTCGGTCCCCTATTGACCAAGTTCAGGTGGCTCCTCGTCGTTTAGTGTGGATCCCAACACCGACAATTCCGACTTTCTGGCCTGCCTGAGCGTCCAGTGATGCACCTCCAAAGTGCCACGCAGTGTGCCAGTCAAGCGCTGTTTTGAAGTTGAGCCGTTATGAGTATTGAAGTCGAAGCCTTGTTCACCAGTGCGCTTGGATTGCAGCGCCCTTGGGTGGTGGAGAGTGTCAAGCTTGATACTGCAAAGAGGCGCATTGACTTTGAGGTCAGCTGCCAAGATGCCAAGCTGGTTTGCCCGCACTGTGGCGCGGCTGATCAGATGGTGCATGACCGACTGCGCCGATCCTGGCGACACCTGGACTTCTTCCAATTCGAGGCCTGGATGCATGCTGATGTGCCACGCGTGGCCTGTACGGCGTGCGGCAAAACGACGCAAACTCCGGTGCCGTGGGCGCGTGAAGGGAGCGGCTTCACGCTCTTGTTTGAAGCGCTAGGCTTGACGCTGTGCCAAGGCCTGCCGGTGCGCCAGGCCGCGCACATGCTGCGGGTGCAAAGACAAGCAACTCTGGCGCCGCATTGAGCACTACGTCAGCAAGGCGCGTCACCTGCAAGACATGAGCCAAGTCAAGCTTGTGGGCATCGATGAAACGAGCCTGCGCAAGGGCCACGAGTACATCACCGTGGTGCATGATTTGGATGAAAAGCGCTTGCTCTTCGCCACCTCTGGCAAAGACCATAAGACGTTGCAAGCCTTCGCGCAGGACCTGCAAGCCCATGGCGGTGAGCCCACCGCGATTGCACATGCCTGCATGGACATGAGTGCAGCCTATGCCAAGGGCGCGGCGTTGTATTTGCCCAATGCCAAGATCAGTTATGACCGCTTCCACGTGGTGGCGCTGGCCAATGAGGCGATGGACGAAGTGCGCAGCGCGGAGTGGAAAACTGAAAGCGCAAAGGTGCGCGAGGCCTTGGGCGAGATGGATGCCAAAGAGCGCAAAACTCTGCTGTGGGCGACAAGGCGCAACCCGTCGAGTTGGAGTGCAACGCAGATCAGCGCCATGCACTGGCTGCAACGAGCCAACCTAAAAACCACGCGGGCTTGGCGCTTGAAGATGGCCCTGCGTGCGGTGTTTGCCAGCGCCCGAACACACAACCAAGCCGAGCAAGCCAGCATGGATCTCAAGGCCTGGATCTCGTGGGCAAGGCGCAGCCGCTTGGTGGCCTTCAAACGCCTTGGCAAAACGCTCAAGACTCACTTTGATGCCGTGGTGCGCGGCATGCTGGATCACCGCAGCAACGCCTTCGTTGAAGCGATGAATGGCTTGTTGCAACAGGCAAAAAGGGCAGCCCGAGGGTTCCGCACTGCCGCCTGCTTTATCAACATCGCCTACCTGCGCATGGGCAAGCTGACGCATCTGCCGGTCTCACCATTCGCGCCTGCCGCATCACGCCAATCCTAGCTATCCGGGCCTCAGAGATGACTTGTCTGATTCCACACTAAACGACGAGGAGCCGTTCAGGTACAGAGCTGTGGCTTGCAGTGCCACTTCCAGTGCTCGATCAAGATGACCCAATTGGGCTAGCTTTCCAACCAAATTGGTCAGCGACATCGCCCATTTCGGTAAGTGGGCATCTGGTTGCAGTCCTGCCAACTGTCGGTACATATCCGCTGCTTGCTGGGCTACCTCCAGAGCGTCATCAAACCGTTCCAACGAGCTATAGATGTTTGCCAAGTTATTCAACGTCAACGCCAGATCCGGTTTGTAGGTTTCCAGACGCTGTTTAACCAAGTCTCGATACATGTCCGCCGAGATTTCTGCGACTTCCAACGCCGACCGGAACTGACCCAGCTCTACGCAGGTATTTGCTGTGGTGCTCAGAGCGCAAGCCAGATTTGGTTCAAAGACATCTGGGTGCTGGCGCACCAGGGCTCTGTACAGTTCAACCGACTCTAGAGCTGCCTTCAGCGCTGCATCAAGCAGGTCATTGGCGCTCAATGCGACTACCAAATTGTTCAGCGACATAGCCAAATCCGGTATGCAACTTGAGGTATTGCGCGCCAAACACCGATACATGTCAGTTGCTTGTTGTCCAGCCTTCAGCGCGTCATCGAACTTCCCCAAATCTGTGTAGGCCACCGTCAGCAACGCCAAATGCTTCGCCTGCACCTCAGGGTCCAGGTTAGTTTCCAGAGCCTGCAAGCGCTGCGCAAGTCGCAGCCTCACATCACTCAGCGCCACCGTCATGTCTGGCAAAGCCGCGTGAATCCGCTCCAAGACCTGCTGATTGCTCCATTGATCCATCAGCAGCTTCTCAAACCAAAGCTTGGCCTTGGGGTCGGTCTGGGAATAATCCTGCACCACACGAACCAGAGTCTCTGTTACTCGAGGCGCATGGTCTGCGAACAAGCGAGCAATCGCTTCTGCGCGTTCGGGCTTGTTCCAAACCTTAAGCAAGAGTGCTTCACCGATCAGGTCCGGTTGCACACCGGCAATGCGTTCGCCATCAGTGAAGCACTCGTGCAACACGTCCACCAGCTTGGCCGGGTCACCTTGTTCAAAGCCGATGGCTTGCTTTTCGCTGCGGATCAGCCCAAGTGCCTCGATTCGGGGTAGACCTTGCAAGAGCGTGATGCAAGCCGCCAAGTGCTGAACCAACTCGGACGCCAACCCTCGGCTTTGCGCAGCTTGCGCTAAACGGTTCATTTCATGCCCGGCCACTTCCAGGGCCAGGTCGGTGCGCCCCAGCCGCAGAGCTGAGGCATTGCTGCGCTGCGCCATGGTCAAAGCCGCCATGGCGAGATAAAGCGGGTCGCCACCCCAGGGTGTCTGCTGGAATGAATCATCCAGCAACTTTGGCGTCAACAGAGGCAAAAGATCGGGCTTGACGAGCGTCAGCACGGATCGAATCACGCCTAGCCGATTTTCAACCTCATAGAGCGGGCGGATGGGCACTGGCTCTGGTGGATCAAGTAAATCTCGCGTCCCGGCGCTTTTCCAGCCGCCGGGATTGAATACTCGTTGATGCCAACCGCTGTCTGGATCTGCATGGCGCTCCAGCAGCAAAACACGCAGAGGGTGTTGTGGTTGCGCCCCTCGCTCTTGAAGCTCAGGCAACCAGCGCTGTAGCACTTCCGCCTGAGCGGCAGCATAGTCCAACACCATCAGGGTGGGCTTCTGCCAACCCCAGCATCCTGCATCTTGTTGCTTGAAGAACCTGTCAAGTGCGTCGGTGGTGACAAAGCCCGCCAGCCAGCGGTCTTTGATCTGGTCGCACAGCTCCAAAGCCAAGCGGGTTTTGCCGCTGCCGCCACTGCCGACCAAGACGCGGACCCGGATGTCCGGTGGTGCATCAGGGCGCACAAAGTCAAGAAGGGATTTCAGCTCTTCGTCACGCCCGAACAGTGGAATGGCCCGCCGCGCTGGGATTAACAAACGGGTATCGGTGAGGGGCTTGTTGCGCTCGGCCTCAAAGCGGGTGAGCCTCAGATGCGGCTGCCCCAGCACCACGGTGTTGCCGTTGCCGTCGATCTGGACCACGGTGTTGTGGTCACCGCCCTGCACATCAACCGTTTGCGTCATTCGCCAACTCCCTTATCAACGCATGATAAGGGAGTGGTTGGGCAGCTTTACTTCAGCAAGTCTTTGACCTTGTCCAGCGCCGCCGCCGCGCACTGCTCGTCCAAGTGGCCGCCGGGTGCACCGCCCACGCCCACCGCGCCGATGACTTCGTTACCCACGCGTACAGGCACGCCGCCGCCCAGCAGCAGGAAGCCGGGGATGTGCACCAGGTTGGCAGCGGCGGGGTTCTTTTGTGCGCCGTCCATCATGGCCAGGGTGTTGTTCTTGGCCGAGGCGGAGGTGAAGGCCTTGTCGTGGCTGGCGGCCAGGGTGTGGGGGCCAGCGTTGTCGGCGCGGTGCACGGCGCGCACGCCACCCGCACGGTCCACCACCGTAGCGGTGACGGCATAGCCGCTGGCGGCGCAAGCGGACACGGCGTGGCTGGCGATTTGAGCAGCCAGCTCCAGCGACATGTTGCGCTCAGTACGCACGGCTTGGGCGTGTGCGATACCGCTGGTCAACAGAGCCAGGGCAAGGGCGGTGAGGGCTTTGTTCATGGTGATCTCCAGAGTGAATTGAGGGTGTGCAACACACCTGGGCTCACTGTAGAAAACCTGCCTGTCGGCCACCATCCGCGTGGCTACGGCGGGGAGTCCGTAAAACTACGGAGTGGCGGCGTCTTCGTCCACCAAGGCCGCATACTGGCGAATGAGCTGGGCCAGCGAGCTGGCCTCCAGCTTGGCGAAGAGATTGGCGCGGTGGGTCTCGACAGTGCGGGGCGAGACGCCCAGGGCACGGCCCATTTCTTTGTTGGTCAGGCCTTCAACGATCAGGCCCAAGACCTCGCGTTCGCGCTCGGAGAGCTGGGCGTAGCGCGTGCGGGCGACGCGATCGGCCTGCACCCGCTGGCGCGAGCGCACATGCTGACGGACGGCGTTGTGCAGGGCTTCGAGCAGGGCCTCGTCGTTGACAGGCTTTTCCAAGAATTCGGCGGCACCTGACTTGAAGGCGCGGCGGCACATCTCCACCGTGCCGTGGCCAGTGAGCATGATGATGGGCTGGTCCACGCCTTGGGCCACGAGTTGGTCCAGCACGGTCAGGCCGCTCAAGCCCGGCATGCGCACGTCCAACACGATGGCGCCAAAGGCCTCGCGCTCGAAGGCGCGCAAAAAGGCCAGGGGCTCAGCCCAGGCTTGCACGCGCAGGCCGACGGTGGAGATGAGCAAGGAGAGGCTCTCGCGCACGGCCTGGTTGTCGTCAATGAGGTGGATCAGCGGGGACAAGGGCGCGCTCATGGCAGGTGCAAGACGATGGTGAACACGGCGCCGCGCGGCGTGTGGTGGCTGGCCTCGATGCGGCCGTCAAGCCGCGTCAGCAGGGTCTCGCACAGGCTCAGGCCCAAACCCAGGCCTTCGGGCTTCGGGCTTGGTAGTGAAAAAGGGTTCAAACAGGCGACGGCGAGTGTCCTCGCTGAAGCCAGGGCCGCTGTCGATGACGCGCAGCTCGGCCCAGGGGCCGTCGGCGTGAGTTTGATCTCTAAACGGCGCTCAGCCACGAGCACGTGGGCCAAGGCCTGCACCGCGTTCATCAGCAGCTTGTGCAGCAATTGCGGGTAGAGCTGGTGCAGCGTGGCGTCAGCCTCTGCGGCTAGGGGTGCGGCAGGGTACAGGGTCAGGGTGACCAGCACTGCATCGAGCCTTGTCCAACGAGGTATGAGCCTGAACGGCCGACGTATTTCCAGCCAGAAGTGAGCCTGAAGGGGTAGCGCAGGCCCCACTGCTGTTGGCTTGATCATCCAAAGATGGTGATCAACATGGACGAAACAAAGCTGCGCACAATCCAGCAACTTCAGGACTTCGTGGACGCCACGCCCGAAGTCAAATTCACAAACGCAGCAGGTGACGACGACTCAGAGCGGTATGCCCACATCAGCCGCGTCCTCAAGCGCTTCGACTACCCTCAGCGCAACAAATCGGAGCGCGGTGTGGTGCTGGCCTACCTGCGCCACACCAGCGGCTACTGCCGTGCCCAAATCACCCGCCTGGTGGGGCTTTGGCACAAGAACCGGCTCGCGGCCGTGCCGCTGACCAAACGCTACAGCGCGCCGGCGGCTCCATTTCCTCGTAAATTCACCGCTGACGATGTCAGCTTGCTCGTGCAAGTGGATAGGGCCAATGAGGATGTCTGCGGCCCCGCTATTGCCCACCTGCTGCGCCGGGCCTTTACGGTCTACGGGGACCCCCGTTACGAGAGATTGGCTGGCCTGTCGGTCTCGCATCTGTACAACCTGCGCAAGAGCAATAACTACCAAGCCCAGCGCACTCATTTCACCAAGACTCGCCCTGTGTGCAACCCCATTGGCGTGCGCAATCCGCCACGCCCCAATGGCCGGGCGGGCTGGGTGCGCATTGACAGCGTCCACCAAGGTGACTTGGACGGCGTCAAAGGGGTCTATCACATCACCTGTGTGGACAGCGTGAGTCAGTGGCAGGTTGAGGCTTGTGTGCAGGGCATCAGCGAGGCCTTTTTGCTACCGGTGCTGGAGGCGGTATTGGCGCAGTTCCCGTTTGTCATTGAGGGCTTCCATTCGGACAACGGCTCGGAGTACATCAATCACAAGGTGGCCAAGTTGCTGGACAAGCTGCGCATTGAGCAGACCAAATCACGCTCGCGCCAAAGCAACGACAACGCCTTGGCCGAGAGCAAAAAACGCCAGCGTGGTCAGGAAGCACATGGGCTACAGCCACATTCCCCAAAAGTACGCCAAACCCATCAACAAGTTCTATGAGGGCGTGTTCAATTCGTGGCTCAATTTGCACCGTCCGTGCCTGTACGCCACTGAGGTGGTGAGCGACCAAGGCAAGGTCAAGAAGGTCTACAAAAGCCGGGATGCAAAGACGCCGCTGGAGCGCTTGGTGCAGCTCAACGAGCGGGGTTTGGTCACCTTCAAACCGGGCACCAAGCTGGACGATCTGGTGGCGCAAGCAAACGCAAAGACTGATCTGCAAGCGGCCCAAGAGATGCAAAAGGCCAAGGCTGATTTGTTTGAGTTGTTCAACAAGCCAAGGCGTAAATTGCAGGCCTGAATCAGGGCGGAAGAGCGCAACAATTTGGGTAAATACATGCGGCTGGGGGAGGCCTCCGGCGGCCTGGCAGGGGCCTGTATGAAGCAAGGAAGAAGACAGAAACTCCGCCCCCTTAAACTCCCAGTTTTAACCCGGTCAAGTCAAGACGCTCAGGGCATCGACTCACGCATGCTTCAGGCTCATACCTGGATTGGAAAATACTCATCGTGCTGAGCCAGGCGCTGGCTCAGCAGGCGGTGGACGATGCAGGCGTTGAGCTCAAAGCTGTCGCGCTGATGGGCCAGCCGCCACTCTTTGCGCACAACACTCTTCATGCACGCAGGGTAGCGGCTGGCAGAGCGATGGCGGGCTGCGCGAACGCTGAGGCCGGGCGCTCAGGCTGTCTTGAGCACGCTGGTGTCAAAGGGCAGGCTGCGCAAGCGCTTGCCCGTGGCCGCAAAAATAGCATTTGCCACGGCTGGTGCAATGGGCGGCGTGCCGGGCTCGCCGATGCCGCCGGGCGCCTCTGTGCTGGGCACGATATGCACCTCCACCTTGGGCATCTCATTGAAACGCATCAAGGGGTAGTTGTGGAAGTTGCCCTGCTCGACCTGACCATCTTTGTAGGTGATCTGGCCATAGAGCGCCGCCGTCAGGCCAAACACCACGCTGCCTTCGATTTGGCGGTGGATGATTTCGGGGTTGACGGTCTGGCCGCAGTCCACCGCCACCACCACGCGGTGCACGGTGGGCATGCCGTCTTTGGCCACCGAGACCTCGGCCACCTCGGCCACCACGGTGCCAAAGCTGCTGACGACGGCAATGCCCCGGTGGCGGCCCGCAGGCAGGGGCTTGCCCCAGTCGGCCTTGGCCGCCGCCAACTCCAGCACCTTCAGGTGGCGCGGGCTCTTGCTGAGCAAACCACGGCGGAACTCGAACGGGTCTTTACCGGCGGCATGGGCCAGCTCGTCGATATAGCCCTCCATGAAGAAGCTGTTCTGCGAGTGGCCCACTGAGCGCCAGAACCACACCTGCGGCCCAGGCTCGGCTCGCGCATAGCTGATGCGCTGGTGCGGGATGTCATAAGGGTGGTCGGCAATGCCTTCCACGGCAAAGCTATCCACGCCACTCTCGGGGATCTTCATGAAGCCGGAGGCCGCCATGATGGACGGTGAGGCCACGCTGGCGGTGAACAACTGAGGCTTGCCAGCCGCATCCACACCGCCCGTGAAACGGGTGACAGAGGCGGGCCGGAAGTAGCCCGCCGCCATATCGTCTTCACGGGTGTAGATCAGCTTGACGGGTTGGCCCGCCATCTTGGAGAGCAGGGTCGCGTCGATCACAAAATCAGGGGCAAAGCGGCGGCCAAAGCCCCCGCCCAACATCATGGTGTGGACCTTGACCTTGCCCGGCTGCACGGACGCCACTTGCGAGAGGATGCCTTGCAGCGGCCCTTGGCTTTGCGTGCCGGCCCAGATCTCCACTTCATCGGCCTTGACCCAAGCCGTGCAGTTCATAGGCTCCATGCAGGCATGGGCCAGGTACGGGGCTTCGTAGACGGCGTCCACGCGCTTGGGCGGCCGCTGGGCAGCGGCATCGCCCTCGGTCTTGGCCACCGCACCGGGTGTTGCGGCGGCCTCTTGTAATTGCTGGCTGATCTTGGCGCTGGAGAGACCCGCCTTGTCGCCCCAGTCCCAACTCACTTTCAGGGCATCACGGCCCTTCTTGGCGGCCCAATAGCCGCTGGCCAGCACCGCCACGCCCGAGGGCAGGCTGATGACCTGCTTCACGCCCTTGACGGCCTTGGCGGCTGCGTCGTCCACGGTGCCGGGTTTCACGCCGGGCAAAGGGGAGCGCAGCATCACCGCCACCAACATGCTTGGCAAGTTCACATCAATGCCGAACTTGGTGCTGCCGTCGGTCTTGCCCGGCGTGTCCAAGCGCAACAGCGGTTGGCCGATCAGCTTGAAGTCTTTGGCAGCCTTCAGCGGTGGGTTGGCCGGGGGCGTTTGCTTGGCCGCCAGGGCCACCAGCTCGCCATAACGCAGGCTTCGGCCGTCGGCATGGTGCACGCGGCCCACTTGGGTGCGGCACTTGTCGGGCGAGGTCTTCCATTGCTCGGCTGCGGCGGCCACCAGCATGGCACGCGCCGCCGCCCCGGCCTTGCGCACCACCTCCCAGTGCCCACGCACCGTGGTGGAGCCGCCGGTGGCCTGCATCTGAAACGCCGGGTTGGCATAGGCCTTGTCCACCGGCGCTTGCTCGACGCGCACGCGCCGCCAGTCGGCATCCAGCTCTTCAGCCACCATCATGGGGATGGCCGTCAACACGCCCTGCCCCATCTCGGCCGAGCCGCACAGAATGGTCACCTCGCCATCAGGGGTGATGCGCAGCCAGGCGTTGGGCACAAAGTCGCTGGCGGCGTTGGCCGTGGCCGCGCGGCTGGTGCTGGGCAGGGTGAAGCTGAGGGTCAGGGCCGTGGCACCGGTGCTGGCCAGAAAGCCGCGCCGGGTGGTGGCCAGGGGGCCATCCTTGAGTGTCTTGTTCATGGTGCTCAGGCTCCTGCAGTCAAGATCACCGACGCGCCTTTGACGGCATCGCGGATGCGGCTATAGGTGCCGCAGCGGCACAAATTGCCACTCATGGCCCGGCTGATGTCGGCCTCCGTCGGCTTAGGACGGCGTGCCAGCAGCGCGCAGGCACTCATGATCTGGCCCGACTGGCAGTAGCCACACTGCGGCACATCCTGCGCGATCCAGGCGGCCTGCACGGCTTTGCCAACCTTGCTACTGCCTACCCCTTCAATGGTGGTGACACGCTTGCCTGCCGCTGCCGACAACGGTGTCTGGCAAGCCCGCACAGGCTGGCCGTCCATATGCACCGTGCAAGCGCCGCACAAGGCCATGCCGCAACCGTACTTGGTGCCGGTCAGTTGCAGGTCTTCTCGCAAGGCCCACAGCAGCGGCATTTCAGGGTCGGCATCCAGGGTCACGGCTTTGCCGTTGACGGTGAGTTTCATGAGGGGCTCCGGGCGAATCGTGATGTGCGCCGCATGTTGCCCGATTCCGCAGACCCTGTCAGGGTGGGGCGAGAATTTCCCAGGGCAACAGCGCCTACACTCTTGACCATAAAGAATGATCTGAGGAGTTGATTGGTGCCGCACTGCGCCCCCACCCCACAGGGACTTGAGGAAGCCCCTGCACGACTGACCCACCGCCTCCCCTGCACGCCATGTCGCTGAGCACCGATGCCGTGCTGGCAATGGCCCCCGATGACTCCTCCGTCAAGGCGGCCCGTGGTCTGATGAGCCCCGCCAAGTGGCCGCTCTTGGGGCACGACGCGCAGGCCGTTTGGGGCGAGTGCCAAGGCAGCGGCAGCAAGCCCTACCAAACCCAGGTGGACTTGGCCGGGCCCGCCTTTCGCTGCTCTTGCCCCAGCCGCAAGTTTCCCTGCAAGCACGGCTTGGCCTTGCTGCTGATGCGCTGTGATGGCCCCGAGCGCTTCACGGCCACCGAGCAGCCGGCATGGGTCCAAGAATGGCTGAACGGCCGCCAAGACAAGGCCGAGAAAAAGGCCGCCAAGCAAGAGCAGAAAAGCCAAGCCATTGCATCGCCGGAAGACGAGGCCGCCAGCGCGCAAAGTGCCCAGCAGCGCCAAGACAAGCGCTGGGCCCGCATCGACGCCGGCTTGACCGAGTTGGAGCGCTGGCTGTCCGACCTGCTTCGACAAGGCTTGGCCAGCGTTCAGCCCTCCCACAGGGCGGCCTGGCAAGCCTTTGCAGCACGAATGGTCGACGCCCAGGCCCCCGGTGCAGGCCAAGCCTTGCTGGCCGCCGCCGAAACGATTGGTGAAGGGCCTGATTGGCCCCAGCGCCTGCTGGCTCAGCTGGGCCGCTTGCAATTGCGGGTGGACGCCCTGCGCCAGCGCGAGCACCTCAGCCCGGCTGAGTTGGCCGACCTGCGCGTGGCCCTGGGCTGGCCGCTGGACCGCGATGATGTCGCCCAGCAAGGCGAGCGCATCGCCGACCGCTGGACGGTGCTGGCCCAGATCACCGAAGAAAAGGACCGCCGCCTGCAAGAACGTCGCGTGTGGCTCTGGGGCGAGCGCAGTGCGCGCATGGCGCTGGTGCTGGACTTTGCTCACGCGCAGCAGGGCTTTGAACAGGCGTGGCTGACGGGCACCGCCCTGGACACCAGCCTGCTGTTTGCACCGTCCCACCAAGCCCTGCGGGCCTGGCCCGAGCAGCCCCCGGCCCCTGAGCCCAGCTCGGCTTGGCCACCCGTCCGCCCGCCCGCGCTGCCCCACCCTTGGCAGCCATTGGCCCCGGTAGTGCTGCAAGCAGTGGTGCAGCAGGGTGTTGGCGAGCCTGCCCGCTGGTTGGCTCACACCGCCGAGGGGCGCTGGCCGCTGGACCTTAGTGACGACGACGCCTGGGTGCTACGCGCCCTGTGCGGCGGCCATGGTCTGGCCTTGATGGGCGAGTGGGACGGCCAGCTGCTGAGGCCCCTGCGCGCCCTCAGCCCAGAGGGCGAGTGGCACCTCCAAAGTGGAGGCCACGCATGAGCCGCTGGACAGCTTTAATGCCCACCGCCTTGGTGGGTACAGACAAACACAGCGGCTTGGACGCTGCACTGGCTCAGCTGCATCTGGGTGGCGCTGAGGCCGCAGCCGAGCATCCCGCGCAGCTTGCTTGGGCGCAGGTGATCACGGCGTTGCGTCAGCAGCTTCAGCCTGACACCGCCGCCACCGTGCTGCTGCGGGCCGCAGCTTGCCTAGACAGCGTTGAGCGCGCCGCCTTGCGGCCTGAGCCGCCGCCTGAGCCCCTAGCACCCGTAGCACTCGGTGCGCCCGACGAGCACCAAGCAGCCTTGCAACTAGGCCCTTGGCCTGAGCGCCTGCAACAGGTGCTGACCCAAGGGCCACCGGCCTTGCAGCACGAGGTCATGGCGGCCCTGCATCAGCGCGGCTGGCGACTGCCCGCCAAGCTCTTGCCACTGGCGCTGGAGCTGGCGCGCAGCAACCCCGCGCTGCGGGATGCCATCAGCGCCGTGGTGGGCGAGCGAGGCCGCTGGTTGGCCCAGCAGTCAGAACGCTGGCGCGAGACGCTGAGCGTGCCCGTCAACCCCACAGAGGACGATTGGCAACACGGCCATCTCGCTGCCCGGCTGGCCTTTTTGCGCCAAGAGCGGCAACGCGACCCCAGCGCCGCCCGCGAGCGCCTGCAGGGCGCCTTGCCCGAGCTGGCGGCCAAAGAGCGCGCTGACCTGGTGCCCTGCTTGGCCTTGGCACTGAGCGCCGACGACGAGCCGCTGTTGCAGGCCCTGCTCAAGGACCGCGCCGTGGACGTGCGACGCTGGGCGGGCGCCCTCCTGCTGCGTCTGCCCCAAAGCAGCCACTGCCAGTACATGCTGGCGCAGATCACTCCTCTGCTGCAATCCCAGAGCGCAGCCTCAGGCCAAGACCCAAACCGACAGTGGGTGCTAGAGAGCCCCGCGAGCGAAGACCCCGCCTGGAAGGCCCATGCCCTAGACCCCAATCGCCCCAAACATGACGCCCTGGGCGAGCGCGGCTGGTGGCTCTTCCAATTGGTGCGCGGCCTGCCCTTGCGCTGGTGGAGTGTTCATACTGGCATGCCCCCCGAAGCCCTGGTGGCCTGGGCCACCCAGACGGATTGGCGCGAGGCCCTGCTGCGCGGCTGGCGCGACGCCTTGGCCCTGGCCCCGGCTGAAGACCATGAGGACTGGGCTTGGGCCTTGCTGGGAGCGGTCACCCAAGGCGCTGCGGGGCTGGACGCCCCGGCCCTGCGTGCCATGCTCAGTCCGGCGCGGCGAGCCCAAACCTGGGCGCAGCAGCTCAGCCAAGAGCCCACGGCCCTGTGGGCCATTGCTCAAGACATTCTGGCGTGCAGCAGCCCCTCAGACCGATTGGCACCCGAGCTGTCAGTGGCCTTGGCACGCGCGGCTGTCAGCCAAGTTCGCGCTGAATTGACCGCACCGCAAGCGGCCTTGGGCTACTACGCGCGCCACTTGATGCTGCCCCTGTGCGCCCATTTGGACCCCAGCGCTTTGCCGCTGGCCACCCAGCTCGGCCCGCTGACCGACCCACCCCCGGCCTACGTCGAGTTGCAAGCCCAGCTGATGCGCTTGCACGCACTTCGTACCGCCCTGTCTCAACTCTCACCGCCCCCACCATGAGCGCCAACTTCATCCGCCAACACGCCGAGCATCAATACGCCGAAGAGCTGCATGAGCTTCAAAAGGCTGACCAACGCCAGCGCCCACCGAACTGGCAGCTCTCACCCTGGGCGGTGGTGACCTACTTGCTGGGCGGCACCTTGGGCAATGGCTTCACGGTGAGCGCCAAATACATTGGCGAGCGCAGGCTGATGGAGATTGCCGTGGCCACCTTGGCCACCGACCGCGCGCTGCTGCTGTATGGCGTGCCGGGCACGGCCAAGTCTTGGGTGTCCGAGCATCTGACAGCGGCCGTCAGCGGTGACTCCACTTTGCTGGTGCAAGGCACGGCAGGCACCAGCGAAGAACAGCTCCGCTACGGCTGGAACTACGCCCAACTGCTGTCCCACGGCCCCTCCGAAGCGGCGCTGGTGCCCAGCCCCATGATGCAAGCCATGCGGCGAGGCCAGATTTGCCGCGTGGAGGAGCTGACCCGCATCCCCGCCGATGTGCAGGACACCCTCATCACCGTGTTATCTGAAAAAACCCTGCCCATCCCTGAGCTGGGCAGCGAGGTGCAAGCGGCGCGCGGCTTCAGCGTGATCGCCACCGCCAACAACCGCGACAAAGGCGTGAATGAGCTGTCCAGTGCGCTCAAGCGCCGCTTCAACACCGTGGTGCTGCCCGTGCCCGCCACGGAGGCTGAAGAGCTGGCGATTGTGGTGAAGCGCGTCAGCGAGATGGGCCGCGCCCTGGATTTACCCGCTGAACCCCCGGCCCTTAAAGAGGTCAAGCGCTTGGTGCAGATTTTCCGCGAGCTGCGCAATGGCCACACCGAAGATGGCAAAACCAAACTCAAAAGCCCCAGCGGCACTCTCTCCACCGCCGAAGCGATCTCGGTGATCAACAACGGCATGGCCTTAGCCGGTCATTTTGGAGACGGGTTGATGGGGGCACAAGACTTGGCGTCCAGCCTGCTGGGTGCGGTCATCAAAGACCCGGTGCAAGACAAAGTAGTGTGGAACGAGTACCTGGAAACCGTGGTCAAAGAGCGCAGCGACTGGAAAGACCTCTACCGCGCCTGCCGTGACCAGGCCTGAGGCCGCGCCCATGAGCGAGGCCCACCCCACACCCACCATCGAGGCCGCCGAGGACGGTCGCTCCCACCACGCCGCCCCCGAGTGCCGCGTGTTCGGAGTGCGCCACCACGGCCCGGGCTGCGCTCTGAGCCTGCAGGCGGCCCTGGCCGAATGGCAGCCCGATTGCGTGCTGGTGGAAGGCCCGGCCGAGGCCGACGAGTTGGTCGCCCATGTGCTGTCTGCTCAGATGCAACCCCCGGTGGCGATCCTGGTGTATGACCCCTCAGCGCCGCAACGCGCGGTCTTCTACCCTTTTGCCGCCTTCTCGCCCGAATGGCAGGCCCTGCAGTGGGCAGCGCAAGCAGGGGCGGCCGTGCAGTTCATGGACCTGCCGCGCAGCCATCTGCTGGCTCTGAAGCACTGGCGAGAAGAAGGCCAGGCCGCGCTGGCCGCCGAGCAAGCGGAAGCGGAAGCGGAAGCGGAAGCGGAAGCGGAAGCGGAAGCGGAAGCGGAAGCGGAAGCCGAAGCAGATGCAGATGCAGATGCCGAGCCCAACGCAGACGCGGCCCCGAGCGCCGCTACCCCTCCCCCCCTCGACGCTGACAACCCCTTGCCACCGCCCCAGGCGGCGCGGCGCGGCGACCCTCTGGACGGCATTGCGCGCGCCAGCGGCCATGCCGACGGCGAGAGCTGGTGGAATGCCATGGTGGAAGAGCGGCGCGATGCGCGCGAGCTGTTTGCGGCCATTGCCGAGCTGATGCAGGCCGTGCGGGCCGACTGGACCGCCGACGACCCCGCCCTGCCCCAACCGGCCTTGGAGCCCGCCGCCCTCGCGGCGCTCAGCCCCGACCAGTGGCAGGCCTGGTGCGAGGCCCTGCGCGAGGCCGCCATGCGCCAGACCCTGCGTGCGGCGCGCAAAGCCGGGCACCAGCGCATTGCCGTGGTGTGTGGGGCTTGGCATGGCCCAGCCTTGCAGTTGGACGCGCCCCAGTGCCCCAGCGCCAAAGCTGACAGCGCCTTGCTCAAAGGTCTGCCCAAACTCAAGCTGCAAGCGACTTGGATTCCTTGGACCCACCGCCATTTGTCCAGCGCCAGCGGCTATGGGGCGGGCGTGGACGCCCCGGGCTGGTACGGCTTTTTGTGGCAGCAGCAGCGCGGCGACACCCCGCGTGAGGTGGCCTGGCTGTCCAAGGTGGCGGGCCTGCTGCGCCAGCGAGACCTGGACTGCTCCAGCGCCCATGTGATTGAAGCCGCCCGCTTGGCCCAGGCCTTGGCCGCCTTGCGCGGTCACCCTGCCAGCGGTCTGGAGGACCTGAACGACGCCACGCGCAGCGTCATCAGCGGCGGCCAAGACGCCACCCTGCACCTGATTGCGGATGAGCTGCTGGTGGGCCATCAGCTGGGTCAGGTGCCAGCGGACGTGCCGGTCCACCCTTTGCAGCGAGACCTCGAACAGGCCCAGAAGCGACTGCGCCTCAAACCCGAGGTCTTGGAGCGCACCCTGGACCTGGACTTGCGCCAGCCCAACGACCTGGCCCGCAGCCACCTTCTGCATCGCCTGCGCCTGTTGGAGCTGCCCTGGGGCGTGCCCCATCCGACGCAGCGGGGCAGCAGGGGCAGCTTCCATGAGCTGTGGCAATTGCAGTGGCAGCCCGAGTTTGTGGTGGAGCTGCTCGCCGCCAGCCCCTGGGGCGGCACCATCGAGCAAGCCGCCACCGCCAAAGTGCTGGATCAGCCCGCCAGGCCACGACCTTGCAGCCACTGGCCAAGCTGGTGGACGCGGTGCTGTTGGCCCAGCTCAGCGCGGCCATCGGCGGCGTGACTGACTGCTTTCAGGCGCGCGCCGCCATCACCGGCGACAGCCTAAAGTTGCTCGACGCCTTGCCTCCGCTGGCCAACATCTACCGTTACGGCAGCGTGCGACAGATCGACACCGCCGCCGTGGCGACGGTGCTGGACAGCCTGATACAGCGCTGCGCCATTGGCCTGCCGCTGGCCTGCTGCGCCCTCGATGAAGAGGCCGCGCTCAAGGTGCGCGAGTCGATCTTGGCGGGCCATGCCGCCGTGGCCCTGCGCGACGCCCCAGCACTGCGCGAGGCCTGGCAGGCCGCGCTGGCCCGCATTGCGCAAATGGACAGCGCCGCCGCACTGCTGCGCGGCTTGGCCACACGCCTGCTGCTGGACGAAGGCCGCTGGAGCGACACCGATGCAGGCCGCTGGCTGAGCCTGAACCTGTCGTCCGCCGCCGAGCCCAGCGATGCGGCGGCATGGCTGGAGGGCTTTTTGAATCGCAATGGCTTGGTGCTGCTGCACGACCCCCGCCTATGGGCCTTGGTGGACGCCTGGGTGAGCCAGCTGCATGAGGCCGACTTTGTGCAGACCCTGCCACTGCTGCGCCGCTCGTTCGCTGGCTTCAGTGGCAGCGAGCGCCGGGCTTTGGGCGAGCGGGCGCGGGCGGGCAACACCGGCGCAGCGCTGGCCCAGGGCCCGGCATCGGCCACTGCCCTGGACTTGGACCGCGCAGCGGCAGTGTTGCCGCTGCTGCATCAATGGTTGGGAATTCGCCCATGAACGCAGACGACGCCAACGCACCCGCCCGAACTGAGACAGAGCGTCTGACCCGCTGGCGCTTGATCTTGGGGGCCGAGGCCCAAACCAGCTGCGGGACTTTGAGCGGCGACGCCCTAGAGATGGACAAAACTCTGGCCGCTCTGTATGAGCCGGACGACGCACAAGGCCTTGGCCGACGCAGCGGTGGGCGTGGCGGCTCAGCCCCCACCGTGGCCCGTTGGCTGGGCGATATTCGCCGCTACTTTCCGGCCTCGGTGGTGCAGGTGATGCAACAAGACGCGCTGCAACGCCTTAACCTGCGTGAGATGCTGACCCAGCCCGAAATGCTGGAGGCCGTGCAGCCCGATGTTCACTTGGTGGCCAGCCTGATATCACTCTCCAGCGTCATCCCCCAAGGCACCAAAGAGACCGCGCGTGCGGTGGTCAAGCAGGTGGTGGACGCGCTGATGCGCCAACTGGAAGAGCCGCTGCGCGCCGCCGTGACGGGCTCGCTCGACCGCAGCCAGCGCAACCGCCGCCCCCGCCTGGCCGAAGTGGACTGGCCGCGCACCATCCGTGCCAACCTGCGTCACTGGCTGCCCGAGCACCGCACCATCGTGCCGCAAACCTTGATTGGCTACGGGCGCAAGTCCCGCCGCCCGCAGCGCGAGATCGTGCTGTGCATCGACCAAAGCGGCTCCATGGCCGCCAGCGTGGTCTACAGCAGTATTTTTGGGGCTGTGCTGGCGTCTCTGCCGGCGGTGTCTACCAAGCTGGTGGTGTTTGACACCCAAGTGGTGGACATGAGCGAGCACCTGCACGACCCCGTCGAGCTGCTGTTTGGCGTGCAACTCGGCGGCGGCACCGACATTGAAGGGGCCGTGGCCTACTGCCAAAGCCTGATCACCGACCCGCGCAACACCATCTTCGTGCTGATCTCCGACCTATATGAAGGCGGTGTCGAGGCCAAGCTGCTGCGCCGTGCCGCCGAGCTGGTGGAGTCCGGCGTGCAATGCGTGGCCTTGCTGGCCCTCAGCGACGAAGGTGCACCCGCCTTTGACCGCGAACTCGCCGCCAAGCTCGCCGCCCTGGGCGTGCCCTCCTTCGCCTGCACGCCCGACGCCTTCCCAGGCCTGATGGCGGCCACCATCCGCCGCGAGGATGTGGCCACTTGGGCGGCAACTCGAGGGCTGGTCACCCAGCCCTCGAAGCCCTGAGCGACTTACTCCACCACAGCGCCGGTTTGCTTGACCAAGTTGCCCCACTTGACAGCTTCAGCTTTGACAAACTGCGCGAAGTTGGCCGGGGTGTCACCGACGTTTTCAAGCCCAATGTCGGTCAGCACACGCTGAAACTCTGGCGCCTTCATGGCCTGCAGGGCGGCGGCGTTCAAGCGGTCGACGATGGCTTGTGGCGTGCCGGTCTTCACAAAAAATCCATACCACGCATAAGTTTCAACGGCAGGCAACTTCAGCTCTGCCATGGTGGGCACATCTGGCAGTTGCGATGAACGCTTCGCACCCGTCAGCGCCAAGGCCTTGACCTTGCCTGACTTGATGTGCGGCATGATGGCCGCCAAGCTGTCAAACATCATGGGCACATGGCCAGCCAGCAGATCAGAGATCGCTGGCGCCGAGCCTTTGTAGGGCACATGGGTGAGCTTCAGCTTGGCTGTGTCACGGAACAACTCGGCCGTCAAATGCTGCGGGGTGCCATTGCCAGAGTTGGCAATGACCAAGCCGTCCGGTTCGCGCGCACCTGCGCCATCAAGCCCGCCAAGTCATTGATGTTCGAGCTGGCCGGCACCACCAACACCAAGGGCATGCGCAGCACATTGGTGACAGGGATGAGATCCTTGGCCGGATCGAAGGCCATCTTTTTGTAGAGGCTGGGGTTGATGACAATGGGCGCACTGGATGTCACCAAGAGGGTGTAGCCATCTGCTGCTGCCTGCACCACCGAGCCCGTGCCTAAGTTACCACCGGCACCGGCCTTGTTTTCAATGACCACGGTTTGCCCCAGAACCTCTTGCATGGCTTTGGCCAAGGGCCGGGCACCAATGTCGGTGGGGCCGCCTGGGGGCCAAGGCACCACCATGGTCAAGGGCTTGGCAGGCCAAGACTGCGCCAGCGCGCCAAGGCTGAAGGTTTGCAGAGCCACAGTGCCCAGCACCAGGGCCAGCGCCCTGCGGGACAGTCCAATCTTGCGAATTGCCATGAACAAAGACTCCATTAAAAGGTACATCCGAGTGAAAACAAGTAGCCTCAACAGAAAGCTTGATCGCTACAGTCCAACTTCTTTAACCCTCAGGAGACAGGCTCTACGCACCTTTGGCGACCTACAGTCGTTGTTGCAGTTCGAGCGCCTGTCCTCTCCTGGGTCAAGTGAAACATCATATGGCTTGTCAGTCGTTTCCGTCGTTGTGGAGAGTGCTTATTGCCGCGCTCCTGTGTGCTCCCGCGCTGCTGCAAGCCCAGATCAAGGTCGGGCAAACCGCAGGCTTTACAGGCCCGGTGGCGGCAGGCGTCAAAGAGATCACGGACGGTGCCAAGCTGTACCTGGATCACATCAACGCAAAAGGGGGCATTCAGGGCCAACGCATCGAGCTGATTTCCATGGACGATGAGTTTGTGCCCGCCAAGGCCGCTGCCAATGCGGAGGAACTGATGGCCAACAAAAGTGTGGTGGCCATGCTGCTTTCCAGAGGTACGCCCCACACCGAAGCGATTGCCCCCTTGTTGAGCAAGTTCCGCGTCCCCTTGATCGGCCCCTCCACAGGCGCGCGGGTGCTGCACAGCCCTGTCAATCCGTGGATTTTCAATGTCCGAGCCCCCTACCGCACTGAAGCGGTTCGCGCCATTGACCATTTGGTCACGACGGGCGTCAACAAGATCGGCATGGTCTATGTCGATGACTCCTTCGGTGCCGACTTGCTGGCCGGCGCCCAAGAAGGCTTTGCCAAACATCAGCTTCAGCCAGCGCTGCAGGCGTCCTTCTCCCGCAGCAAACCGCAGTTCGACGCCATCCTCAGCCAGGTGCAGAAGCTGAACCCACAGGCTTTGCTTGTCGCCGGCAGCGGCCAGGCGGTGGCGGACTTGACTCAGCAGTTGCGAGCCACCGGCAACCGTTCATTGCTGGTGACCTTTTCAAACAACGCCTCGCTAGGGTTCGTCAAGCAGTTGGGCACACAGGGTCGGGGCGTGATCGTCACCCAAGTCTTCCCCCACGAGCGATCCAGAAATTTTGGCTTGGTGCGCGAAGCCATGGAGATCGCCAAGCAGCTCAATCGGCCCGAGCCCACGCCGGCCATGCTGGAGGGCTTCAGCGCCGCCAAAGTGTTGGTCGCGGGTCTCAACCGCAGTAGCAGGGAGGCTGGCCGCGAAAATCTGCGCCGAGCACTAGATGCCATCACCCGACTGGACTTGGGCGACATGGTGCTGGGTTACAGCGCCGAAGACCACACCGGGCTGGACTACGTCGACATCTCCATCATCGACGGCAGCGGTAAGTTCTTGCGCTGATAGGCCCACACCCACAGTATGCAATTTGCCCAGACACAATCTGGGCATGCATTTGTTTAATCTCTACCCCTTTGTGTGCGCAGCCATCTTGGCTGCTGGCTTTGCCTGGCCCGCGCTCAGCCTGATGTTGTGGCTGGCGGTGCCCGCCTTGGTTTTGGCCGTCATCAGTGCCGTGCACCATGCCGAAGTGGTGGCGCACAGGGTGGGCGAGCCCTATGGCACCTTGGTGTTAGCACTGGCTGTTACCGTGATCGAGGTGGCGCTGGTGTTGTCCATGATGTTGGCGGGCGGTGCCAATGCGGCCACTGTGCCGCGGGACACCATCTTTGCTGCCGTGATGATCATCTGCAACGGCGTGGTGGGGGTGTGTTTACTGGCAGGTGGCCTGCAGCACAAGGAGCAGAATTTTCGCATTGAAGGCACCGGTTCAGGCATGGCCGCGCTGGTGGTGATGTCCACCTTGGTCTTGGTGATGCCCAGCCTGACCACCAGTGCGCCGGGGGCCAACTACACCGCCTCCCAACTGCTGTTTGTAGCGGCAGGGTCACTGGTGCTGTGGCTGGTGTTTGTCTTTATCCAGACCGTGCGCCATCGCGACTACTTTCTGCCCGCCCGAGATGCAGCCGATGAGGACGTGCATGCCGCGCCGCCCAGCGCGCGGATGGCCTTGGCCAGCTTTGCCCTCTTGATCGTGGACTTGGTGTCGGTGGTGGGCTTGGCCAAACTGCTCTCCCCCACCTTGGAGGCCCAGGTGCGCCTGTGGCAGGCGCCCACCGCGGTGGTCGGCACCTTGATCGCCATCATCGTGCTGGCCCCAGAAACCTGGGCGGCCATACGCGCGGCACGGGCCAACCGTCTGCAAACCAGCATGAACCTGGCCATTGGCTCAGCGCTTGCCTCGATTGGCCTGACCATCCCCCTGGTGGTGCTGGCGGCGGTATGGCTGGACTTGCCGCTGACCTTGGGCCTGGTGCCCAAGGACATTGGGCTCTTGATGCTGACATTCATCGTCGGCGCCATCACCCTCGCCTCAGGCCGCACCAATTTGATGCAAGGGGCGATCCACCTGGTGGTGTTCGCCGCATTCTTGTTCTTGACCTTTGTGCCTTGATGCACCGAATGAGAGGGCCGGGCGCAGCGTGCGACACTCAAGCTGCCCCACTCTGACACCAGCGCATTACCCATGAGCCAACGCGGTCCCACCACCATCGCCGATCGGCATTTGTTCAATGCGGTTGTCGATGCGCGTTCACCCACCGAGTTTGCCGAAGACCACCTGCCTGACGCCCTGAACTTGCCCGTGCTGGACGACGAAGAGCGGCGCATCGTAGGCACGCTCTACAAGCAGCACGGGGCTTTTGAGGCCCGCCGCTTGGGCGGTGGCATGGTGGCCGCCAACCTGGGCCGACATTTGCGGCACCGCCTAGCCGGCATGCCGAGCACCTGGAAGCCGCTGGTGTATTGCTGGCGTGGCGGCATGCGCAGTGGCGCCATGGTGACCTGGCTGCGCATGGCGGGCTGGGACGCCCAGCAGTTGCAAGGCGGCTACAAGCGCTGGCGCCAGCATGTGATTGAGACCATCGCGCACATCGCCCCGCAACTGCCGCTGCAGGTGCTGTGTGGGCCTACCGGCAGCGCCAAAACGCGGGTGCTGCACGCGCTGGCTGCCCAGGGCGCGCAAGTGATCGACCTGGAAGGCCTGGCGCGGCATAAGGGCTCGCTGCTGGGCCAGTGGCCAGGCCAAGCCCAGCCCAGCCAAAAGGCTTTTGAAACCCAGTTGGCTGCTGTGCTCGAAGGGCTCGACCTGAATCGCCCCGTCTTCATTGAAGCCGAGAGCCGCAAGATCGGCCAGATTGCCCTGCCAACACCCTTGGTTGAGCGCCTACGCGCCGCGCCCTGCCTGGAGATCTGCGCCAGCCAAGAAGCTCGCTTGGCTTATCTGCTGAGCGACTATGCCTATTTGGGCGATGACCCCACCGCACTGGCCCGCCGCCTATGGGCACTGCGCGAAGCCCATGGCGGGCAGGTGGTGGCCCAGTGGCAAGCCTGGGCGCAAAGCCATGCCCTGGCACCGCTGTTTGAAGCGCTGGCCACTCAACACTACGACCCACTGTATGCGCGCTCTCAAAGCGGCAACTTCAAGCTTTGGGCCGAGCGGCGGGCCATACCGGCCACCAGCCTGGATGACACCGGCATTGAGCACGTGGCGCAAGCGGTGGTGGCGGCTGTTGCAAGGCCCTGAATTCGCGCCACAATCATGGCTGCCGCTCATCCGAGCCGCTTTAGCCCCACCACCAGGAGGATTTATGGGCAAGGAACAACGCAGCAGCAAAGAAACCAAGAAACCCAAGAAGGAAAGCGGCCCCGCCAAGCCCATCGGCGCTGATCGCCCGGTCGCCCCCATCACGGCCGTGCCCGTGCGTGGCAAGCTGAAAAACAAATGACATCCCGCCCACCTCTGACGGCGCTCTTGGCCCTGGGCCTGGCGGCGCTGGGTGGCTGGACGGCCGCCCAAGCCGAAAGCATCGGCGAGGTGGACACCGTCTTCAAGTTCATAGGCCCCGACCACAAAATCGTGGTCGAGGCCTATGACGATCCTAAGGTGTCTGGCGTGGCCTGCTATGTCTCGCGCGCCAAGACCGGCGGCATCAAGGGCGCATTGGGTTTGGCTGAAGACAAATCCGAAGCCTCCATCGCCTGCCGCCAAGTCGGCCCCATCTCTTTTGCCAAGCCCCTGCCCAAGCAAGAAGAGGTCTTCAACGAGCGCATCTCGCTGGTGTTCAAAAAGCTGCGCATCGTGCGCATGGTGGACACCCAGCGCAACGCCCTGGTCTACCTGACTTACTCTGACCGCGTGATTGAAGGCTCGCCGCAAAACAGTGTCACTGCCGTGGCAGTGGAGCGCAGCACACCCATTCCCGTCAAATGAGCATGGGCGCGGGAGGCGCCAGCGCCATGAATCAACAGCCCGCTTTGTTGGCCCTCGCCGTCAGCATGGCCCTGGCCCTGCCCGCCCTGGCCGCCCCCCCGGTGGTGCAGGGGCCAGAAAGTGTCCAGGACTGGGTCACCCAGGGCCAGCAGTTCATCGCGCAAGGCAAGGCGCTCAAACCCATCCAGACTCCGGCCAAGAACGTCATCTTGTTTGTGGGCGACGGAATGGGCATCTCCACGCTCACCGCCGCACGCATTCTGGAAGGCCAGTTGCAGGGCAAGCCGGGTGAAGAGAACCGCCTGTCCTTCGAGACTTTTCCTTACCTGGCGCTGTCCAAAACCTACACCTGGGACCAGCAAACCTCAGACTCCGCCCCCACCATGGCCGCCATGGTCACGGGCGTGAAGACCCGCGAGGGCATGCTCTCCGTCACCCACGAAACAGCGCGGGGCGAATGCAACGCCGCCAAGCTGACCCAAACCACCGTGCCCACCTTGCTGGAGCTGGCCGCCGCCAAGGGCAAGGCCACTGGCATTGTCAGCACGGCGCGCATCACCCATGCCACGCCAGCGGCCAACTACGCCCACACGCCCATGCGGGATTGGGAGTCCGACGCCAACTTGCCTGCGGGCTGCGAAGTCAAGGACATTGCGCGCCAGTTGATTGAAGTCTCGCCCACCGTGCGCCAAAGCCTGCGCGTGGTGCTAGGCGGCGGCCGCACCAATTTTTTACCCAAAACCAATGCCGCCGGGCCGGTGCAAGACCCGGAATACCCGAAGCTGCAGGGCCGCCGCCTGGACGGCCGAGACCTGACGCAAGAGTGGCTGACCAGCCGTGGCCCGCAAGCACGCTATGTTTGGAACAAAGCGCAATTTGAGTCGATCGATCTGGGTGGCAAAGTGCAAAACGACCCACTGGTGCTGGGCCTATTCGAGCCCTCGCGCCTGCAGTACGAGGCCGACCGTGTCCAAGACCCAGCGGGCGAACCCTCACTCACCGAGATGACGCGCAAGGCCATTCAGTTGCTGGCTCGCCAGCGCAAGGGCTACTTCTTGCAGATCGAGGCTGGCCGCATCGACCATGCCCACCATGCCGGCAATGCAGCGCGTGCGCTGCGCGACACCATCGAGCTCTCCAACGCCGTGCGCGCCGCCATGGCCATGACGAATGAGCGCGAGACGCTGATCATCGTCACCGCCGACCACAGCCACACCTTCACCGTGGCCGGCTACCCACACCGTGGCAATGACATCTTGGGCCTGGTGCGTGATGTGCCCGAGGTAGACGGCCAAGCTCCCGCACTCTCCAAAGACGCCAACGGCCTGCCCTACACCACCTTGGGCTATGCCAATGGCCCAGGCAGCCGCAAAGGTGGGCGCCCCGACCTGAGCGGCGTGAACACGGCCGACCTGAACTTCTTGCAAGAAGCTACCGTGCCACTCAGCTCCGAAACCCACGGCGGCGAAGAGGTGGCTGTCTACGCGCGTGGGCCTCGTGCCCACTTTGTGCGGGGCTCCATGGAGCAGCACTGGATCTTCCACGTCATGCGCCATGCCTTTGGCTTCTGAGCAAGCATTGGGCCTGACGCGGCAGACGGCATTGGATGAAGCAGTGGCCGCTGAGGTGGCGACCTCAGCGCTAGGCCTGCCCGCAGGCCGCCGCCGGGTGTTCGCCGGGCTGCTGGCCGTCGGGCTTTTGATGGCAGCAGGCGCCCTGACGGCAGCCCCGCATCGCCCAATGCCCCTTCGGCGCCCGGTGCACCCACATGGTGGCAAAACGTAGCCCAACCCCTGGCCGCTCACTTCCAAGTGCGCCAGTTGCCTAGCGGCCCTGTGCAAGACTGGTACTTCTATCGGCGTGTCGACAGCCTCCACCTCATCAAGCCTCTGCACGAAGAAGTGTGGCGCCTGAGCGCCCAGGGGCAGATCAGTTTTGAGCGCTACTTTTTGGCCGACCGCCGCAGCGTGCACTACAGCACCGGTGAGCTGCTGACGCTGGGCCTGCGGCCCGAGTGGCCAGTGCTGCAACGCTTTGCCGACATGGCCGCTTGGCGCGCCCAGCCAGACGGCACACCAAGCCAGTGGCGCCTGACCGTGGGCGGCGACACACCGAATGGCCCCGCCCAAGAAGCGCTGTGGAGCGAAGCCCTGCAACTGCCGCTCTGGATCACTCGCCGCAGCGGCAACATGGCCTCAGGCACCCTGGAGTGGCGGCTCATCAGCCATCACCCTGCGCCCCTGCCCACCTGGCCCCGTCCCGACGGCGCGGGCCGCAATCTGGAGCAAGTGGACGCGGCTGATCTGGGCGACCTGTTGGACAAAGAGTTTGCCGCCAAGGCCGAGCGCATGGACGTGCTGAACGGCTGGCGCGCGGCGCATGAGCATTGAACTGAGCTTCACGCGCACAAAATCCTTTCCGCTGATCTCTCGCCCAGGGTGCCGTTGAAGCCACCACAATCCAGTCCTTCAGCCTTCAATGGAAAGCGCATGTCCCTCATCGTTCACCACCTGAACCACTCCCGCTCGCAACGCCTGCTGTGGCTGCTCGAAGAGCTGGAGCTGCCCTACGACATCCGCTTCTACGAGCGCAACAAAGCCACCATGCTGGCCCCGCCCGAGCTGAAGGCGGTGCATCCGCTGGGCAAGTCGCCGGTGCTGGAAGACGGCCCGCTCAAGCTGGTGGAAACCGGCGCCATTTGTGAATACTTGGTTGAGAACACCGGGCGCCTCGGCCCCAGCGACCCGGATGAAGGACTGCGCCACTACCGCCAGTTTCTACACTACGCCGAAGGCTCCGTCATGCCCAACCTATTGCTGATGCTGGCCATGAGCAAGGTGCCGCTGATCGGCGGGATCGTGGTCAAGAAAGTGCAGCCCATGGTGGACGTACACCTGGACTACGTGGAGCAAGTGCTGACCTCGCGCCCCTGGTTCGCCGGCAATGCCATGACCGCCGCCGACATCATCGGTCGTTGTCAACATAGATGTCGCCTGAAGGGTGTAAATCAGGTTGATTTCTGAGTGGCAGGTGAGTTGTGGGTGGTGGCGTTGTCAGGGTTGAGGTGAACGGTCTTGATGTGCGCCCAATGGCGGGCCTTTCCGGACCAGCGGTTGGGGTGAGCGCGACGAGCAGCTTCATAGACTTGGCGACGCTGGTTCAGCAGTGCTTCATCTTGGCCCTCGTGACGCTGGTTGGGTGTCACAAAGCCGATGGCGCTGTGGCGATGCTGGTTGTTGTACCAATCCACAAGTTCGGTGACCTAGTGTCTTGCGCTGAGCAGGTCGGCAAAGGCGTGCAGCGGCAGCTCGGGGCGGTACTTCAAGGTCTTGAAGATGGACTCGACGTAGGGGTTGTCGTTGCTGACCTGCAGGCCTGCTGCGGGTGTGGGCCACGCCCAGACCTTGCAGGGCGGCCAACATGGTCTGCCCCTTCATGGGTGAGCCATTGTCGGAATGCACCGTGAGCTGGTTCTTGCTGATGCCTTGGCGCTCACAGATATCGCGCAGCAGCTGGGAAGCCAGCTCCGCGCTCTCGCAGTCGAAGACTTGCCAGCCCACGATCTTGCGGCTGAAGAGGTCTTCGAAGAGGTACAGGTAGAAGTGCTGACCACGCACCTGGCTGGGCAAATAGGTGATGTCCCAGCAATAGACTTGGTCGGGCTGCGAGGCTACCAAGGCGCGTGGCTTGCTGCGCTTTTGGGGCACGGCTTGCAGGCGTCGATGACCCAGTTGATGGGCATTCTTCAACAGGCGGTACATGGTGGATTCGCTGGCTAGGTAACGCCCCTGATCGCTGAGCCTGGGGACAACCTGGGAGGGTGGCAGGTCTTTGAATTCTTCGCTGTTGAGGGTCGCCATCACGTCTGCGCACTCCTGAGCGCTGAGCTTGTTGGCCGGCTCCACCGCCTTGCGCTTGCCGGACTCGCGCTGATCGCCGTCGGCGCCATCAGGGTGAAGCCAGCGTTGCACGCTGCGCGTACTCAGGCCGACGATCTTGCAGGCCTGCGCTAAGCGGGCTCCACTGGTGCAGGCCGCTTGAATGAGACCCAGCAAGGTTTGGCGCTGTGCAAGGGGGATCATTTGGCCGCGTCCTCCCACAGCGCTTGGAACTTTTTTTGAAGCACCAACAGGGCTGCGGCCTCCGCCAGCGCCCTCTCCTTGCGGTTGAGCTCTTGGCGCAGCTTCTCGTGTTCGCCTTGCAGATGACGAAGCTCTACTTTGCTGTCTCGCGATTCGCGGGGTGTGCTGGCGAAGTCCTGGCGCCACTGAGCGAGTTGGTGGGTGAACACGCCGTGCTCGCGGCACCAAGCGTTTAAGGCCGCTGCCTCCAAGCCGTAGCTCTGCATCAGGGCTTGCAGGCGCTGGGCGGCAGTCCAGGCCGCAGCCGAGCCTTCGCTGGGCAACGGCTCGTCGATCACCCCTGCGCCTGCTGCGGGCCGCGTCTTGAGCCAACCCTTGAGGGTGCCTATAGACATGCCCAATTCCTCGGCAACCGACTCAATGGTGCGGCTTCCTCGATTCATGGCTTTGGACAGCGCCAGTTCTTTGAACTCGGCGGCGTGTCGAGGTTGTTTCTTCTTGCTGATCTTGCTCATAGGGTTGCTCTCCGTTGCGGTTCATCCGCTTTGCAATGGAGGCGACAACTATTCTGACTGAGGGGGTCATGATGAGCTTCCCGCTCGAAGCCGCAGTGTCACGCGCAGGCCTCGGCTCCTCGCGCCCCGCCACCATGGCCTGGCTCAAGAAGATCCACGCCCGCCCGGCCTACCAAGCCGCCCTCAAAAAGGGTGGCAAGTACGCCTATGCATGAGTCCCTAGTGTCTTCGGCGCAGCGGGGCGAAGACACTTGAAGTACCTCTACGCATGGGCCGCTTTGTCGATTGTGTGGAGGGACACCGAACCCAAGCAGCCGTCTCATCGGCACCGCGCTACACCAGGACTCAGCACCTGCATGGCCTTTCGCTGAAGCCAGGCTTGCCGCACAAACGGGTCCGCCACCGCGTACACGCCATGGGACTGCCGCAAGATGAGGTTGGCCGTGATCATCCGGTCCACCATGTTCTGCACCTGCGGCGTATCCACGGACATGCCGATCTGCTCGGAGTAACTGCTGAGGGCGTCCGCAGAAAATAGCTTCGGCCCACCCGACTCGTTGCCAGAGACCACGCGATCAAAGATGAGAAAGCCCGAAGCCATGTCCCCCTGCTGCAAGGCACCACTGCAAGAAGGAAGGAGGAGGAGGCGCTCAATCAGGTGATCTGTTGGTGATGTGATCATTCAGTGATGTGATTACGTTGTTGGATACACATTCCCCCCCCCCCCCTTTTCACCTGCGCGCGCGCGCGCGCGCGCGCGCGCGCGCGCGCGCGCGCGCGCGCGCGCGCGCGCGCGCGCGTTACCCCCCCCCCCCCCCCCCCCCCCCCCCCGCGCGCGCGCGCGCGCGCGCGCGCGCGCGCGCGCGCGCCCCGCGCCCCGCGCGCGCGCGCCCTTTGCCCCTTGCCTTGCCCCGCCTCTGCCACGCGCACCACTGCCACACCTGCCTGCCTGCCTGCCTGCCTGCCTACCCCGCGCGCGCGCGCGCCCCCCCACCGCCGCGGCGGCGCGCGCACCCGCGCGCCTTCCAGCCCCCGCGCTTACCAAAAAATGCGTCCTGGAAATGGCATGGCGAGCTCTCTCTATAAGCGCTCAAAAGGGAGGAAAACAGGTGATCACCTACCTGGAGTGTGCCCTCAACAGAAAGGCGGCCACGTGTGTGCACACACACACACACCTGCCACCTACCTGCGCACCCTGCCCGCGGCGCGCCCCTCCCCCCCGGCAAAAAAAAAGGCACCGGCGGGCGCGCCGAGCTTGCGGCGCGTGCCCGCGCGTCGCACCCGCGCGCGCGCGCGCGCGCGCGCGCGCGCGCCTTAGCATAGCACGCACGCACGCACCCACACGTGCGGCGCGTGTGTGTGTGTGTGTGTGCGCGCGCGTTTAAAAAAAAAAAAAAAAAAAAAAAAAAAAAAAAAAAAAAAAAAAAAAACGCTGGGGGGGGGGGGGGGGGGGGGGGAGGATGTGGGCCCCCCCACACTTTCTCTTTCTCTATGGGGGGGGGGGGGGGGGGGG